>DDSO01000086.1:32860-35089 GCA_002343425.1 Brevundimonas sp. UBA2388
GGCCTGCCGATCGAGAGCCAGACCATCTCCATGATGGTCGACAAGCTGACCGCCCTGCCCGAGGGCGAGCGGCTGATGCTGTTGGCGCCCGTCGTCCGCGGCCGCAAGGGCGAATACCGCAAGGAGATGGGCGAGTGGCAGCGCGCCGGCTTCCAGCGGCTGAAGATCGACGGTGAATTCTACGCCATCGAGGACGCCCCGACGCTCGACAAGAAGTTCAAGCACGACATCGACATCGTCGTGGACCGGATCGTCACCAAGGCCGGGCTGGAAAGCCGCTACGCCGACAGCCTGCAGACGGCCCTCGGCCTCGCCGACGGCATCGCCGTGGCCGAATGGGCCAACATCGCCGAAGGCGAGACCGCGCCTCGCCGCCTGACGTTCTCGGAGAAATTCGCCTGCCCGGTCTCCGGCTTCACCATCAGCGAGATCGAGCCGCGACTGTTCTCGTTCAACAATCCCTTCGGCGCATGCCCGACCTGCGACGGACTTGGCGTCAAGCTGGCCTTCGACGCCGACCTTGTCATCCCGGACCGCGACAAGACCCTGCACAAGGGCGCCGTCGCGCCATGGTCGCGCGGCCCCTCGCCGCTCTACACCCAGACCCTGCAGTCGCTCAGCCGCCACTACGGCTTCTCGATGGACGTCGCCTGGCGCGACCTGCCGGAACAGGCCCAGGCCGTCATCCTGCGCGGCACCGGGTCCGAGAAGATCAAATTCACCTACGATGACAACGCCCGCAAATACGAGGTCTCCAAGGCCTTCGAAGGCGTGCTTCCCAACCTCGAACGCCGCTGGCGCGAGACGGACTCGGCCTGGGTGCGCGAGGAGCTGGGCCGGTTCCAGTCCGAGACCCCGTGCGAAGCCTGTGGTGGCAAACGCCTCAAACCCGAGGCCCTGGCGGTCAAGGTGGCGGCCACCGACATCGCCGAGGTCTCCTGGCTGTCGATCAAACACGCCCACGAGTGGTTCACCGCCCTCGACGGCAAGCTGACCGCCAAACAGATGGAAATCGGCCGCCGCATCCTGAAGGAGATCACCGACCGGCTGCGCTTCCTCAACAACGTCGGCCTCGACTATCTCAGCCTGTCGCGCGCTTCGGGCACCCTGTCCGGCGGCGAGAGCCAGCGCATCCGTCTGGCCTCCCAGATCGGCTCGGGCCTGACGGGCGTCCTCTACGTCCTCGACGAGCCGTCCATCGGCCTGCACCAGCGGGACAACTCCCGCCTGCTGGAAAGCCTGCGCGGCCTGCGCGACCTCGGCAACTCCGTCCTCGTCGTCGAGCACGATGAGGAGGCCATCCTGACCGCCGACTATGTCATCGACATGGGCCCGGCCGCCGGCATCCACGGCGGCGAGGTCTGCGCCCAGGGCACGCCGGCCGAAGTCATGGCCAACGGCGCCTCACTGACCGCCAAATACCTGACCGGCGAGCGCGAAATCGAACTGCCCGCCGACGGCCGTCGGCCGGTCGACCGCAAGAAAATGCTCCGGGTCTCCGGCGCGACCGGCAACAACCTCAAGAACGTCACCGGCGAAATTCCGGGCGGCCTGTTCACCTGCGTCACCGGCGTGTCGGGCGGTGGCAAGTCGACCTTCACCATCGAGACCCTCTACAAGGCCGCCGCCCGGCGGCTGCACAACGCCTCGGACGCCCCGGCTCCTTTCGACCGCATCGAGGGGCTGGAGATGTTCGACAAGGTGATCGACATCGACCAGTCGCCCATCGGCCGCACCCCGCGCTCGAACCCGGCCACCTACACCGGCGCCTTCGGTCCGATCCGCGACTGGTACGCCGGCCTGCCGGAGTCAAAGGCGCGCGGCTATGGCCCCGGCCGCTTCAGCTTCAACGTCAAGGGCGGCCGCTGCGAAGCCTGCCAGGGCGACGGCCTGATCAAGATCGAGATGCATTTCCTGCCCGACGTCTACGTCACCTGCGACGTCTGCAAGGGCAAACGCTACAACCGCGAAACGCTGGAAATCGTCTTCAAGGGCAAGTCGATCAGCGACGTCCTCGACATGACCGTTGAGGAGGCCGGCTCCTTCTTCAAGGCCGTGCCCTCGATCCGCGACAAGATGCTGACCCTGAACCGCGTCGGCCTCGGCTACGTCAAGGTCGGCCAGTCCGCGACCACCCTGTCGGGTGGCGAGGCCCAGCGGGTCAAACTGTCCAAGGAGCTGTCCAAGCGGGCCACCGGCAAGACCCTCTACATCCTCGACGAGCCCACC
>DDSO01000086.1:35130-35418 GCA_002343425.1 Brevundimonas sp. UBA2388
GACGGCGGCGGCGAGATCGTCGCGGTCGGCACCCCCGAACAGGTGGCCGCCAATCCGAAGAGCTGGACCGGCAAATACCTCAAGGAAATTCTCGACCGCCACGAAACCCGCCGCAAGGCGCGGGTCTCGGCGCTGAAGAGAAGCGCCTGACGGCTCAGGCGGCGTCCGTGGCCGGCGCCGCCTCCACGCCGTGGTCCCGCGTCCGGCCCCGCAGCATCAGCACGACCGTGCCGGTCAGCAGCACCGCCGTGGTGACCACGCTCGCCTCCGGCCCGAACGCCCCGCCGG
>DDSO01000086.1:35458-35800 GCA_002343425.1 Brevundimonas sp. UBA2388
CCTCCAGCCCGAAGCCGAGGCCCAGCAGCCAGTTCCACGCCGCATGCCAGCCGCACACGCCCCACAGCGACCCCTCGCGCACGGCGTAGAGGCTGATGAACAGACCGAACAGAACGATATTGGCGAGGCCGACATACAGTTCGTTCGAGGGCTCGATATTCCCCGCATGGGCCAGGGCGAACAGGGCCGAGTTGGCGACAACGGCGATCCAGATCCCGTGGCGCGAGGCGATCAGCTGCATCAGCCAGCCGCGGAACAGCAGCTCCTCCGACGAGCCCTGGATGATGAAGCCCAGCAACAGCGCGCCGATCGGCAGCAGGGCCGCGCCGACGGCGGCCGAGC
>DDSO01000122.1:0-3092 GCA_002343425.1 Brevundimonas sp. UBA2388
TCGACCACTCTGCCACCTCTCCGCGGGGCCGTAGGACGCTTGGTCGAGCGAGCGGCTTCTCTAATGGGGACCGGGCCGCGCCGCAAGCGGGCCGTTGAGAAATCGATTCAACGTTGCGCAGGCAGGGGCAGGCCGAGGGCCTCGCCCGTGGTCAGATCGCCGTCGATGACGCGGAACAGCTCGGCCGGCCGGCCGCCGGTGGCGGCTGACAGGCGGCCTGTGGGCTGGACCAGGCCGGTCCGTTCGACTCCACGGCGGAAATTCTGCTTGTGCAGCGACAGGCCCGCGACAGCCTCGGCGGCGATCTGGAGCTCGGACAGGGTGAAGGTCGCGGGCATGAGGTCGAACAGGACGGGGCGGTATTTCAGCTTGCTGCGCAGGCGACCGAGGCCGGTGGCGAGGATGCGGCGGTGGTCGGAGACCATGGAGCGGCCAGGCGGTGCCGTGACGGGGGGGCGGTTCTGGTCGCGGGCGGCTTCGGCGACCAGGCCGGCCTCGTAGAGGAGTTCGTAGCGTTCGAGGACGCGGCTCTCGCTCCAGCGATGGGTGGGGGTGGTCGCGAACAGGCTGTCGACCCGGGCCTGCTTACGGGGATCGCCCCCGGCCCAGGCCGTCAGGTCGGCGACCAGCGGGGCGAGGCAGGCGGGGTCGCCGTCGCGGCGGTCTTCCCAGGGGAAGATGTCCAGCACCGGGGTCCAGCGCGCCTCGGCGAGGGGCGTTCCGGCGGCGTCGGCGGTCAGGGCGAGGTAGCCGACGGAGACCTCGCGGCGTCGTTCGGGGCCGGGCGTGGCGCGGGGACTGGCCCGGCCGAGGTCGCCGAAGGTGTAGAGCTGTTCGACGAAGCCGAGGCGGAAGCCGGTCTGGGCGGTGACGAAGTCGCGCAGCGCCCGTTCGAAGGTGCGGTCGCGGGCCGGGTCGAACGGGCCGAAGGGCAGGGCGGCGTCGCCGTCCTCGCCCGGCGTGGTCAGGACGCAGGCCTTGCGGTCGCGCAGGGCGATGACAACCGCCGAGAGGCCGATGCGAACACCCTGTTCAGCCGGCGCGCCCATCGCCTATTCCGTATGCCAGGCGTCGGCGGCGGGCATCAGGCCGACGGCCTCGGCCAGGACGCGGTAGCGGTCGAGGTAGCGCTGCTGGGCCACGGGGGCAGGCAGGGGGTCGATGATCAGGTCGTAGCCGGGGGGCGGCGAGCCGAACAGGCTCAGACCCTCCTTCTTGCTGAAGCCCGCCAGTTGGGTGGCCTCGAAATAGGCGCAGGCGACGTCGGCCTTCTTGATCAGGGTCTTGATCTCGACGGGGTTCTTCGGCGGCAGGCCGAAGCGGAGGTGGATGGCACCTTCCAGGCGGGCCTCGAAAGCCTTGTAGTTGACGCCCAGTGCCGCCTTGAAGGGCGAGATCATGTCGCCGATGACGTATTCCGAGGCGTCATGGAGCAGGGCGGCGAGGCGCCATTTCGGCTCCAGGCCCGGCCTGATGTGGGCGGCGATCTCCTCGACGACGCAGGAGTGCTGGGCGACCGAGAAGGCGTGTTCGCCGATGGTCTGGCCGTTCCAGCGGGCGACGCGGGCAAGGCCGTGGGCGATGTCCTCGATCTCGATGTCGAACGGCGAGGGGTCGAGCAGGTCGAGGCGGCGGCCGGACAGCATGCGCTGCCAGGCGCGGGGTACTTTCGCGGAGGGGCGGGGCGTAACGGCCAAGGGTGGTTCCTGCTTGCTGGGCAGGGTTGGTGACGCATCGGGCGGCCGCGATCAAGGCCGGAGCCGACGGTTATTCCCCGGCGTTGAGCGCGACGAGGTCCTTGGCGTCCTCGAAAGCGCGTTCGCGGTTGCGGTCGCGGGAGCGGACGGTGGCGACGACGAGGGGGCCGCCGGCGGGCCCCCGGGCCTCGTAGCCGACCACACGCCAGCCGGCTTCGGAGGTGCGGCTGTCGGTCAGGATCCAGCTGGTGCGGGTGCCCCCGCCGCCGGCGCTGGCGCGGATTTCCGCGGCGTCGTTCCGGGCGGTGATGGTGACGTCGTCGCCGTTGGGCGTCGAGCCCGAGACCCGCGCGGACCCGTCGCTGTCGTCGGCGTCGATGTGGAAGCCGCCGATGCGGACGCTGGCCTTGTCGCCGCGGGTCTCGATGCGAACGCCGGGCAGGCGGACCGTGGCGTCATCGCCATTCGCCTCGATGTTGACCCCCGGAGCCCGGACCGAGGCGCGGTCGGCCGAGGCGGCGGCCTGGTCAGCGGTGGCGGCGGCCTGATCGCCGGCGGCGGCCGCACGGTCCGCCGACGCGGCGGCCTGATCAGCCGAATCCGCGGCCGCCTCCAGCGCATCCAAGGCGCGGGGCAGGTCGCCGGACAGTCGCTGTTCGAAGGCCTTAAGCACCTGGGCGGGCGTTTCGCCGTCGAGCGGGACCAGGTGAAGGCTGACCTCGGCGCCCTTGGGGCCGACATAGGTGCAGACGGTGCCGCCTTCGGAGGCCGAGCCCTTGCGCGTCAGGGAACCCATCGTCTGCGGGCACTGCAGCGTCTCGACGACCTTGAGCACGCCCTTGGCGTCGTTGTTCTCGCTGCGGGTCGAGGAGATGCGCACGCCGTCGCCGCAGGCGGAGAGCCCGGCGAAGGCGCAGAGCGCGGGGATCAGAAAGGGACGTAGGGGCATCGAAGTGTGGTCCTGGTACGCCTCTATCCTGCGCGCGCTTGATTCATTTTCCAGTGAAATCGCGGTAAGGCGCGTGACGAAACCTGTTCGTTCGTGTGTTCGGCCTGTTACGAACCGGGTCGCGCGCCCTCACGGCGGTGAAGGAAGGCGAGACGTTCGAAGAGGTGGACGTCCTGTTCGTTCTTCAACAGGGCGCCGTGCAGGGGCGGGATCAGTTTGTTGGGCGATTTCTCGCGCAGGGTCTCCGGATCGACGTCATCGACCAGCAGCAACTTGAGCCAGTCCAGAAGTTCCGAGGTTGAAGGCTTCTTCTTCAGGCCGGGCGTGTCGCGGATCTCATAGAAGGTCTTGAGCGCCTCCGAGACCAGCCGCGGCTTGATGCCCGGGAAGTGGACATCGACGATGGCCTTCATGGTCTGGTCGTCCGGGAAGCGGATGTAGTGGAA
>DDSO01000122.1:3211-3366 GCA_002343425.1 Brevundimonas sp. UBA2388
TCGGCCTTGTCGATCTCGTCGATCAGCAGGACGGGGCGGTTCGGGGCGGTGAAGGCCTCCCACAGCTTGCCGGGCTTGAGGTAGTTGCGCACGTCGTGGACGCGTTCCTCGCCGAGCTGGCTGTCGCGCAGGCGGGAGACGGCGTCGTATTCGTA
>DDSO01000055.1 GCA_002343425.1 Brevundimonas sp. UBA2388
ATGAACACCCGCCTGCAGGTCGAACATCCGGTGACCGAGGCGATCTTTGGCGTCGACCTCGTGCGCGAACAGATCATGGTCGCGGCGGGCAACCGGCTGTCGATGCGCCAGGAGGATCTGGTGGTCAACGGCCACGCGATCGAGGTGCGGCTGAACGCCGAGAAACTGCCGAACTTCAGCCCCTCGCCCGGCCGCGTGAACACGTTCCATGCGCCCGGCGGTCTGGGGGTGCGGATGGATTCGGCGCTCTATTCGGGCTATCGGATTCCGCCCTATTACGACAGCCTGATCGGCAAGCTCATCGTCCACGGCCGCGACCGCGAGGAGTGCATCGCCCGCCTCAGGCGCAGCCTGAACGAGATGGTCGTCGGCGGCATCGACACCACCATCCCCCTGTTCCAGAAGCTGCTGCAGGAGCCCGACATCCTGTCCGGCGACTACGACATCCACTGGCTGGAAAACTGGGCCAAACGCCAGAAGGGCGAAGGCTGAGCGACCCGGGCTTCAGCGCCGACGGCCCCTTCGGCGGCTTCGGCCCCGACGAGCTGCTGAACTGCTACGCCACCGGCGTCTTCCCGATGGGCGAGGCCCGTGACGATCCGCGGATATTCCTCGTCGAGCCGGAACAGCGCGGCATCATCCCGCTGGACCGGTTCCACGTCCCGACCCGCCTCAAGCGCACGGTCCGCGCCGACGGCGTCTCGGTCCGGGTCGACACGGCCTTCGACGCCGTGCTGGACGCCTGCGCCGCCTCCGGTCCGGGCCGCGACGACAGCTGGATCAACGCCCCGATCCGCCGCCTCTACATCGAGCTCTCCGCCCGTGGCCACGCCCACAGCATCGAATGCTGGCGCGACGAGACCCTGGTCGGCGGCCTCTACGGGGTCACCCTCGGCGGGGCCTTCTTCGGCGAGAGCATGTTCAGTCGCGAACGCGACGCCTCAAAGATCGCCTTGGTGCATCTGGTCGCCCGGCTGAAGCGCGGCGGCTGGCGGCTGCTGGATACCCAGTTCCTGACCAGCCACCTCAGCCAGTTTGGTGCGATCGAAACCCCGCAGCCGGCGTACCTCAAACTGCTGCGTGCCGCCCGCCCGCTGCGTCCCAACACCCGCTCGCTGTTCGCCCCGATGAGCGGTTCAGAAGCGCTGTTCTACGCCTTGCAGCCAACAATCCAGGCGTCATAGATCGGATGCTGCAGCCCACTGACGGCGGGCGATGAAGCGAACATCCAGCCGCGGAAAATCTGCCGCGGTTCGCTGACCTGGATAACGCCCCGCGGCTGCAGGCTGACTTCCAGATAGGCGACGGCGTCGGACACCTGTTCGTCCGGCGCGGAGACTTCGCAGGCCCGGGCGGTAAAGATCAGCGTGCGCTGGAACCGGACCGGGCGGCCTCCGACCTCGACCTCGAACCGCATCGATTCGGCCGTGATCTTGTCGATAGCCTCCACGATCGCCACGCGACGGCGCTGGCGACGGGAGGGGGCGGCCGGCGCCTCTACGCGCTTGACCGGAGCCTCCTCGGCTTCCGCTTCCTCGTCTTCCTGTCCTTCGACATCGGTAACCGCGATGGGCGGAGTGACCGGGGTCACGGCGATCGGCGAGGCCGGCGCCGGCGCGGCTTCCGGCGCAGGCTCGATCGGCGGGGCTTGAGCCGGCGTCTGACGATTGAGGGCGGCCGTAGGGTCCTGGATCGGGACCGCGTCCTGGGGCAGATCATTGATGGCCGACGCCAGAACGCCGCCGGAAGCCAGAAGCGCCGCCACGGTCACACCGGTCAGGATCGCCCCGCGCAGAGTCATTCCGGACGCCAGGCTTCGTAATCACCGGTCGCCGGCGGGCGCACGCCATCGGCGGCGAGCGAACCCTTGGGCCGCCACGCCATCGGGGTGCCGGTCAGATTGGGCAGGTGGTCCTCTTCCCACGCACGGCGCGGGAGCGGCTGATCCGTCGGCAGTTCGTCGAAGGTGTAATGCAGCCAGCCATGCCAGTCCGGCGGCACCTTCGAGGCGTCAGCATAGCCGTTATAGGTCACCCAGCGGCGACGGCGGCCATCATAGCTCGAGCTGTCGCGGGAAAGGTAGTAGCGGTTGCCGAACTCGTCCGTCCCCACATGCTCGCCACGCTTGGCGATCGTGAAGAAGGTGCCGATGGTGGCGCCACTGGTCCAGCCGAAAATCCTGCCTAGCACGTCGGGAAATCCACTCACGCAAGGTCGGCCGGCGGGGGCCGGCGACGCAGGCTGCATTATAGAAAGCGGCGAGGCCGGCGTCCAGCACCGCGCGCAGCCCTTTAGCCTCAACATCTTGGGGGTAACCAGGGCCGGACACGCCAGATTTATTGCCGCAAAGCCCGCCGCACCGCTAATCTGGCCGAAAGGCCACGACGAGTCCGCCGCATGCGCTTTCCATTCGCCTCCCTCGCCGCCGCAATGCATCGGCCAGTCCGGGAGGTCGAGCGCCCGGACCGCTTGGTCGCCTTGCGCGCGCCAGAGAGCTGGACGGACGTTCAGGTCGAGGCGTGGCTGGACTGGGCCGAGGCCGAGGGCCTGGTGGCGGATGGCGAAGACTTGCTGGCGGAAATCGCGGTCGCATGGGCGCGACGTACAGCGCCGGACAATGCAGGAGAGCTGGCGGCGACCATACTGCTGGGACTCGCCTCTCCCGCCCGCACGTCGGGTTTCGGCGTCGGCCTGATCAACCTGTCCGAACCCGACGCAGCGCGCCGTTTGCGGGCGGAGTCCGCTCTGCGACGGGGAGAGCGCCTGGCCGCTGGCGCCGTCGATGCGGTCGCCGCGGCGCTGGAGCGCGTCGCTGACGCCGTGACTCGCTGCGAAGGACCAAGCGCGGACTGCGCCGATCCGCAGAGAAATCCAGCCCTGACGCGGGCGGCGCTCGCCGCCCGCCGGACGGGAGCCGCCGACGCCGACATTATCCGGGCCATCCAGGGCGAGCGGTTCGACGTCGCTCCGGTGCCCCGCGCGCCCTCGCCGCCCCGTCTGGCGCTGGCCGACCGGGCCATGATCGCCTCCGGCGCGCCCGAGGCCCACGCAGCGGCCGAGGCCGCGCTGGATGGCGACCTGATCCTGACATTCGATCCGGCAGCGGCGGAGGCCGTGTCGGAAGCCAGGCGAACGCCGGCGGTCCTCCTGTCCCTGCCAGCGCTGGAACGGGTTGCCGGGACAGAGTTTGAGCCCGCTCTCCGTGACCTTGTGCGCCTCTGGACCGCTGCGCTTGCTGGCGGTGGGGGATCGACCGTGGCCATCGGACTGGGTGGTCTGGTGGATCACGTGCTCTACAGCGCGTCCCCTGCGGACGTGTCCCGCGCAGATCAGCTTGCGGAGCTGGTCCGTACGGGGGCAAGCGACGCCTCAGTCGCGCTCTTCGTCGACGATATCGAGGCCGGTCTCAGGCTGGGCCTTTCCCCGCTCTCGACCTTCGATTGCTGGCAGACAGCAGATGGTGGCGTGGCGCGGCGCCTGCGGCCCTCGCTGGCCGCTGCGATCGAGCAGTGCGGCGGCGACGTCGAAGCTGCTGAACGCCGCCTCTTCGGTCGACGCACGCTGGTCGACGCACCGGGCGTCGACCATACGGCCCTGCGGGCAAGAGGGTTTACAGATCTGGAACTTGAGGGGCTGGAAGACGCCCTGGTGCATGTCGACAACCTCGGGGACGCCTTCCGGTCCCCTGTGCTGGACGCCGGCTTCCTGCGCGACGTGCTGGGCTTCGAGGACGCCGCGGGCGATCTGCTGCCCCAACTCGGCTTCTCGGCCGATGACGTCGCCCGCGCCGAGGCCTGGGCATTTGGGCACGGCGACCTGACGGACTGGGAGGACTCCCCTGCGGACCTTCGGGACATTCTCTCGGACCCGGCAGCTTACGAGGCTGCGCTTCGTGCCGAGCTGGATGCTGTCAGCGCCATTCCCGACTCAGCTCCTTTGCTGATCGACTGGCGCACCACGCCGGCCCAGGCCGCCCGACTGTTGGCCGACGCCGCCCGGGACGGGCGGCGTGCTGTCCGGTTGAAGCGGGATGCGCCCCCCGCCGGCCCGCTGCTGGACCTGGTCGAGCCGGAGCCGGCTGCGCGCCCACGCCGCTGGGAGCCAGAGACGAAGGCGGTCGAGCGCGTGGTGGAGAGGGTTGTCGAGCGAGACCGCACCCGCCGCAAACTGCCGNNTGCCGGACCGCCGCAAGGGCTATATCCAGAAGGCCGCGGTCGGCGGACACAAGGTCTACATCCACACGGGCGAATACGAGGACGGCGAACTCGGCGAGATCTTCATTGATATGCACAAGGAAGGCGCCGCCTTC
>DDSO01000002.1 GCA_002343425.1 Brevundimonas sp. UBA2388
GGGCTCGACCACCTACAAGGAATATCGCCAGCACTTCGAGAAGGACCGGGCCCTGGTCCGTCGCTTCCAGAAGATCGACGTCAACGAGCCGACGGTCGAGGACACGATCAAGATCCTGAAGGGGCTCAAGACCTCCTACGAAGGCCACCACAAGGTCCGCTACACCGACGCGGCCCTGCGCACGGCGGTCGAGCTGTCGGCGCGCTACATGACCGACCGCAAACTGCCGGACAAGGCGATCGACGTCATCGACGAGGCGGGCGCCAGCCAGATGCTGCTGTCTGAATCGAAGCGGAAGAAGGTCATCGGCCAGAAGGAGGTCGAGGCCGTGATCGCCCGCATGGCTCGCATCCCGGCCAAGTCGGTCTCCAAGTCCGACACCGAGGGCCTGCGCCAGCTCGAGACCGATCTGAACCGGGTGGTCTTCGGCCAGTCCTCGGCCATCGAACAGGTTTCGGCGGCCATGAAGCTGGCCCGCGCCGGTCTGCGCGATCCGTCGAAGCCGATCGGCGCCTTCCTGTTCAGCGGCCCGACGGGCGTGGGCAAGACCGAGGTGGCCAAACAGCTGGCCTCGACCCTGGGCATCGAGATGCTGCGCTTCGACATGTCCGAGTACATGGAGCGGCACACCGTCAGCCGGCTGATCGGGGCCCCTCCGGGCTATGTCGGCCATGACCAGGGCGGACTGCTGACCGACGCCGTCGACCAGCATCCGCACGCTGTGGTCCTGCTGGACGAGATCGAGAAGGCCCACCCGGACGTCTACAACATCCTGCTGCAGGTGATGGACAACGGCATGCTGACCGATGCGGTCGGCAAGAAGGTCGACTTCAGGAACACCATCCTGATCATGACCACCAACGCCGGGGCCGCCGACAACGCCCGCGCCTCCATCGGTTTCGGCCGGGGCAAGGTCGAGGGGGAGGACGACAAGGCCATCCAGCGCCTGTTCGCGCCGGAATTCCGCAACCGCCTCGATGCCATCGTGGCGTTCAAGGCGCTGGACTCCGAGACGATCAAGTCGGTGGTGAACAAATTCATCATCCAGCTGGAAGCCCAGCTGGCGGATCGGAACATCACCATCGAACTGACCGACGAGGCAGCCGACTGGCTGGCCAAGAACGGCTTCGACGAACTGTACGGCGCGCGCCCTCTGGCCCGGACCATCCAGGAGCACATCAAGAAGCCGCTGGCGGACGACATCCTGTTCGGACGTCTGACGCGCGGCGGCCATGTGAAGGTCACCCTGACCGACGGCAAGATCGCCTTCGACGTGACGGGCCCGAATGCGGCGCAGGTCAAGGCGGTCGAGGCCCAGACGGCGGATTGACCGTATTCCTCCCCCTTGGGGGAGGGGGACCACGAAGTGGTGGAGGGGCCTCGCCCGGACACCGGACACGAAAAAGGCCCGGGCATCGCTGCCCGGGCCTTTTGACTGTCTGGCGCTGAAGCCTAGCGGCGGCGGCCCAGGCCGCTGAGCAGAACGGCCAGACCGGCGACGATGCCGGTGGTCAGCAGCGGCTTGCGGCGGGCGAAGTCGAGGCCCTGACGCGCGCGGCCCTGATATTCGACCGGCGCCTTCTCGACCAGGCCGTCCAGCCCGTCGATGACGCGGCCATAGGCGTCCAGCGCCTTGCCCTTCACTTCATTCAGCCGGCCGTCGAGCTGCAGCTTGGCGTCGCCGGTCAGGCGGCCGAGGCCGTTCTGGGCCTTGCCTTCGAGCTCGGTCGCGGCGCCTTCGATACGTTGGTCGGTCATGGGGAAGTCCTTCGATGGGGGAGGGGGAGACTGCCGATGGAGCGCATGTGGGGTCGGGCGGTTCCCGCGAAAAGGGCCTGAAGGCGCCGTGTCGCAGCGCCGGGCGCGTAGAATATTACCCGGATTATATTGACGCAGCAATTATGCCCGGGTAAATCCTGCCGTCTGAGCCGAGGAACCGCCCCATGACCGTGCCCGCCGACCAACCCCTGTTCGCTTTCGCCGGCCATCGCCTGCTGGCCCGAGGCCCGGCCGCCGGGGTCGTGGCGGCGGTCAAGGCGGCGACCGATGCGGGCGAGACCGTCCTGACCTTCGACGCCGCCACGGGCCGGGTCGTAGACCTCGATCTGCGGGGCGACCTGGCCGCCGTCCTGGCCCGCCTGACCCCGACCCCCGAGACGGAGAAGCGCGGCCCCGGCCGTCCGAAACTGGGCGTCACGGCGCGCGAGGTGACCCTGCTCCCGCGCCACTGGGACTGGCTGTCCGGCCAGCCGGGCGGGGCGTCGGTGGCCTTGCGCAAACTGGTCGAGGGCGCGCTGCGCGAGGCCGAAGGCCCGGACCGGGCGCGTCGGGCGAAGGAGGCGACGTATCGGTTCATGACCGCGATCGCGGGGGATCTGCCCGGCTATGAGGAGGCGACGCGGATGCTGTTCGCTGGGGACTGGACAGCGTTCGACGGGGCGACGGAGGCTTGGCCGGAGGGCGTGCGGGAGATGGCCCGCGGGATGGCGGCGGGGGCTTGGCGGAATGGGGCGGGCGCCTAACCCACCTTCACCCGCGTCGCTGCCTCCGGCAGGTCCTCCCCGAACGCCCGCTGGTAGAACTCCGCGATCGTCGGCCGCTCCAACTCGTCGCACTTGTTGAGGAACGTCAGCCGGAACGCCATCCCCACGTCGCCCGCGAAGATGATGGCGTTCTGGGCCCAGGTGATGACCGTGCGCGGGCTCATGACGGTGGAGATGTCGCCGTTCATGAAGGCGTTGCGGGTCATGTCGGCGACGCGGACCATGGCGGCGATGCGGCGGCGGCCGTCGGCGTCCTGCCATTCGGGAACCTTGGCGGCCACGATCTCGGCCTCGACGTCGTGGTCGAGGTAGTTGAGCGTGGTGACGATGTTCCAGCGGTCCATCTGGCCCTGATTGATCTGCTGGGTGCCGTGGTACAGGCCCGAGGTGTCGCCCAGGCCGATGGTGTTGGTGGTGCTGAACAGGCGGAACCATTTGTTCGGGCGGATGACGCGGTTCTGGTCCAGCAGGGTCAGGCGCCCTTGCGCCTCCAGCACGCGCTGGATCACGAACATCACATCGGGGCGTCCGGCGTCATATTCGTCGAAGCAAAGTGCGACCGGACGCTGGATGGCCCAGGGCAGCATGCCCTCGCGGAATTCGGTGATCTGCTTGCCGTCCTTGAGGACGATGGCGTCCTTGCCCACCAGATCGATACGGCTGACGTGGCTGTCGAGGTTCACCCGGATCATCGGCCAGTTCAGCCGGGCGGCGACCTGTTCGATATGGGTCGACTTGCCGGTGCCGTGATAGCCTTGGACCATGACGCGGCGGTCGAAGGCGAAGCCGGCGCAGATGGCGACCGTGGTCTGCGGATCGAAACGGTAAGCCTCGTCGATCTCGGGCACATGGCTGTCGCGCTCGGTGAAGACCGGCACGGTCATGTCCGAGTCGACGCCGAAGATCTCGCGCACGGTGGCGCGGCGGTGCGGTTCGAGCGTGAGCAGGGGATCGGGGGAGGCGTCGAGCGGGGAGGTCATGGTGGTGCGATTACCGCACCGTCACCGGGTGGTCGAGGCCCATGCCGACCATAAGGCGTGGTTGTTGGACTCAGGCGGCTCCGGCGGCGGCGCGGGTGGAACGGCGCAGCGCGCGGTCCCGCTTCACGGCGCCAAGCCAGGCTCCCACGCCGGACGCCACGCCACCGATGTCGAAGGCCTGCATGTCGCCGTCCCGCTCGCGAGCGAACCAGTTGGACAGGCGAAGCTTGCGGTTATCACGTCTCTGGATGCCGAACATGCGGTTAGCGCCTCCAAGCGCTGCGGTACGATGATAACCGATCCGCAGAACATTGGTTGCATTCGAGCAAAATACAGATTCCGCGAGTGCGTTCAGGCCAGGCCGGCCTTCTTCAGGGTCTTGTAGGCCTTGATGACGCTTTGCAGCTTGGCCTCGGCGCCGCGGTCGCCCTGGTTCAGGTCCGGGTGGAAGCGTTTCAGCATCTCGTGATAGCGCGCCTTGACCCCGGCCTTGTTGGTGCGGGCATCCAGATCGAGCACCGACAGGGCGGCGCGTTCCAGCTTGCCGAGCCGCAGCGCATCCTCACCGGCCGGTCCGGCCTGCTCCCGGGTGCGGCGGCCGAACAGGCCGAAACTGTCCTGCCAGCTACCGGCGCCCTTGGTGTTGGCCGTGCCCATCTTGGAGGCGAAGGCAGCGGCCTCGCGGCTGAACTTGCCCGCCTTCATCTCCCAGGTCGGGCGGCCGCCCGTCATGGCCTCGTTTTCCTTGGCCGCGCGGACCTCGCCGTCGCTCATGCCGGCGTAGAAATTCCAGCCCTTGTTGTACTCGCCCGCATGGCCTTGGCAGAACTCATAGAAGTCGTTCAGCCGCTCGCGCGACTTGGGTGCGCGCGCCGTCGCCGGCTTGCTGCAGTCGGGCCACTGGCAGCGGATTTCGCCGGGCTTGAGGTGCAGGACGTCAGCCTCCGCCGCCGCCTCTTCGGGGCGCGGCGGCTTGATCCGCATGTCCTTGAAGCGGGGCTTGTATTCAAACTCGGATGACATCGGCGCAAGTGTAAGGTCGAATTGGTCACCAACAAGGACACACCCATGCCGGAAGGCCCGATTGCGACGATTATCCGGAAAAAACTGACGACCGCGTTGTCGCCAACACGGCTGGAGATCGAGGATGACAGCGCGCGGCACGCCGGCCATCATCACGAAGGCGGCATGGATGCGCAGCCCGGCGGCGAAAGCCACTTCAACCTGACCGTGGTCTCGGCGGTCTTCGAAGGGCAGGGCAGGGTGCAGCGCCAGCGGGCGATCAACGCCCTGCTGCGGGAGGAACTGGCCGGGCCTGTCCATGCCCTGTCTATCCGGGCGCTGACGCCGGCCGAGGCCGGAGCCCCGTCCGGCTGAGGTTCGTCGAACGGCGATCGTAACAGGGTTGTCACGTTCACCTCGTCTTAGAAGGTTCGCCCTAGCGTCCCGGTGGGGTTAATGAGGGGCTGGGCGCAATGGTTGAATCCGACGGCATCGGCAAGTCGACCAGCGGCGAGCCCGGAGCCGGCGAGGCCGCGCAGGCCCTGCGCGCGATTCTGCAGACCCAATATCTCCGCTACATGATCATCGGCACCTGGGCGCTGGGCCTGACCGCGACCGTCGGCATCACCAGCGCGGCGCTGTGGTTCGTCGGCACCGTCGCCGCCGGCGCTGTCCGCGGCGCGGTCGAGAAGCGCATCAGCGACCGTGTCGGCACGGGCTGGGGTCTGGTCTTCCCGGCCGTGGCGACCGCAACCACCGCCGCCTGGGCCACGGCCCCCCTTATCGCCTGGTATTCCGGCCATCCCTTCGGTCCCGCGCTCGCCGCGACCCTGCTGGTCTGCGGCTATGTGCTGGTTTTCTCGCAACTGCGCGCCTCGCCGCGGCAGGCCCTGGTCATCTCCTCGCCCTATGGCGTGGCCGCGACGGTGATCCTGATCGGCATGTGGGGCGGACCGCTGTTCTGGCCCTTCCTCGCAATCGTTCCCCTCGCCGCTTCGGGTCTGGTGGTGCTGGTGATGATGACCATGCTCCGCGAGGAACGCATCCGCGCCTTCCAGGAACACCAGGCCCATCTGATCGAGGAACTGGAAGCCGCGCGCGACAAGGCCAATGCGGCCAGCGACGCCAAGTCCAACTTCCTCGGCGTCATTTCGCACGAGCTGCGCACGCCGATGAACGGCGTCCTGGGCGCCGCCCAGCTGCTTGGTGCGACCCGTCTGGAGCCGACCCAGCGCGAATATCTGTCGATCATCCGCAACTCGGGCGACAATCTCCTGAGCCTGCTGAACGACATCCTCGACATGACCAAGATCGAGGCCGGCAAGATGACCTTCGAGGTCGTCGATGTCTCGATCGAGGACCTGCACAAGCGGGTCACCGGCCCGTTCCAGGCCCAGGCCGAGGCCAAGGGTCTGACCTTCAACGCCCGGTTCGAGGGCGATATTCCGGCCGTGGTGCGCGGCGATCCGCTGCGCGTCTGCCAGGTGATTCACAACCTGCTCTCCAATGCGGTGAAATTCACCGACAACGGGGAGGTCTCCTATCTGGTGCGCGGCGAACGGCTGGAAAACGGCCGCGTGCGCTTCGATTTCGCGGTCACCGATTCCGGCGCGGGCATTGCACCGGACGACCTGGCGCGGCTGTTCCAGCCGTTCACCCAGGTTGACGCCTCCTCGACCCGCCGGTTCGGCGGCACGGGCCTGGGCCTGACGATTTCGCGGCGCATGGCCAATATCATGGAAGGCGACATCAGCGTGGTGTCGACCCTGGGCGAGGGCTCCACCTTCACCTTCACCGTCGAGGCCGACGTGGTCGAATGGACCCGTCAGGCGGCGGCCGAGCCGATCCATGCCGAGGTCAAGGACGGCCGGGCGCTCAGCGTGCTGGTGGTCGAGGACCATCCGGTCAACCGCATGATCCTGGAAGCCTGGATGGCTTCCGCCGGTCATACCTCCGCCACCGCCGAGAACGGCCAGATCGCCATCGAGGCCGCGGGCGAGCAGCGCTTCGACCTGATCATCATGGACGTGAACATGCCCGTGATGGACGGCCTGACCGCCACCCGGGCGATCCGCGCGGGCGAAGGCCCGAACCATGACACGCCGATCGTCGTCCTGTCGGCCTCGGCCCGCAGCGAGGACCATGCGGCGGGCCTGGACGCCGGGGCCGACGCCTATCTGAACAAGCCCATCGATTTCGCCGCCCTCGCCAAGGTCATGAACCGCGTCGGCGGCGGGCGCTCGGCCATCCGGGCGTTGGTCGACGCCGGCGAAACGGCCGCCGCCGCCTGAGCCGGCGGCAAAAGCGTTCGAAAGGCGACCGCCTTCTGAACCCCAGGTGACCAGCGTCGTTCAGACCCGGCTCAACCGCCGGGTTCCAGAGTGGGGACAAGTCGAAATCCTTCGGCCTCATCTGGAGACGTCTCATGAAGAAGTTTCTCACCGCCGCCATCGCCGCGACGCTCGCCGTGAGCTCGATGGGCGTGGCGTCCGCCGCCGAAGCCCAATCGCGTGGCAACTACGAACAGCGCCAGGATCGCCGCGACGACCGTCAGGACGACCGCCGTGACAACCGCAACGACCGCCGTGAAGACCGTCGGGATGATCGTCGCGACGACCGCAACGACCGTCGTGAATGGCGCCAGGACAATCGCGACGACCGTCGTGAGTTCCGTCAGGACCAACGCGCCTACGGTCGCTGGCAGCAGTCGCAGCGCCGCTACAATGCGGGCCGCTACCAGGCGCCGCGCGGATATCAGCAGCGTGACTGGTCGTATGGTCAGCGGATGCCGTCCTACTACCGCTCGAACCAGTACGTCGTCAGCAACTACGGCCAGTACGGCCTGCGCGCGCCGCCCCGTGGATACCATTATGTCCGCAGCGGCAATGACGTGGTCCTCGCCGCCATCGCCGGCGGCCTGATCACCGCCGTGATCGCCGGCCTGTTCAACTAGGGCACGCCGACAGCCTGAAGAGCGCCCCGCAGGGAAACCTGCGGGGCGTTTCTTCGTCAGCTCGGATGCCTCCAGGCCGCGTCGCGCTCGCCGGTCAGGCCGCACAACTGCAGGAACCCGATGACCGCAGCCGATCGCGCCGGCGTCGGTCGGGCCAGAAACAACTGCGGCGGCGCCTCGGCGCGGGCCATCAGCGGCAGGACGATCCAGCGGTCCGGGAAGCGCCGTACATCGATGTGCGGATCGGCCTTCAGGTGCGGGCAATAGCGAAGCGACCGGTCGACACAGGCGCGGTGAAGGGGCGCTATGGCGCCCGCATCGATCAGGGTGCTGTCGTCGCTCAGGTCCCCCGGAAGCCTGTCGCCCCGTCCGGTCTCCCGCAGGCGACCGGCGGCGACCGGGTGCGCCACCTGCGTCCAGCGATCGTTCGGGCCGGTGGGTTGGCCGCACATGGGGCACAACATATCGTGGACCGACAGCCGCTGCCTCACGGCATGGTTCTGGGAATACAGGGGCTTGCCCTGACCGGGGTTGTCGGCCTGAAGGATCGCGAGGGCGCCGTCGACCGAGGGGCAGGGACCAGCCCCGAGAGACGGTTCTCCGGTCCAGCTGGTCACCCAGGGCACGTCGACGCCGACCTTGAGTGACGACAGTTTCACGGAACCCCCTGACGCGGATGGCCTGCGGCCAGCTCGCTCCTGTCGAACAGCGTTTGCAACACCCATGGGGTTCCAAAATGGGGCGGAGGCGTTAGACCCGGCGCATGTCTTCCCTGCTGTCTCCTCTCAACCAGGCCTTCGTCGCCGGCGAAAAGGCGGCGTCGGTCGATGCCGCGATGATCGCCAAGCTGACGGACATGGCCGGCGACTTCGCCGTCAACCTGATCATCGCCGTGGTGATCCTCGTCGCCACGGTGTTCGCCGCGCGCTGGGTCTCTGGCGTCACGCGGCGCGGGCTGTCGCGGGTCCGCGGATTCCGTCACGACCAGACAGTGCTCAGCTTCGCCGTCCAGGTGGTGCGGGTCGTCGTCTATATCGTCGGCCTGATCGCCGTGCTGCAGCGGCTGGGCGTCCAGACGACCTCGATCATCGCCGTTCTGGGCGCCGCCTCGCTGGCGGTCGGCCTGGCCCTGCAGGGGACCCTCTCCAATGTGGCGGCGGGCGTGCTGCTGCTGGTTCTTCGGCCCTACAAGGTCGGCGACGTCATCGACATCGGCGGCGTGGCCGGGTCGGTCCAGCGGCTGGACCTGTTCACCACCCAGATGTCCAACGCCAACAACCACAAGATCGTGGTGCCGAACGCCAAGGTCCTCGGCGACGTCATCCTCAACCTGTCCGGCCAGAAGACACGTCGGATCGAGATCAATTTCACCGTCGGCTACGGTGAGGATCTGAACGCGGCGCGGGCGGTCCTTGCGGGCGTTGCCGAGGCCCATGAGAAGGTGCTGGACGATCCGGCGCCTTGGACCGGTGTGACCGGCCTGCTGGACAGCGCGGTTCAGATCACCCTGCACGCGTGGGTCAAATCAGATGACTGGTGGCAGACCCAGGCCGACCTGATGCAGGGGGGCAAGGAGGCAATCGACGCGGCCGGTATCGAGATTCCGTTCCCGCACCAGGTCGCGGTTCCCTACGGCGACGAAGACGTCATGCCGGTCGTAACCGTCCGGACGGCCGAACAGAAGGGCGAGCGATCATCCGCCAGCGCGGATCGATCATCTGCGACCAAAGGGAGCTGACTGATGCGCTACGATTTCGGCTCGGACAACACCGCCGGCATGGCTCCAGCCGCGCTCGACGCCCTCATTGCGGCCAATGACGGCTATGCCCGCGCCTATGGGGCCGACGACGTCACCGCCCGCGCCGCCGACCTGATCCGCGCCCGGCTGGACGCTGACGCCGAAATTCGCTTCGTCTTTTCCGGCACGGCGGCCAACGCCATCGCCCTGTCCATGCTGGCCTGGCCGCATGAAGCGGTGCTGGCGCATCACGCCGCCCACGTCTGCACCGACGAGACCGGGGCGCCCGGCTTCTTCGGCTCGGGCGTCGGCCTGATCGGCCTGCCGGGCCTGTCCGGCAAGATCGAGCCGAGGGCGCTGCAGGCGATCCTGGACGAGCCCGAGGTCGGCCACCGCCAGCCGCCGGCCGCCCTCAGCCTGACGCAGTCCACCGAATACGGCGCGGTCTACACCGAGGAAGAGCTGCGCCACCTGATCGAGCCGGTGAAGTTGAAGGGACATGGCGTGCATATGGACGGCGCACGTCTGGCCAATGCCGCTGCAGCCGGTTTCGACCTCAAGCAGATCGCCCGGCTGGGCGTCGATGTGCTGGTGTTCGGCGGCGCCAAGGCCGGGGCCAACTGCGCCGAGGCCATCGTGATGTTCGACCGGTCGCTGGCGCGCCGGGTCGACAACCGTCTGAAACAGGCCGGGCAGACCGCATCCAAGACCCGCTTCCTCGCCGCCCCCATCCTGGGCCTGCTGGAAAGCGGCGACTGGGAGGCGGGCGCCGCCCACGCCAATCTGATGGCGCAGCGGCTGGCGGCGGGGATCGCCACCCGGTCTGCCTTCGTCCTCGCCCATCCGGTCGAGGCCAATGCCGTGTTCGTGCGCATGCCGCCAGAGGCGCACCAGCGGCTGAATGCGGCGGGCTGGGCCTGCTATCGTTTCGACGACGGCTCGGTCCGCTTTGTCTGTTCGTGGGCGACCCGTGAAGAGGCCGTGGACGAACTTTTGCAGGCCATCGCAACGCTTTGACCGCGACGTCATTGAACAGTCGCCATGCCCCACCTAGATAGAACAAAGCGTGACCATTCTCGTCTCACGGCGATCGGTCCGGGGCCGGAGGGACTGATATGAACGCACCATCGCGCATCGTCGATCGCACGGGCGACGACCTGATGGCCTTCCGGATCGTCCGCGCCGCCATGCCGCTTCTGGCTGAGGGCCTGAGCCCGGAGGACCTTTCGGCCCAGTCCATGGCCGACTGCAGCCCCGGTAAATGGCATCTGGCGCACACCAGCTGGTTCTTCGAGGCCATGATCCTGGGCGAGGAGCCCGGCTATCAACCGGTCGATCCGCGCTTCCAGACCCTGTTCAACAGCTACTACGAGGCGCTCGGACCACGGGTTGACCGTCCTGAGCGCGGCCTGATGACCCGGCCCTCGCTGGACGAGGTGCTGACCTATCGCCGCGAGGTCGACCGCCGCATGACCAGATGGCTGGGGGAGGGTTCGACCGATCCGCGCCGCCAGTATCTGTTCACCCTCGGCCTGCACCACGACCAGCAACATCAGGAGCTGTTCCTGATGGACCTGCTGAACCTGATGTCGCGCTCGCCGCTCGACCCCGCGGCCTACGAGGCCGAGCCACGCGCACGTCCGGCGCAGCAGGCAAGGCGCGGCGTCACGCGGTTCGACGGTGGTCTGGTCGGGATCGGCCACGATGGCGCGGGTTTCGCCTTCGACAATGAGGGGCCGTCCCATCGAGTCTGGCTGGAGCCCTACGCCCTGGCCAATGATCTCGTGTCCAACGCCGACTGGATCGGCTTCATGGAAGACTGCGGCTACGCCCGGCCGGAGCTGTGGCTCTCTGACGGCTGGTCGACCGTTCAGGCCGAGGGCTGGGAAGCTCCCCTGTACTGGCGCCGGGACGGCGACGGCTGGACGACGATAGGTCTGACGGGCCGCGCATCGGTGGAGCCGGGGGCGCCGGTCCGTCATCTCAGCTTCTATGAGGCCGACGCCTACGCCCGTTGGGCCGGCAAGCGGCTGCCGACCGAGGCGGAATGGGAGCACGCGATCCGCTGCCGTCCCGAGGCCTTCTCCAATGCGTACGGCGAGGTCTGGCAATGGACCGCCAGCGCCTATGCCCCCTATCCAGGCTTCCGGCCGACCGAGGGTACGGCGTCGGAGTACAACGGGAAATTCATGGCCAACCAGATGGTGCTGCGCGGCTCCAGCTTCGCCACGCCCGAGGGCCATGCGCGGGTCAGCTACCGGAATTTCTTCTATCCGCACCAGCGCTGGGCCTTCACCGGTCTGCGGGTGGCCGAGGACGCGCCGGCGCCGCTGGTCCGCCCCGCTGACGAAGGCGAGACGGCCCGCTTCCGCCGCGACCTGATCGCGGGCCTGTCGCGGTCGCCCAAGGTCGCCTCGCCGAAATGGTTCTATGACGCCGAGGGCTCGCATCTGTTCGAGGCCATCACCCGCCTGCCGGAATACTATCCGACGCGGCAGGAGGCGGCGCTCCTGCGCCGGGTGGCCCCGGAATGGGCAGCGCGGTTCGGACCCGACGCGGCCCTGGTCGAGTTCGGCTCGGGCGCCAGCGAAAAGACCCGCATTGTCCTCGACGCCGCTGCTGACCTCGCGGCCTATGTACCGATCGACATCAGCGCCGACGCCCTGGACGCTGCCGCACGCCGGATCGCCGAGGCCTATCCGGCGCTGAAGGTCACGCCTCTGGTCGGCGACTTCCTGCATCTGGGCGCCCTGCCGTCCGGCATCGGGTCGGGACGGCGGGTCGGCTTCTTCCCGGGCTCGACCATCGGCAATCTGGAGCGGGACGAGGCCATCGCCTTCCTGAAGGCGGCGCGCGGCCTGCTTGGACCGGACGCCCTGTTCATTCTGGGGGTCGATCTGGTCAAGGCGCCGGAGGCGCTGATTGCCGCCTATGACGATTCCGCGGGCGTGACCGCGGCCTTCAACCGCAATCTGCTGGTCCGGGCCAACCGCGACCTGGGGGCCGGGTTCGACGTGGACTCCTTCGCTCACCGCGCGGTCTGGAACGCCACGGCGTCGCGGATGGAAATGCATCTGGAGGCGAGCCGCGACATGACGGTCCAGTTCGACGGCCGCACCATCGCCTTCAGGCGCGGGGAGACCATCCACACCGAAAGCTCGCGGAAATACACTGCGGACTCGGTGCGGGAACTGGCCGAGGCGGCCGGCTGGACCGTGGCAGGGTTCGAGACCAGCCCGGACCCGGCGGTGGCGTTGGCGCTGCTTGAAGCCTGAACAAAAAAGGCGGCGACCGCATGGATCGCCGCCTTCCTGTGAGAGGTCGCCGTGTCGCCTATTCAGCGACGGGCGGGGTCGTCCGGGGGCGGGCGCCGTGCGAAGCCTCGCCACCCTTGCGGCCGGCCTGGGCGGCGAGACTGCGGTCCTGGGAGAAGCTGCGCTTCTCGCTGGGGACGCTTGCGCCGCCCTTGCGGGCGATCTCGCGCTGACGTTCCGGATCCATCGAGGCGAAGCCCCGCTTGGAGACGCCGGAGGCTCGGGTGGGCTGACCTTGAGCCATGGGAGGTTCCTTTCGTGGCGACGATGGGGGTTCGGGAGGTGAACCCCCTGCACCGCTTCCGGTTCCGGGTTCGCGGTCACACAATTGCGAGCGAATCACAGGGTTTGGATGATCAGCGCTCACTTGCCGCCATAGGGTCTGGCGTCGCCCGGGCCCCCGCCGCCCGGATCCTGCTGCGGTACTTCCTCGGGCGTATCGGAGGGGTCGATGTCCGGTCCCGGGGTGTCGGGCGGCATGATCTCCGGCTGACCGCCGGGGCTGTCGGGTTCGATAAAGGTCATGGCTTGTCTCCTTCCTGAAAGGAGAACGCGGCGGCGACCGGCGCCGTTCAATCACGATTGAAAGTCATCCCGTGATCGGCGGAACCGGCCTGGCCAGAGGGGATTGAAGCAGGCGAAATCTCCCCAACTGAAAGACCGCGCCATGACCGATCCCTACGCAGGACAGACCTTCGCCGACGACATCGAGGACAACGCGGACTCAGCCTCGGCCCGGCTGGACCGGGAGGCGGACGCCATACTGCGGGAGGGAGAGGGTCACGCCCGTCCGCTGCGCCGCGCGGTGCGGGAAGACGCCGGCCGCGTGCGCGACTGGGGACAGGCGCGGGCCGCCCGGTTGCGCGGCTCGGTCGAGGACGAGCCGGTCAAGGCGACGCTGTATGCGCTCGCCCTCGGCGTGGTGATCGGCCTGCTGATCTCGCGCTAGGTCGGCGCTCAGGACGGCCCGGTCGCCGGACGGGCGATCGGCGTCCCGCGCATGGCGGCGTCGGACACGAACGGATTGCTCCGCCGCTCGGCTCCGAACGTCGAGGTCGGCCCGTGGCCCGGCACGAAGGTGACGTCATCCCCCAGCGGCCAGAGCTTGGTGGTGATGGCGTGCAGCAGGCTGGCGTGGTCGCTGCGCGGGAAGTCAGTCCGACCGATGGAGCCTTGGAACAGCACATCCCCGACCTGGGCGAAGCGGGCCTCGCGGTTGAAGAAGATCACATGGCCCGGCGTATGGCCCGGGCAGTGGAAGACCTCCCAGGTCGTCTCGCCCAGCGTCAGCACATCGCCCTCGGCCAGCCAGCGGGTCGGGGTGAAGCTGCGGGCCTCGGGCAGGCCGTACATCTGGCCCTGGGCCAGGATGCCGTCGATCCAGAACTGGTCGTCGGGGTGCGGGCCGATAATATCGAGCCCGGTCTTCTCCTGCATCTCGGCCGCGCCGCCGGCGTGGTCGAGGTGGCCGTGGGTGATCCAGATGGCGTCCAGCGTCAGCCCCTGCTTCGCCACCGCGCCCAGCAGGCCGTCGACCGAGGCCCCCGGATCGATGATCGCGGCCTTCATCGTCTTGCGGCACCAGACCAGGGTGCAGTTCTGTTGCAGGGGCGTGACCGGAAACACGGCGACGCCGATGGGGGAGGGTGAGGAACTCATCCTGTCCAGATAGCGCGCCGTCGCCGATCCCGAAACCATCCCCTTGCCCGCGTCTCACGTTGACCTTTCGGGCGGTCATCGACATAAGGGCGGGCTTCAAAGGCGCCGCCTCGAAAGGGCGGCCCTTATTGCTTTCCCCACACCGCGCAGCGCCTGCTTTACCGGCGCCGCCACAGAGCGTCAGAATCCCGACCATGCAAGTCGTCGAAAAGTCCAACGAAGGCCTCAGCCGCGTGATCGCGGTGACCATTCCTGTCGCCGAGCTGAACCAGAAGCTGGACGCCAAGCTGAAGGAAGTCGCGCCGCAGATGAAGCTCAAGGGCTTCCGTCCCGGCAAGGTCCCGATGTCGCACGTCAAGAAGACCTTCGGCCGCGACCTGATGGGTGAGATCGTCAACGACGCCCTGAACACCTCGAGCCAGAAGGCCCTGGACGACGCCAAGGTGCGTCCGGCCGCGCCCGCCGAGATGAAGCTGACCTCGGACATGGAAAAGGTCATCGCCGGTACGGAAGACCTCGCCTACGAAATGGCGCTGGAAGTCATGCCCGACTTCAGCCCGACCGACATCAAGAAGCTGAAGCTGGAACGCCCGACCTATGAAGCGTCGGACGCCGATCTGGACGAGGCCCTCACCGAGCTGGCCGGTCAGGCCAAGTCCTATGAGGACAAGAAGGGCAAGACCGTGAAGGCCGCCGAAGGCGACGAGGTCACCATCGACTTCCTCGGCAAGCTGGACGGCGAACCCTTCGAGGGCGGCGCCGCAGAGGACGCCCAGCTGGTGATCGGTTCGAACCGCTTCATCCCGGGCTTCGAGGAGCAGCTCAAGGGCGCCAAGGTCGGCGACGAGACGGTCCTGAACGTGACCTTCCCGGCGGACTACCAGGCCGCCCATCTGGCCGGCAAGGCTGTGACCTTCGACGTCAAGGTCAAGGCCATCAAGGCCGAAGCCCCCGCCGTCATCGACGAGGCCTTCGCCCAGCGCATCGGCATCGAGTCGCTGGACAAGCTGAAGGAACTGCTGCGCACCAATCTGAACCAGCAGTACACGGGCGCCGCCCGCTTCAAGCTGAAGCGCGCCTTGCTCGACGCCCTGGACAAGGCCCACGACTTCCCGCTGCCGCCCAAGATGGTCGAGGCCGAGTTCGACGGCATCTGGCAGCAGGTGCAGGCCGACAAGGACGCCGGCCGCCTGCCGCCGGAAGACGCCAAAAAGTCCGAGAAGAAGCTCAAGGAAGAGTACCAGAAGATCGCCGAGCGCCGCGTGCGCCTGGGTCTGGTGCTGGCCGAGATCGGCCGGGCCAACAACGTCCAGGTCACCGACCAGGAGCTCAACAACGCCATCATGAACGAGGCCCGCAACTATCCGGGCCAGGAGCGTCAGGTGCTGGACTTCTACCGCCAGAACCCCAACGCCGCCGCCCAGATGCGCGCCCCGATCTACGAGGAAAAGGTCTGCGACCTGATCTTCGACACCGCCAAGGTGACCGACACGCCGATCACCAAGGAAGAGCTGCTCAAGGAAGACGACGACCTCTAGGAGGCGCCGTCCGGCCTGACGACATCACCCGTCCCGGTCTTTCCGGGGCGGGTTTTTCGTGTCCGGGGCCGGTCCGACCGGCGTATTTCCGGCGGGACGGAACGCTGGTACTCTCCGTGTCCAGTCAGCTTGGGACACGGTGATGTTGTACGCCCTGATAGCCGCCGCCTTGCTGGCGTCGCCCCAGTCCCCGCCAGCCGCGCAGACGCCGCCGGTTTCGCAGGATCCTGTCCGGCTCGAGGATGTCGTGGTGGACGCCCGGCGGCTGGAGGACACCACCGAGGCCTATGTGGACGAGGTCGCCGCGCCCGCCCGCCGTCGTGGTTTGGCCCGCTGGAAGGACGGCATGTGCGTCGGCGTGGTCAATCTGGAGCGGGAGACGGCCCAATACCTTGCGGATCGTGTGTCCGACGTCGCCCGCAGCCTGGGCCTTCGCGCCCATGAGCCTGACTGCCATCCCAGCGTCCTGATCGTCGCCACCAGCGACGGCCCGGGTTTCACAGAGCAGTTCGTGGCCATGCGCCCGCGGCTGTTCCGGGTCGGCGGCGCGGGCATGGATCGCGGCGGCGCGGAGCTGCGCGACTTCATCAGCGAGGAGCGGCCGGTCCGCTGGTGGCATGTCAGCCTGCCGGTGGACAGCGAGACCGGCGACGCCGTGGTGCGCACGCCCGGCTACATCAGCGGCTCCGGAGCCGAGACGAACGAGAGTTCCGCCCAGCAGTATGCGCCCCAGACCCGGGTCCAGATTCCGTCCCGCCTCAACGACCAGACCGAGGACATCCTCAAACGGGTCTTCATCATCGTCGACGTCGATCAACTGAACGGCGCGAGCCTTCAGCAGCTCGGGGACTATGTGGCGATGATCGCCATGGCCCAGGTCGATCCTGACGCGGACACCGGCCGTTTCGACACCATCCTGAACCTGTTCGACGACCCGGCGACGGCGCCGACGGGCCTGACGGGCTGGGACCGGGCCTATCTGGACGGCCTGTACGATCCGAACTCGGAAACCCACCGCATCAACCAGCGCGTTCAGGTCCAGGCGGTCGCGGCCGCCATCGCCAGCGCCTATCGGGGCAGCGCGGCCGAGCCGGAAGACCTCGAACAGCCCTGACGCATACAGGCCCGGCTCCGGGTCTCCACGCCATATTCCCAGCGGACAGGATTGCTGATATGTGACGTGTATCTTCTCTTGGAGACACGCAGATGTTGCAAGTGCTTCTGGCCGCCGCCCTGCTCGCATCGCCCCAGTCTGCGCCGGCCGCGCAGACGCCATCTGCCTCGCAAGACCCCGTCCGGCTGGAAGACGTGGTGGTCGACGCCCAACGGCTGGAAGACACCACCGAAGACTATGTCGACGAAGTCGCGGCGCCCGCGCGCCGCCGCGGTCTGGCCCGCTGGAAGGACGCTGTATGCATCGGTGTGGCCAATCTGGAACCGGAGGCGGCCCAGTATATCGTCGATCGGACGTCTGACGTCGCCCGCAGCCTCGGTCTTCGCGCCAGCGAACCCGGCTGCAACCCCAGCGTCCTTGTCATCGCCACGAGCGACGCTGCCAGCTTTACCGAGGCCTTCGTCGCCCGCCGCCCGCGACTGTTCCGCCTTGGCGGTGCGGGCATGGATCGCGGCGGGGCCGAACTGCGCGACTTCGTGAGCGAGGAGCGGCCGGTCCGCTGGTGGCATGTCAGCCTGCCGGTGCACCGCGACACCGGTGAGCGGGTTGTGCGGTTTCCCGGCGACGTTTCGGGCAGCGGGGCGGTCACCGGCGGACCTTCCGCCCAGCAGTATGCGCCGCAGAGCCGCGTAAGCGCCCCCTCGCGTCTCAATGACGATACCGAGGATGTGATGGCGCGGGTCTTCATCATCGTCGATGTCGATCACCTGAACGGAGCCAGTCTGCAGCAACTGGGAGACTATGTGGCCATGGTGGCCATGGCCCAGGTTGATCCGGACGCCGACACCGGCCGGTTCGACACCATCCTGAACCTCTTCGACGATCCGGCCGTCGCGCCGACTGCCCTGACCGGCTGGGACCGGGCCTATCTTGAGGGACTGTACGATCGCCGCTCGCAGACCTATCGCGTCAATCAGCGCGCCCAGGTCCAGGCCGTCGCCTCCGCCATCGCCAGTGCCTACCGTGGCGGCGCGGCAGAGCCGCAGGATGACGAACAGCCCTGACCCCCGCCGGTCGATGCTCGCGCCCAGATAGCATAGATCGAGATTGACCCGTCAGTGTGGCGAGGTCAGGATGCGGGATGTAGATGTCAGAGGGGTTTGCCATGTCGTCCCTGCCCGCCGCCCTGTCCCTGGCCCTGTCCCTTGCGATGGCCGCGGGCGCAGCCCCGGCGCAGGAACGATCCTCGCAGACCCCACGTCCCGCGTCGTCGGCCCAGCTGGATGACGTCGTCGTCGAGGGTCGTCAGCTCGAGACGATGGTCCGGAATTTCGTGACCGAGGTGTCCCAGCCGGCCAACAACCGCGGCCTCGCGCGCTGGAACCGGCCGATCTGCGTCGCCGCGGTCAATCTGCGCAACGACGTCGGCCAGTACATCGTCGATCGCATATCGGACGTCGCCCGTGAACTGGAAGTCGAGGCGGGGGAACCCGGCTGCCGGCCGAATGTCCTGATCGTCGCCGCCGATGACGGCGCGGCCCTGGCCTCCGCCATCGTCGAGGACCGCCCCCGAAATTTCGACCTGCGCCACAACGGCACCGATGCGGGGACGCGGGCTTTCCGGAATTTCCGCACGGGGGATCAACCGGTGCGCTGGTGGCAGATCAGCATGCCGATCGATTCCGAGACCGGCGGGCGCGCGGTGAGACTGCCGGGCGACATCGATCCTGCGACCGGCCAGCCGACCGCTCCCCGGATCCGCGTCTTCGCGGCCTCGCGCCTGCGGACCCAGATCCGCGACGACATGGTGCGATCGGTCATCATCGTCGATGTTGAGCGGCTGGCGGGCGCCAATGTGGTCCAGCTGGCCGACTATCTGGCATTGGTGGCGCTGGCCCAGGTCGATGCCGAAGCGGATACCTCGGCCTTTCCGACCATCCTGAACCTGTTCGAGGATCCGGCCTCGGCGCCGGCGGGTCTCACCGACTGGGACCGGTCCTATCTGACCGCCCTCTACGAACACGACCAGTTCCGCATCAACCGCAACAGCCAGGTCCGCGACGTGGCCGAGGCCATCGTTGAGGATCGGCGAGCGGCGGCGGAGACCGCGCCCGAGTGATCGCGCTTTCCTGACCCCTTCGCGCCTTGCGTCAACGGTTCGGCAACGCGATATCCTGTCCAACAGGTTGAGCGGCCGCTGAGTCGCACCCGAATGCATCCGAGAAGGCCCACATGCGCGATCCCATCGAACTGATGAACATGAACCTCGTCCCCATGGTGGTCGAGCAGTCCAGCCGGGGCGAGCGGGCCTTCGACATCTTCTCGCGCCTGCTGCGCGAGCGGATCATCTTCCTGACCGGTCCCTTCGAGGACGGCATGGCCTCGTTGATCTGCGCCCAGCTGCTGTTCCTGGAATCGGAAAATCCGAAGAAGGAAATCTCCATGTATATCAACAGCCCCGGCGGACAGGTGTCCTCGGCGCTCGCGATCTACGACACCATGCAATACATCCGCTCGCCGGTTTCGACGGTGTGCATGGGCATGGCCGCCTCGGCCGGTTCGCTGATCCTGGCCGCCGGAGCCGAGGGCCAGCGCGTGGCCCTGCCGAACGCCCGCATCATGGTGCACCAGCCCTCGGGCGGTTTCCGCGGCCAGGCCTCGGACATCGAACTGCACGCCGCCGACATCCGCTACACCAAGCGCCGCCTCAACGAGATCTATGTCCACCACACCGGCCGGACCTATGAAGAGGTGGAACGCACGCTGGACCGCGACCACTTTATGAGCGCCGAGGAAGCCAAGGCTTGGGGCGTGGTCGACCACGTCTACGACCGCCGCGAACAGGCCGAGGGCGACGGTGTGAAGACGGTCTGACACCCCTGCGGACCGCAACATTGCAGAATGGGCGCGCCGGAGACGGCGCGCCTTTTTCTTTGTGCTATCAGGACGCCATGCAGACGCGAGACAATACCGGGACCGTCGGGATCGACGGCGACATCTACCATTGGGAGTTGCGGCGACAGCCCCGGCCCCTGAGCGGCGGCAAATGGGAGGGGATCGCCGTGACGCTGCGGCTGGACGGCTTCAAGCGCGAGGCCATTGTCCAGTTCCCGCCGCCCCTGCGTCCCAACGGACGACCGGACACGGAGAAGCAGTTCGTCAATCCCGATCACATTCGCAACGCCGTGACGGCGGTGATCGAAGCCGGCTGGAACCCCACCTCGCGCGGCAAGCCCATGGTCTTCGACGTGGACGCCGAGGGACGCTGACCCCAGGCTCAGCCCTTGAACCGCCGGAACCCGGCCTCGTCCGCCATGGCGAGCATCTCGGTGTCGCCCGTGGTGTCGCCATAGGCCGCCGCCAGCTGCATATCCTCGCCAAAGGCGGCCCGAAGCCGGCGCACCTTCTCCTCGCCGCGGCAGTTGGGGCCGGCGAAGGACCCCGCCACGCGGTCGTCGGCGTCGAAAACCAATTGGGTGCCCAGCAAGGCTTCGGCCTCAAGTCGACGCGCGAACGGAGCCACGGTGGTTTCGGGGCTGGCGGTGACGATGACGCGGTATGCGCCCCGCTCGCCCCAGTCCTTCCAGCAGGCGAGGGCGTCATAGCGGATGAACCCGGGCCAGACCTGCCCGGCGAAGGCTTCGGCGTCGGCCTCAAGCTGGACGCGGGGCACGCCCTTCAGAAACTCCCTTACCGAGGCGGCCTTGAGCCGTCCGCGGACCCGATGACCGGCATAGGCCGCAAGATCCGGCGTCATCCTCGCCAGCCCCCCGATCCAGCCGCCCGCGCCCGCCCGCCAGCGCAGGAACTGCGTAAAACTGTCACGAACCGTCAGCGTGCCGTCGAAATCAAAGGCCACAATGGCCTGATCCCTGCGGGGCGGCTGGTGAATCAGGGCAGGGCTTCCCATGTCAGACATTCGCCGCGATCTCCCTCGACATTTGAGCGTCCGCTTCGGACTCCGGCCACGCTTGGCCGGGGTTGTGGAGGGGCCCGGTATGGGTGATTGTCAATTTTTGAAGACCTTTGCGCCCATTGTCCGGGAATCAAACGCGAAGGATGCGCGTTAGCCCCATATCGGGGTGAACCGCGGGAGTGAGAAGGCCTGATGACCAAAGCCGCCGGCACCGACGCCAAGAGCACGCTCTACTGCTCGTTCTGCGGGAAGAGCCAGCACGAGGTGCGCAAGCTCATCGCCGGGCCAACCGTGTTCATCTGCGATGAATGCGTCGAGCTCTGCATGGATATCATCCGCGAAGAGCACAAAATCTCTTTCTCCAAGGCCAAGGACGGCGTGCCGTCGCCCAAGGAGATCCGCGAGGTTCTGGACGACTACGTCATCGGCCAGTCGCACGCCAAGAAGGTGCTCTCGGTCGCGGTCCACAACCACTACAAGCGGCTGAACCACGCGACGAAGAACAACGACGTCGAGCTGGCCAAGTCCAACATCATGCTGATCGGGCCGACCGGTTCGGGCAAGACGCTGCTGGCCCAGACCCTGGCCCGCATCATCGACGTGCCCTTCACCATGGCCGACGCCACGACCCTGACCGAGGCCGGTTATGTGGGCGAGGACGTCGAAAACATCATTCTGAAGCTGCTCCAGGCCTCCGACTACAATGTCGAACGGGCCCAGCGCGGCATTGTCTACATCGACGAGATCGACAAGATTTCGCGCAAGTCGGACAACCCCTCGATCACCCGCGACGTCTCGGGCGAGGGCGTGCAGCAGGCCCTGCTGAAGATCATGGAAGGCACGGTCGCCTCCGTGCCCCCGCAGGGCGGTCGCAAACATCCCCAGCAGGAGTTCCTGCAGGTCGACACCGCCAACATCCTGTTCATCGTCGGCGGCGCCTTCGCCGGCCTCGAGAAGGTCATCACGGCGCGCGGCGACGGAGCCTCGATCGGCTTCGGCGCCAAGGTCAAGGAAATCGACGAGCGCCGCACGGGTGACATCCTCAAGGGCGTCGAGCCGGACGATCTGATGCGTTTCGGCCTGATCCCCGAGTTCATCGGCCGTCTGCCCGTTCTGGCGACGCTGGAGGACCTGGACGAACCGGCCCTGGTCACCATCCTGACCGAGCCCAAGAACGCCCTGGTCAAACAGTACAAGCGCCTGTTCGAGATGGAGAATGTCGATCTGACGTTCACCGACGACGCCCTCATCGCCGTCGCCAAGAAGGCCATCACCCGCAAGACCGGCGCCCGCGGCCTGCGTTCCATCCTGGAAGGCATCCTGCTGGAGACGATGTTCGAACTGCCCACCTTCGAGGGCGTCGAGGAAGTGGTCGTCAACGCCGAGGTCATCGAGGGCAAGGCCCAGCCGCTGCTGATCTACTCCGAGACCAAGTCCAAGAAGGCCGCGCCCGACAGCGCAGCCTGATCCTGACTGAACAAAAAGACGGGGAGGGCGGGTCCGGCGACGGGTCCGCCCTTTTTCCTGCCCGTCGGAAGCGTCCGGCACACGGATGATGCGGGATGGCAACAGGCCGCCGGGGTAACGGGACTGCGGCCTCGGTCGGATTTCCGCAACATCCATGCGTCCGGACCGCCTGACCGCCCCGGATCATGCAGCCTTGCCGCCTGTGGACGGAAGGAGTCGTTCGGCGCCCGTCGCGCTTGAACCGCGGCGTTCGTAAACCACATACTCATCCGAAGGCCGCTGAATGGCGGGCCGAGTCGAAACGGCGGGGCAGAGGCGCACCGCACGCCGCCGCGGCGGGTCCGAGATCAACGAGGACCCCGTGAGAGTTGCATCATGACTGACACCAAAACCCTGCCCGTGCTGCCGCTGAGAGACATCGTCGTCTTTCCGCACATGGTCGTCCCGCTGTTCGTGGGGCGTGAGAAGTCGGTCAAGGCGCTCGACGAGATCATGAAGGGCGAAAAGCAGATCCTGCTGGCCACCCAGAAGAACAGCGTCGATGACGACCCCTCCGCCGACGCCATCTATCCGATCGGCGTGTTGGCCACTGTGCTCCAGCTGCTCAAATTGCCTGATGGCACCGTCAAGGTGCTGGTCGAGGGCAAGAGCCGCGCGCGCCTGACCAAATTCACCGACCGCACGGAGTATTTCGAGGCCGAGGCCGTCGAGATCGCCGACGACCCGGGCGAACCGGCCCAGTCGGAAGCCCTGCTGCGCGCCGTGATCGAGCAGTTCGAAAACTATGTGAAGCTGAACAAGAAGGTGCCGCCTGAGGCTCTCAGCTCCATCCCGCAGATCACTGACCCGTCCAAACTGGCCGATAGCGTTGCGGCGCATCTGTCGGTCAAGATCGGCGACAAGCAGGGCCTGCTGGAAACCATCGCCGTGCCGGAGCGGCTGGAGAAGGTCTATGGCCTTATGGAGGGGGAGATCTCCGTCCTCCAGGTCGAGAAGAAGATCCGCTCGCGCGTGAAGCGCCAGATGGAGAAGACCCAGCGCGAATATTATCTGAACGAGCAGATGAAGGCGATCCAGCGCGAGCTGGGCGAGACCGACGACAGCCGTGACGAGATCATGGAGCTGGAGAAGCGCATCCGTAAGACGCGCCTGTCCAAGGAAGCCCGCACCAAGGCCGAGGCCGAGGTCAAGAAGCTGCGCAACATGAGCCCGATGTCGGCGGAATCGACGGTGGTGCGGAACTACCTCGACTGGCTGCTGTCGATCCCGTGGGGCAAGGCCAAGTCCAAACCCATCGACCTCAACAAGGCCGAGGAGATCCTCGAGGAGGACCACTACGGCCTCGAGAAGGTCAAGGAACGGATCATCGANNTGCCTCGTCGGCCCTCCGGGCGTCGGCAAGACCTCGCTGGCCAAGTCGATCGCCAAGGCCACCGGCCGTGAATATATCCGCATGTCGCTGGGCGGCGTGCGCGATGAGGCCGAGATCCGCGGCCACCGTCGGACCTATATCGGCTCGATGCCGGGCAAGATCATCCAGTCGATGAAGAAGGTGAAGACGACCAACGCCTTCATCCTGCTCGACGAGATCGACAAG
>DDSO01000143.1:0-3594 GCA_002343425.1 Brevundimonas sp. UBA2388
GCCCTCCCCACCGACGGGATGGGCAGGAGTCTGACACGGGTCCCAGCCATGATGGCTGGCGACGCTCAAAAAACTTTTAATTGTGGAAAAACAGTGATTTGGCGGCGACGCTTATGCTGACAATCGCTCGATTGCAAGCAGAGTGTCGCGCCCCAAACCGGCATCGTGTCGGCCTGATCAGCCGGCGCCGAACTCCAGGTCCTTGCGGGCCGAGATGATGGTGACGATGAAGCCCGCCAGGACGTCCAGCATGACCATGGTCAGGATCAGGAAGAAGGTCGAGGTCGCGAAGCCCTTGAAGAGCAGGAAGGCGACCAGGCAGAAAACGAAGAGGATCATCGACAGGGCGTGGTTGACGATGGCCACCTTCTGGCTGGACGTCGATTTCAGCAGTTCAAAGAACAGCAGGATCAGCGACAGGAACAGGATCAGGTCGCCGGTTCCGACGTTCCAGGCGCTGCCAGACACCATCGGGATCGAGAACAGGGGCTCACTCAACGCCTGTTGCGCCGCCGCAAGTCCACCGGATCCAAGGACGCCGAACCCGATGACGATGGCGTAGATCACCACGGGGATGAACAGAAGCGGGATGGCGATCAGCATGGCGGGCTCCATCGTCTTGCGGCCGCGGAACGGCCGCGCTTGTTAACGATGCTTACCCCGGTTCGATCCAAACGGCTACGCCCGCTCGCGCGTCAGGGGAAAGTCAGAATTCGCTGATCGCGCCGGGCCGGCGGGAGCGCGATTTCAGCCACATCACGCCAAGCAGATCGGACAGCGAGGCGACCAGCCGCCCCCAGTTGGTATATTTCGACTGGCCCGTCTCACGATGACGGTGGTCCACATCGAGATAGAGGTTCTGATAGCCCTCGCGGATCATCAGGGCCGGCAGATACCGGTGCAGGTGATCGAAATAGGGCAGGCGCAGGAAGATTTCCCGCCGAAACGCCTTCAGCCCGCAGCCCGTGTCGTCGGCGTCGTCACCCAGCAGTTTGCGACGGATGCGGTTGGCCCACAGGGAGGCCTGACGCTTGGCACCGGAATCCTGGCGTTTCGCCCGCACGCCACCGACCAGGGCGACCGACGAGGGGGAGGATGCGAGCAGGTCGGCCAGCTTCGGCGCGTCGGCCGGCGGGTTCTGGCCATCGCCGTCGAGGGTCACCACGATCGCCCCGCGCGCCGCCAGCACGCCGGTGCGCACCGCGCGGCTCTGCCCGGCATTGGACCCGTGGCTGAGCACGCGAAGCGCCGGGAGTTCTGTCATGAGGCCGCGCAATTCGTTCAGCGTGCCGTCCCGCGAGGCGTCATCGACGAAGACCATCTCATACGACCGGCCCTCGAAGGCCGCGGCGATCTCGCGCGCCAGAGGCCCGGCGGCGCCCTCTTCATTGTGGACGGGGACGACGACGGAGATATCGGGGATCGCTGCGTTCATCCCGGCTGTCTAGCGGGTTTCCGCGCCGGGCGGGAGATAGCGCGGGTTCGCCATATGCCACCCTGCACCGGGCGGTGGTCCAAACAATGACGCGCCGCGAGGCGGCGTGTTAGGAAGATGAATATGAAGGCTTCCGATCTCGACCGATACATCGCCGGCTGGCGCGGCCCCCTGCTCGCCGCCCTGGTGGCGCTGCTGGCGGGGCTGCCCACGCTGATGCTGCTGCCGCCGCTGGACCGGGACGAGAGCCGTTACGCCCAGGCCACGTCGCAGATGCTGGAGACCGGCGACTTCGTCGACATCCGCTTCCAGGACGATCCGCGCTGGAAGAAGCCGGTCGGCATCTACTGGATGCAGGCCGTCGCGGTGGCGGTCACCTCGAGTGTCGAGAGCCGTGACATCGCCCCCTACCGCATCCCCTCCATCCTCGGCGCCATGCTGGCCGCGGCCGCCTGCGCCTGGGCCGGGGCGGCCATGTTCGGGCAGAGGGCGGGCTTCCTGGCGGGCGCCATCCTTGGGGCCACCTTCCTGCTGTCGACCGAGGCCGGGATCGCCAAGACCGACGCCATGCTGTGCGGGGCTGTGACCCTGGCCATGGCCGGCCTGGCGCGAATCTATCTGGCGACGCGAGCGGGCGAGGCGCCCATCCGGCCGCACAAGCTGATGTTCTGGCTGGGTCTGGGACTGTCGATTCTCATAAAGGGTCCGATCGGTTTGATCGTCGTGGCGCCCGCCATGATCGCCCTGTCGGTCTGGGACCGCGACTTCAGCTGGCTGAAGCGGCTGGGCTGGGGCTGGGGGCTGCCGCTGGTCGCCCTGATCGTCGGACCATGGGCTATCGCCATCACCATCGCCACCGACGGCGGCTTCTGGACCGAGGCCATCGGCGGCGATCTGGCGCCCAAGATCGCGGGCGGCGACGAGGGGCACGGTGTTCCGCCGGGCCTGTATCTGCTGATCGCGCCCCTGCTGTTCTTCCCGGCCACCCTGTTGCTGCCCGCGGCCCTCTCGGCAGGGTGGCACAGACGGACGGAGCCCGCGATCCGCTTCCTGATCTGCTGGCTTGTTCCGGCCTGGCTGATCTTCGAACTGACCCCGACCAAACTGGCCCACTATACCCTGCCGACCTTCGGCGCCCTCGCCCTGCTGGCCGCCGCCGCCTTGACCCGCCCCATCGGCAAGGTCTCGCGCTACACCGGGGCGGGGCTGACGATCGCGGCCGGCGCCCTGCTGGCCGTCGCCTCGGTCTGGTTGCTGACCGAATACGGCCGCTCCACGGCCCAGACCTGGGCCACGATCACCATCGTCTTCGCCATTCTGGCCAGCCTGATCGGAGCCTTCCTGATGCTGCACCGGGCGGCGATGACGGCCGTGATGGCCTCGATCGTCCTCGGCGTCATCGCTCACGGGGCCCTGTCCGGCACCCTGCGGCAGCTTCGCCCGCTGGCCGTAGCCCCCCAGGTGGAGAAGGTTCTTCTGGCCGCCAACCTGCACCCGCGTCAGGGCCGCGCCGGACCGGTGGCCGTCACCGGCTTCCATGAGCCCAGCCTCGTCTTCCTGACCGGCCGGGACACCGAACTGACCGACGCCGCCGGCGCCGCCCGCGCCCTGGCCGAGGGTCGACCCGTCATCGTCGAGGCGCGTGACGCCGACGCCTTCCGCGAGGCCACAGCCGAGCTGGGGGTGACGGGACGCGCCGTCGGCGAGGTCAACGGCCACAACTATTCCAAGGGCGAGGGCGTCCGCCTGACCGTCTACGCCCCGCCCGGCGGACCGGTGGTGGAGCCGCCACGGTGAGCCGGGCCGTCACCATCGTCGAGGTCGGCCCCCGCGACGGATTGCAGAACGAGAAGGCGATCCTTGAGCCGGCCGTCCGCGCGGATCTGGTGCGCCGGCTGGAAGCCGCCGGCGCCCGCCGCATCGAGGCGGTCAGCTTCGTCCATCCGAAATATGTGCCGCAGATGGCCGGGGCCGAAGAGGTCATGGCGGCGCTGCCGCACGAGGCGGGATGCAGCCGGATCGGCCTGGTCCTGAACGGCAAGGGCTATGACCGGGCGCTCGGCACGGCGGTGGACGAAGTCAATGTCGCCATGTCCGCCACCGACGGCTTCGGGTTGAAGAACCAGGGGCTGTCGGTCGACCAGCAGGTGCAGATGCTG
>DDSO01000143.1:3624-5432 GCA_002343425.1 Brevundimonas sp. UBA2388
CACCCTGTCCTGCGTCTGGGGCTGCCCGTTCGATGGCGAGGTCGGGGTAGATCAGGTGGCCGATCTGGTGGGGCGGATCGCCGAACTGGGCGTCGCGGAGATCGCCCTGGCAGACACCATAGGCGCGGGCGATCCGTGGGCCGTCACGCGGAAGGTCGAGGCGGCGCGGAAGGCTGCGCCAGAGGCGGTGCTGCGGTTGCATTTTCACGACACGCGGAACACGGGACTGGCCAACGCCTATGCGGGGGTCGAGGCGGGGGTGACGGTCCTCGACGCCTCGGTCGGCGGCATTGGCGGTTGTCCGTTCGCACCGGGGGCCACCGGCAATATCGCCACCGAGGACCTGGTCTATATGCTCGAACGGGCCGGGTTCAGCACCGGCTACGACCTCGACGCCCTGATCGGAATCGCGCGCTGGATCGGCGAGAAGATCGGCCGCCCGGCGCCGAGCGCGCTGAGCCGGGCGGGGGGATGGCCGAAGTAACCACGGCGCCTTGATCAAAGTCAGGTTTCCATCGGCCCGATCGGCTAGGGTCACGAACCGCGATGGAAACGCCCATGTCGAATGCACTGTACACCGAGCGTCTGATGTCTGCGGCCGACGCCGTCGCCCTCATTCCGTCGGGCGCCCGTGTGGCGATGGGACTCGGATTTTCCCAGCCTCCAGCCATTCTCGCAGCACTGGCCGAAAGGGCCGCGGCCGGGCAGGTCGACGACGTCAGCCTCTACTATCTGCTGTCCACCGGCATCGCCGGCGGGACGGTGTTCAGGGACGAGCTGATGGGCCGGATCCGCCCGATGAGCCTGTTCCACAGCGCCATCGAGCGGGGGCTGGAAGCGCGGGCGCGGGCGGCCGGACGGCCCAATCCGGTGACCTTCATCCCCACCGGTTTCCAGCAGGTTCCGCGGCTGATGCGGGAGGCCGGGGTCGACACCCTGATCTGCACCGTCTCGCCGATGGACGACGACGGCTTCTTCAGCTTCGGGATCAACACTGACTACAACAGGCCGGTCAGCGAGCACGCCGGGCGGATCATCCTCGAGGTCAACCCGGCCATGCCGCGGGTCTTCGGCGACTGCACGGTCCATATTTCGCGGGTGACGGCGGTGGTCGAGAACGCCGTACCCCTGCTTGAACTGCCCCTGGTCGCATCGTCGCCCAATGACCTCGCCATCGGCGGGTTGATCGCCGAGATGATCGAGGACGGCTCGACCCTTCAGATGGGTATCGGCGCCCTGCCGAACGCGGTCTGCGCGGCTCTGCGAAACCGGCGCGATCTCGGTCTGCACACTGAAATGCTCACGCCGGGGCTGGTCGAGCTGATGCAGGAGGGGGTCATCACAAATGCGCGCAAGACCCTGCATCCCGGCAAGGGGGTGTTCTCCTTCTGCATGGGGACGCGGGCCACCTACGACTTTCTCGACGGCAATCGCGACATGGAGGCCCGTCCGGTCGACTATGTGAACGATCCGGCCGTCATCGCCCGCAACGACCGGATGATCTCGGTCAACGCCACACTGCAGGTCGATCTGACCGGCGCCTGCTGTTCGGAGCATCTGAACGGCCGCCAGTTTACGGCGTCAGGCGGTCAGCTGGATTTCGTGCGCGGGGCCTATGCCTCTGCCGGCGGGCGGTCGATCATCGCCTGCCATTCCACCGCAGCAAAGGGGACGGTGTCACGGATCGTGGCCCGGCTGGACGGACCGGTGACGGTGCCGCGCAACGACGTCCACATCGTCGTCACGGAGCACGGCCGGGCAGAGCTGAAGGGCAAGAGCGACGCCGAGCGCGCCCGCGCCCTGATCGC
>DDSO01000143.1:5572-81823 GCA_002343425.1 Brevundimonas sp. UBA2388
ACGCCGACGACGGCGCCGATGATCGAGCGGTTGATATAGACGTTGCCGGCCGGGACGAGGCGCGCGACCTCCTCGGCGAAGGCCTCGATCCGGCTGTGCACGCCCAGGGTCAGGCCGTAGCCGCGGGCGGCCAGTTTCGACGCCGTCTCCTTCAGCTTCGACGGCTCGTAGCGGCAGATGTGCAGGATCGGGCCGAAGACTTCGCGTTCCAGATAGTCGGGGGTCGGGATCTCGGCGATGGTCGGGGCGAACAGATGGCCCTTGTCGGCGCCGGCGGGCAGTTCGGCGCGGGCAATGATCTTCGCGTCGCCTTCGAGCCGCTTCAGGTGGGCGTCGAGCGCGGCCTTCGCGTCGGAGTCGATAACCGGGCCGATGTCGGTGGCGGGGTCGGTCGGATCGCCCACGACCTGGGCGGCGAGGGCGCCCTTGAGGCCCTCGATCAGGGCGTCGGCGGCGTCATGCGGGACATAGAGCAGACGCAGGGCCGAGCAGCGCTGACCTGACGAGCCGAAGGCCGACAGGATGACGTCGTCGATGATCTGTTCCTTCAGCGCCGTCGTGTCGACGAACATGCCGTTCAGTCCACCGGTCTCGGCGATGAAGGGGATGATGGCGCCGGGGCGGGCGGCGAGGGAGCGGTTGATCAGATTGGCGGTGTCGGTGCCGCCGGTGAAGGCGACGCCGTCGATGCCCGGGTGGCTGACCAGTTTGGCGCCGACCGTCTCGCCACGACCGGGTACGAGGGCCAGCAGGTTCGGGTCCAGGCCAGCCTTGTAATAGAGGCGGACGGCCTCGGCGGCGATCAGGGGCGTCTGTTCGGCGGGCTTGGCGAGGACGGCATTGCCGGCGGCGAGCGCCGCGGCGATCTGGCCGGTGAAGATGGCCAGCGGGAAGTTCCACGGGCTGATGCAGGCGAAGACGCCGCGGCCGTGCAGGACCAGCTGGTTGATCTCGCCGACGGGGCCCTTGAGCTCGGTCGGGCCGCCGAAGTCGCGTTGGGCCAGCATGGCGTAGTAGCGGCAGAAGTCGGCGGCTTCGCGGATCTCGGCCACCCCGTCGTTCAAGGTCTTGCCGGCCTCGCGCGACAGCAGGGCGACCAGCCGGTCCATATTGGCTTCCAGCGCATCGGCCATGGCGCGCAGGACCACGCCGCGAGCGGCCCCGCCCTTGCGGTCCCAGGCGATCTGGGCGCGGGCGGCGGCGTCGACGGCGGCGTCGATGTCGGCCTCGGTCGCTTCCGAGACATGGCCCAGCACGCGGGTCGTATCGAAGGGATTGGTGACCGGCTGGGGATTGGTTCCGGCCTTGAGCTTGCCGCCGATGATCGGGCCGGCGGTCAGGGTCTCGCTGTCGACCTTCTGCAGCGCGATGGCGTGGCGCTCACGGTCGGCGGCTTGCGAATAGTCGCGGCCCAGCGAGTTCTGGCGGTCCATGTACATGTCCTTCGGGGTCGGGATCTTGGCGTGGCGGTCGGGGTGGGCCTCGACGGCGGAGATGGGGTCGGCGGCGACGGCGGCGGCCGGCACCCGCTCGTCCAGCAGGGCGTGGACGAAGGAGGAGTTGGCCCCGTTCTCGAGCAGGCGGCGCACGAGATAGGGCAGCAGGTCCTCATGCCCGCCGACGGGGGCGTAGGCGCGGACGGTCACCGGGCCGAAGGCGTCGCGGGCGGCGTCGTACAGCGCCTCGCCCATGCCGTGCAGGCGCTGGAATTCGATCTTCACCGAGCGCTCGGACGCCATCTTGTAGACGGCGGCCAGGGAGTGGGCGTTGTGGGTGGCAAACTGGCTGTAGATGTGCGGCGCCGCCTCGATCATCGCTTTCGCGCAGACGAGGTAGTTGAGGTCGGTCGCGGCCTTGGTGGTGAAGACCGGATAGTCGGTGCGGCCGAAGACCTGGGCGCGCTTGATCTCGGTGTCCCAGTAGGCGCCCTTGACCAGCCGGACCATCAGCCGGCGGCCGGTGGTCTTCGCCAGTTCGGCGACGCGGCGGATCACCTCGGGGCAGCGCTTCTGGTAGGCCTGCACCGCGAGGCCGAGGCCGGTCCAGCCGCCCAGATCGGGCTCATGCGCCAGCCGGTCGAGCAGCTTCAGCGACAGGGCCAGGCGGTCGGCCTCTTCGGCGTCCATGGTGAAGTTGATGTCGTACTGGGCCGCGATGCGGGCCAGCCGCAGGATGCGGGGGTAGAGCTCGTCCCAGACGCGGGCCTCGTGGGTGGCCTCATAGCGGGGCGACAGGGCCGACAGCTTGACCGAGACGCCGTGGCCGGCCTCGGGCCCCTGCCCTTTCGCCGTCTTGCCGACGGCGGTGATGGCGTCGGCGTAGATTGTCTCATAGCGCTCGGCGTCATGGGCGGTGCGGGCGCCCTCGCCCAGCATGTCGAAGCTGCACAGCCAGCCCTCGCGGTTCGACCGCTTCAGCGCCGCCTCGATGGTGCGGCCGACCACGAACTGTTCGCCCATGATGCGGACGGCCGCGGCGACGGCCTCGCGGATGACCGGCTCGCCCAGACGGCCGACGATCCGTTTGAGGAAGCCGGGCAGGTCGGTGCGGGCCTCCTCGTCCACATCGACCAGCTTGCCGGTCAGCATCAGGCCCCAGGTGGAGGCGTTGACGAACAGGCTGTCGGACTGGCCGAGGTGGCTGGCCCAGTCGGCCGAGCCGATCTTCTCGGCGATCAGACGGTCGCGGGTCTCTTCATCCGGCGTGCGCAGCAGGGCCTCGGCCAGGCACATCAGGGCCAGACCCTCGCGGGTGCCCAGCGAGAACTCCTGCAGGAAGCTCTCGACCACGCCCTGTTTCTTGACGCTGGCGCGGGCCCGTTCGACGAGGCCTATCGCGCTGGACAGGACGGAGGCCCGTTCGGCCGCATCCAGCGGGATGCGCGCCAGCAGGCCCCGGACCGTGGCGGTCTCGTCCGCGAACTTGCCCTGGTCCAGCGAATCCCAGTGGGCGACGCTGGAGGGGGAGAAGGCGGTCGTCATGGGCGTTCGATCCTGAGTACCCCGGGCATATATGGCGGACTCTGCCGAATGTGTATCGTATCATCCGCTGCCATGCCGATGATCGTTCGGTCAAACGGGGGATGTACCGATGGAAGTGCTCGACGCCGTGGATCGCCGCCTGCTGCGCGCCCTGCAGGAGGATGGCCGTCTGTCGAACGCCGAACTGGCGCGGCGTTGCAACCTGTCCGCCGCGGCCTGCTTCGAGCGGGTCCGACGGCTGAGGGCGCGGCGGGTGATCACCGGCTACGCCGCACTGATCGATCCGGCCAAGGTAGGGCGCGGCCTGCTGATCTTCGTGGAGGTGCTGCTGGACCGCACCACAGGCGACATGTTCGAGGCCTTCGCCGAGGCGGTGCGCCGTCAACCCGAGGTGCTGGAGTGCCATATGGTGGCGGGCGGATTTGACTATCTGATCAAGGCGCGGGTCGGCGACATGGACGCCTATCGGGCGTTTCTGGGCGACGTGCTGGTGCGAATGCCGGGCGTGCGCGAGACGCGGACCTATGCGGTGCTGGAAGAGGTCAAGGCGACGACGGCGCTGCCACTCTGACCGCGGGCTGCTCCCCGGCGAGACGGAAGCACGCGCGGCGGGGCTGGATGACCGAAACCGCCGGAGAGCGTTCGTCTGTCTCGCCAAGTTCACCGTAACCCGCTAGATCAGTTCCCCGATCAACGGCGGAGCCATCCGGCCCATATGCGCATCGTTCTGGCCACTGACGCCTGGGAGCCCCAGGTCAACGGCGTCGTCCGCACCCTGACCCGGACCATCGCGGAATGCCGCGCCATGGGCCATGAGGTCGAGGTCATCGAGCCGAGCCAGTTCAAGACCATCCCGGCACCGACCTATCCGGAAATCCGGCTGGCGCTGGGCGCCGAGGAAGAGATCCGCGAGCGGCTGCGGGCCTATGAGCCGGAGGCGGTCCATATCGCCACCGAGGGGCCGATCGGCATCGCCACGCGGCGCATCTGCGTGGAATGGAAGCTGCCGTTCACGACCAGCTATCACACGAAATTCCCTGAATATATCTCGGCGCGCTTCCCGGTCCCGGTGCAGGTCGGCTACGCCTACATGAAGTGGTTCCACAAGCCGTCGGGCCGGCTGATGGTGGCCACGCCGACGCTGCGGGACGAGCTGCTGGAACGCGGCTTCCGCAATGTCTCGCCCTGGTCGCGGGGTGTGGACACCGAACAGTTCAATCCGGATCTGCCGCGCATCTATGACGAGCTGGGCGGCAAGGACTGGCCGCGGCCCTTCTTCCTCAATGTCGGACGGGTGGCGGTCGAGAAGAATATCGAGGCCTTCCTCGAAACCGACCTGCCGGGCACCAAGATCGTGGTCGGCGACGGCCCTGCCCGCGCCGAGCTGGAGCTCAAATATCCCGAGGCCAAATTCCTCGGGGCCCGGTTCGGCGAGGAGCTGGCGCGGTGTTTCCGCGACGCCGACGTCTTCGTCTTCCCCAGCTGGACCGACACCTTCGGCCTGGTGATCCTGGAGGCCATGGCCACGGGCACGCCGGTGGCCGCCTATCCGGCACACGGGCCGATCGACATCATCCCGGGCTCGAACGCCGGCGCCATCGACGAGGACCTGCGCACGGCCTGTCTGGAGGCGCTGAAGTGCGACCGCAAGGCTGTGCGCGCCTATGCCGAAAAGTTCAGCTGGCGCGCGTCGGCCGAGGAGTTCGTGCAGAACCTTCAGCCCTATCCGGAGCCGGAACGCGGACGCTTCTGGCGGCGGCTGCGGCGCATCGCGCGGCTGAGGCGGAAGACAGCGGCCTGAGGGAGCGATTAGGGAACAGGGATGAGGGATGAGGACTGCCTAGCGGCTGCTTCACTCATCCCTCTTCCCTAATCCCTCATCCCTGACTGCCTACTCCGCCGGCGCCGTCATCACCGTCATCGCCGTCGCGATGGCGCGTTGGGCGGCCAGTTGGTCGGCCGGCAGCGGCACCAGACCGCGGTCCTGCAGATAGCCGCCGCGGCCGGCGGCAGCATCGGACATGAACTCCATCACGAACTGCTCCAGCCCCGGCGTCACGCCGACGTGCTGCTTCTTGACGTAGATGAACATCGAGCGGGAGATCGGATACTCACCCGAGGCGATGGTCTCGAGCGTCGGCATGACGCCGTTGACGCTGTGCGCCTTCACCGTGTCGTTGTTCTGCTCGAGGAAGGAATAGCCGAAGGCGCCGGTCGAGCCGGGGGTGCGGGTCAGGGTCTGGACGATGGCGTTGTCATTCTCGCCGGAATCGACCCAGGCGCCGTCTTCGCGCAGGGTGTGAGCCAGGGTCTCGAACCGGTCCTCGTCGCTCTCGGCCAGGGCCGCCAGCGCAGGTATCGCCCGGGCCGAGGGCGCCATGGCCAGCTCCAGCCAGGAGTCGCGCGTGCCCGAGGTGGGCGGAGGACCGTAGACCAGGATGCGGCTGGAGGGCAGGCCGGGGTTGACCTGGTTCCAGGTGGTGTGCGGATTGGCGATAAAGGTCCCGTTCGGTCCCGGCACTTCCTTGGCGAGGGCCAGGTACAGGTCGTCGCCCGAGAAGCCGTAGTCGGGGGCGTTACGGGCGGTCGCGATGACCAGTCCGTCGAAGCCGATCTGGATCTCGACGATGTCGGTGACGCCGTTGGTCCGGCACAGCTCGAACTCGGACGCCTTCATCCGGCGCGAGGCGTTGGCGATGTCCGGGGTGTTCGGTCCCACGCCCTGACAGAAGGCCTGGATGCCGCCGCCGGTACCCAGCGCTTCGACGCGGGGTGCGGCGCCGCCCGAGGTGCGGGCGAAATTCTCGGCCACGCGGGTGGCGAAGGGGAAGACCGTCGAGGAGCCCGCGGCCCATATGCCCGCACGGGCGGTCTGGTTGCCGGCCGACTGGTCGTTGTTGCAGGCCCCGAGGGCGAGCAGGGCGATCGCCGAGGCGGCGGCGAGCAGGGCGCGGGTCATCGTCAGTCTCCGGAACAAGAGCAGATGGCGCCGCTTGGACCACAGGTTTGTGACGGGGAGGCTGACGGTGATGTGACGGTTCGACGACGGGAGGAAGGGATTAGGGATGAGGGATGAGGAAGGACAGGCGATGGCTGCGGCCCCCGTGTCAGCCAGCCCGGTCGCCCTAATCCTTGGTCCTACCATCATCCCTCATCCCTAGATGTGGATCGCATGCCCCAGCGCCCGCAGGGACGCCTCATGGAAGGCCTCGCCCATGGTCGGGTGGACGTGGATGGTTCCGGAGACGTCCTCCAGCACCGCGCCCATCTCCAGCATCTGGGCGAAGCTGTTGGACAGTTCGGAGACGTGCTGGCCGACGGCCTGGACGCCGAGCAGGCGGTGATCGGTCTTCGACGCCAGCACCCGGACGAAGCCGCCATCGTCGCCGGCCTCCAGCGCCAGGGCGCGGCCGATGGCCATCAGGGGGAAGACGGCGGTGAGGACGTCGTCGCGGCCCTCGACATCGAGCGGCGTCAGGCCGGCGGAGACGATTTCGGGCTCGGTGAAACAGACGGCGGCGATGGTGACCGGGTCGAAGCGCTTGTTGTGACCCGCGATGATCTCGGCGACGACCTCGCCCTGGGCGCTGCCCTTGTGGGCCAGCATGGGTTCGCCGGTCAGGTCGCCGACGGCCCAGACGTTCTTCATCGAGGTCGCGCAGCGGTCGTCGATCTTGACGAACGGGCCGGCCATGGCGACGCCCATATTCTCCAGACCCCAGCCCTGGGTGCGCGGGCGGCGGCCGACGGTGACGAGAACCTTGTTGGCCTTGAGCGTGAGGGCGGCGCCGTCCCTCGTGGTGACGTTGAGCTGGCCCTTTTCGAACGACCCGGCTTTCGCGCCGAGGTGCAGTTCGACGCCGTGTTTCTCCAGCCATTTGGCGACCGGATCGGTCAGGGCCTTGTCATAGAGCGGCAGCAGGCGGTCGGCCATTTCGACGATGGCGACCTCGGCCCCCAGCTTGCGGAAGGCGATGCCGAGTTCGAGGCCGATATAGCCGCCGCCGACCACGACCAGCTTGCCGGGCACCTTGTCCAGCGACAGGGCCTCGGTCGAGGAGATGACGTCGCCGCCGAATTTGAGGAAGGGCAGTTCGACCGGCTCGGAGCCGGTGGCGAGGATGACGTGTTCGGCGCTGATGGTGATGTCGCCGTCGGCCGTCTTCACCGTGCAGGTCTTGGCGTCGGTGAAGTTCGCCCAGCCCTTGATGACCTTGACCTTCGACTTCTTCAGCAGGGCGGCGACGCCGGCGTTCAGCTTGCGGACGATGCCGTCCTTCCAGGCCGTGGTCTGGGCCAGGTCGATGGCGGGTTTGGAGGCCGTGATGCCGAGCGTGCCGCCGGCAGCGGCCTTGCTGACCGTCTCGAACTTCGAGGCCGCGTGGATGATGGCCTTGGACGGAATGCAGCCGACGTTCAGGCAGGTCCCGCCGAGGCCGTCGCCGCCGTCGACGAGGACAGTGTCGAGGCCCAGCTGGCCGCAGCGGATGCCCGCGACATAGCCGCCGGTGCCGGCGCCGATGATGAGGACTTTGGTTTTGATCGTCTCAGCCATGGGTCTCAGCTCATCCAGAGGGTCGCGGGATGCTCCAGCAGGCCCTTGATGCGCTGGACGAAGACCGCCGCGTCGTGGCCGTCGACGATGCGGTGGTCGAAGCTGGAGGACAGGTTCATCATCTTGCGCACGACCATCTGGCCGTCCTTGACCACGACCCGTTCGGCGATCTTGTTGGGGCCGACGATGGCGACCTCGGGGTGGTTGATGATCGGGGTGTGGATGACCCCGCCCAGCGTGCCCAGCGAGGTGATGGTGATGGTCGAGCCGGTCAGCTCGTCGCGTTTGGCCGAGCCGTCCTTGGCCGCGCCCGAGACGCGGGCGATCTCCAGCGCCGTGTCCCAAGGGTCGAGGGATTCGGCGTGGCGGACCACGGGGACCATCAGGCCGTTGGGCGTCTGGGCGGCGATGCCGATGTGGACGGCGGCGTGGGTGGTCAGGACGCCGGCCTCGTCGTCGTAGTGCGAGTTGATGGTCGGTTGGTCGCGCAGGGCCACGACCATGGCGCGGGCGATGAAGGGCAGGACGTTCAGCTTGGGCTGGTCCTTGCGCTTCTTCGCATTGAGATGGGCGCGGAGCTCCTCGAGGGCGGTGACGTCGATCTCTTCCACATAGGTGATGTGGGGGATGCGGCGGACGCTCTCGGCCATCTTCTCCGCGATCTTGCGGCGGACGCCGATGATGCGGGTCTCGGTGGTTCCTTCGGCTTTCGCATAGGTCGAACCGGCCGATGATCCGGGGGCGGACGGTGTGCGGCCGCCGGAGGCGACCCAGGCGTCGAGGTCGCCGTGCTCGATGCGGCCGGCGGGGCCGGAGCCGGGGACGAACTGGAGCTCGATCCCGAGATCGCGGGCGCGGTTGCGGACGGCGGGCGAGGCGAGCGGACGTTCGTTGCGGGCGGAGAGGGTGCGGGCGGCTGGCGCCCCTCCACCATCCTTAGCCTTCGGCTTCGGATGGTCCCCCTCCCCGCGGAGCGGGGAGGAGATGGGGGCGACGGCTTTCGTCTGTCCCCCTGTCAGGGGGACCGAAGCCTGCGGAGCAGGGTTCGAGGGGGGCGGCGCCTCACCCTGATTGCCCTTGCCCTCGACGTTGAAGCTGACCAGCGGGCCGCCGACGGCGAGTTGCTGGCCGGCTTCGCCATGGAGGGCGACGACGGCACCGGCGACGGGCGAGGTCAGTTCGACGGTGGCCTTGTCGGTCATGACCTCGGCGAGGAGCTGGTCCTCGGAGACGACGTCGCCGACCTTGACGTGCCAGCCGACCAGTTCAGCCTCGGCCGTGCCTTCGCCGACGTCCGGCAGTTTGAAGACGAAATTGCCGCCGGCTGCGACAGGCGCGGGGGCGGCCTCGACCTTCGGAGTTTCGGCTTTCGGCGACGGAGCGGGTTCAGCCTTGGCGGGCGCCGGAGCGGCGTCGGCGGACGCATTGCCCGCCCCCTCGACCTCGAACTCCACCAGCGGTGAGCCGACCGCCAGCTGCTGGCCAGGTTCGCCGTGGGCGGCCAGCACCTTGCCGGCGACTGGCGAGGTCAGTTCGACCGTGGCCTTGTCGGTCATGATGTCGGCGATGATCTGGTCCTCGGCGACCATGTCCCCGACCTTGACGTGCCAGGCGACCAGTTCGGCCTCGGCGGTGCCTTCGCCCACGTCGGGCAGTTTGAAGACGTAGCGGCCCATCCTAGCGCCCTCCGGTCATGACGGCCTTCAGGGCCGTGGCGACCCGTTCGGGTCCCGGGAAATATTCCCACTCGAAGGCGTGCGGATAGGGGGTGTCCCAGCCGGTTACCCGCGCGATCGGCGCCTCCAGATGATAGAAGCAGCGCTCCTGCACGAGTGCGCTCAGTTCGCCGCCGAAGCCCGAAGTTTTCGGGGCCTCGTGGACGATGACGCAGCGGCCGGTCTTCTTGACGCTGGCCTCGATGGTCTCGATGTCCAGCGGCACGAGGGTGCGCAGGTCGATGACCTCGGCGTCGACCCCGGCGTGTTCGGCCCCGGCCAGTGAGACCCAGACCATGGTGCCGTAGGCGAGGATGGTGACGTCCGAACCCTCGCGCATGACGCGGGCCTTGCCGATCGGTTCGACATATTTGCCGGTCGGGACCTGTGCCAGCTCCTGGGCCTTCCACGGGCTGACCGGCTTCTGGTGCCAGCCGTCGAAGGGGCCGTTGTAGAGGCGTTTGGGCTCGAAGAAGATGCACGGGGTCGTCGTCCTCGATCGCGGCGATCAAGAGCCCCTTGGCGTCGTGGGGGTTGGATGGAATCACCGTCTTCAGACCGGCGACGTGGGTGAAGATGCCTTCGGGGCTCTGGCTGTGCGTCTGGCCGCCGTAGATGCCGCCGCCATAGGGGCTGCGCACGGTGATCGGCGACCACCATTCGCCGCCCGTGCGATACCGCATCCGCGCGGCTTCGGAGATGAGCTGGTCGGTGGCGGGATAGATATAGTCCGCGAATTGAATCTCGACGACCGGCCGCTTGCCGTAGGCGCCCATGCCGACCGCAACGGCAACGATGCCGCCTTCGGAGATCGGCGCGTCGAATACGCGGGTGAGGCCGTGCTTTCTTTGCAGACCGTCGGTCGCGCGGAAAACGCCGCCGAAATAGCCGACATCCTGCCCGAAGATGGTGACGGCGGGGTCGCGCGTCAGCGCGACGTCCATCGCGCTGTTGAGCGCTTCGATCATGTTCATCGTCGCCACGGCGCTATACCCCCGCCTGCTTGCGCTGTTCGACAAGATGCGGCGGCATTTCCTTGTAAACGTCGTCGAACATCGTGGAGGCCGGGATGCGCGCGCCTTCTTTCAAGGTGCCGTAGCTTTCGGATTCCTTGCCTGCCGCGCGGACCACCTCCTCCAGTTCCTTTTCGAGCGCCGCGTGCTGATCTTCGCTCCAAAGCCCGGCACCGATCATGTGCGCTTTCAGCCTTTCGATCGGATCGCCGAGCGGCCATGCGCCGGCTTCCGTCCCGGGGCGGTATTTGCTCGGATCGTCGGAGGTGGAGTGGCCCTCGGCGCGGTAGGTGAAGAGTTCGATCACCGTGGGGCCGAGGCCGCTGCGCGCCCGGTTCGCGGCCCAGCGCGTGACGGCGTAGACGGCAAGGAAATCGTTGCCGTCGACACGCAGCGACGGGATGCCGTAGCCGAGCCCGCGCGATGCGAACGTCGTGCGCTCGCCCCCGGCGATGCCGGAGAAGGACGAGATCGCCCACTGGTTGTTGACGATGTTGAGGATCACCGGCGCGCGGTAGACGGCGGCGAACGTCAGGGCGTTGTGGAAGTCGCCCTCGGCGGTGGCGCCGTCGCCGATCCAGGTGATGGCGATCTTGTCGTCGCCCTTGTAGGCGCTGGCCATGGCCCAGCCGACGGCCTGGGGCACCTGGGTGCCGAGGTTCCCCGAGATGGTGAAGAAGCCGAAGTCCTTCGCCGAATACATGATCGGCAGCTGGCGGCCTTTGATCGGATCCGAGGCGTTGGAATAGATCTGGTTCATCATGGTCGCGAGCGGATAGCCGCGCGCGATCAGAAGGCCCTGCTGGCGGTAGGTGGGGAAGCCCATGTCCTCGCGCGACAGGATCATGCCCTGGGCGACGGCAATGGCCTCTTCCCCCGTGCATTTCATGTAGAAGCTGGTCTTGCCCTGGCGGTGGGCGCGATGCATCCGGTCGTCGAAGGCGCGGGTCAGGATCATGGCCTTGAGGCCGCGGCGCAGGGTCTCCGGATCCAGTTTCGGGTTCCACGGGCCGACGGCCTTGCCGTCGTCGTCCAGCACGCGGACCAGCCGGAAGGCATGGTCGCGCATGTCGAAGGGCTTCGTCGAGACCTCGGGACGCTCCACCACGCCGGCGGGGTCCAGCTTCAGATGACTGAAGTCTGTCGGGTCTCCGGGCCGGCCCGAAGGCTCGGGCACACGCAGCGAAAGGGCCTGGGTATTGGGCTTCTTCATTCCGTCCTGCCGTTCGGTTGGTCCGACCGCGTTTCCTCGGCTGCGATTTAGCACGCTCTCCCAGGCAAGGCTCGCCTGAATTTGACCTTGCACTGTGCCGATCGGAGGTATTTTATTGCGCCATAACTCGATCAGGAGAAACGCCTTGGCTGACGATCTGGATCCCGTCGACGCCCGAATTCTGGACATCCTGCAGCAGGACGCCGGATTGTCGGTGGCCGAGGTGGCGGATCGGGTCGGTTTGTCAGCCTCGCCGTGCTGGAGGCGCATCAAGAGACTGGAGGATACGGGCTTCATCCGCAAGCGGGTGACGCTGCTCGACGCCACCAAACTGGGGCTGGATTTCGAGGTCTATGCGATCGTCAAGTTGAGCCTGCCCTCGACCGAGAACCTCGACGCCTTCGAGGCCGCCGTCTCGGCCTGGCCCGAGGTGGTGCAGTGCGCCACCATCACCGGGCGCGAGGACTATGTGCTGCGCATCATCACCTCGGACATGCACGCCTTCGACCAGTTCCTGCGTCACAAGCTGCTCAGCCTCGGTATCGTCTCGGACTGCGAGAGCCATATCGTCACCCGCGGGGTGAAGAATGTGACCGCCCTGCCGCTGGGCATCATCACGCCGCACGTCAGCTGAGCCACATTACCAATCCTTGAGTTGGCGGAAGCCTCCGCGCCGGGGATAGTCGGGGCGACCCTTGGGGGAGGCTCGTCATGCGTATCGCGACAATCGTCATTCTGTCCGGCCTGCTCGCCGTTCCTGCCGCCGCCGCTACGGCGTGGCAGGAGCCGACGGCGACCGCTGCGTCGGAGTCCGACGTCCAGGCCTTCCGCCGGCTTCGCGCCGAGGCCGTGGCGGCGGCCGGGGCCGAGGACCTGACCACCGCGGCGGCGCGTCTGGCCGAGGCCGATGCGCGCATTCCCAACCACCCTGGCCTGATCCTGCTGCGTGCCCGCGTCGCAACGGCGGCGGGCCAGCCCGAGGAGGCAGTGGCCCAGATCCGGCGCTATGCCCGGGGTGGGCTGACCTTCAACCTGGCTAACGACCGGACCCTGTCCACCCTGTCGGCCGCGCCGGGCATCGCCGAGGCGTCGGCGGCGCTGGACGCCAACCGCGCGCCGGTCGGCGAAGGCCAGCTGACTCCTTTCGCCTGGATCGAAGGCGCTGTGATCGCCGAGAGCATCGTCCGGGACGAGCGGCGTGGGCGTTGGCTGGTGTCGCAGGTGCGCGGGCGGACGATCGTGGCGCTGGCGGATGACGGGACGGTTTCGAACTTTCTGGTGCCGATGTTGGCCGGTGACCCCGGCGGCGTGCTGGGCATGGCGATCGACGCCGAGGCGGGCCTTCTGTGGGCCGCGACCTCGCCCCTGCCCCCGGCCGTTCACGGACTGGCCGCCGATGCCGCCCGCCCGGCGCCGGGCCTGCTGAAGATCGATCTGGTCACGGGCGCCCTGCTGGACTACATCGCCGCGCCGCCGGGCGCGCCCGAACGCGGGTTGGGGGATATCGTCCGGGCGCCGGACGGGACGGTCCATGTCGCCGATTCGGCGACCGGCGAACTGCTGATTCTCCGACCCGGGGCGGAGGCGCTGGAGGTTCTTCTGGCTGCCGGGACGCTGGGCTCGCCGCAGGGGATGGTGGTGACGCCGGACGGGACGGCCCTGATCGTCGCCGACTATTCCTCGGGCCTGTGGCGCGTCGACCGGGCGACCGGGGCGGCCCGGCGGCTTTCCGCCCCGGCGGACGCCAGCCTGATCGGGGTGGACGGCCTGACCACCGATGGCCGCGCGATCTATGGCTTCCAGAACGGCGTGGCCCCGCAGCGGGTGCTGAAGCTGACGCCGGATGCGGACTGGACCGCGATCGGTGCGGTCGAGGTTCTGGCCGCCAATCTGACGATGATCGACGAACCCACGACAGGGCTGGTCCGGAACGGCGAACTGGTGTTCGTTTCCCGTTCGCAGTGGAGCGATTTCGGCGGGGACGGGGCACAGACGACGCCCGCGCCCGCGCCGGCGATCATCGCAAGGCTGCCGCTGGACTGAACGGAGCCTGACATGATCGAGATGGTGATCGACGCCCGCCGAAAGGACCTCGGCGGCTTCGAGGTTGGACGCATCCTGCCCTTCCACGCCCGCCGCATGGTCGGCCCCTTCATCTTCCTCGACCAGATGGGGCCGGCCGAATTCGCGCCGGGTTCAGAGGCGATCAATGTGCGGCCGCACCCGCACATCGGCCTGTCGACCCTGACCTATCTGTTCGAGGGCGAGATCATGCACCGGGACAACACCGGTGCGACCCAGGCGATTCGTCCGGGCGAGGTCAACTGGATGACGGCCGGCAAGGGCATCGTCCATTCCGAGCGCACCGACCCGCTGAAGCGCTCGACCGGCGGCCCCATGCACGGCATGCAGGCCTGGATCGCCCTGCCGGAGGAATCCGAAGAGACCGATCCGCGCTTCCATCACCATGGCGAGGCGGATCAGCCGGCCTATGAGAACGGCGGCCTGTTCGCGCGGCTGGTGGCCGGCGAAGCCTATGGGGCAAGGGCGACCGTGCCGGTGTCGTCGCCGCTGTTCTACGTTCACTGGGAACTGGCCGAGGGGGTGCGCACCGCGCCGCCGCCGGGCAAGGGAGCCGGTGGCTATTCGGAGCGCGCGCTGTATGTCGCCAGGGGCGAGATAGAGGTCGGCGACCGGACCTTCCACGAAGGCCAGATGATCATTCTGGAGCCGACGGCCGAACCGACCATCAAGGCGGTGAAGGCCTCCAGTGTCATGGTGCTGGGCGGCGAGCCCGTCGGGCCGCGGATCATCTGGTGGAATTTCGTCCATTCGAAGCAGGAGCGGATCGATCAGGCCAAGGCCGACTGGAAGGCCGGGCGCATGGCGCTGCCGAGCGAGGACGACTCGGAATTCATCCCCCTGCCCGACGTGCCCGCGACGCCCGAGCCGGCCCCGGCGGCGAAGCCGGAACCGACGCATCCGGTCTGACACCGCCGCCGCGCGGGTCTTGAATCGCAACCCATGGACCCGATCTAGCGGGACATGACTGCTTTCTCCGTGCTCGACCTGTCTCCCGTCGTCGAAGGCGGCGACGTCCGGCGCGCGCTGCTGGAAACCACCGCCCTCGCCCAGGCCGCCGACCGGCTGGGGTTCAAGCGGTTCTGGCTGGCCGAGCACCACAATATGCCGGGCATCGCCAGCGCGGCCACCGCCGTGGTGATCGGACAGGTGGCGGGCGCGACGGAACGGATCCGCGTCGGCTCGGGCGGGGTCATGCTGCCCAACCATGCGCCACTGGTGATCGCCGAACAGTTCGGGACTCTGGAGGCCCTCTACCCCGGCCGCATCGATCTCGGTCTGGGGCGGGCGCCCGGCACGGATGGCGAGACGGCCCGCGCGCTGCGCCGCTATTTCGAGGCCGCCGACCAGTTCCCGCGCGATGTGATGGAGCTGCAGGCCTTCCTCGGCGATCCGGTCGACGGCCAGCGCGTCACGGCCTGGCCGGGGGCGGGATCGAAGACGCCGATCTGGCTGCTCGGCTCCAGCCTGTTCAGCGCCGAACTGGCGGGCCATCTGGGCCTGCCCTACGCCTTCGCCAGCCATTTTGCGCCTGAGCTGCTGATGCAGGCTCTGCAGACCTATCGCGCCGGGTTCCGGCCGTCGGCGGTGCTGGAGAAGCCCTACGCCATGGCCGCGATCAATGTCTTCGCGGCGGAGGACGATGCAGCGGCCCTGCGGCTTTCAACGTCCATGCAACAGGCCTTTGCGGCCGTGGTCACCGGCAAGCCGGGGCGGGTGAAGCCGCCGGTGAACGACATCACGACCGTGCTCGACGCGCGCCAGCTGGCGGCGGTGCAGAGCCGGCTGACCTATGCGGCCATCGGTGGACGCGAGACCGTGCGAACGAAGCTCGTGGAGTTCATCGGCCAGACCGGCGTCGACGAGGTCATGGTCACCGGCATGGTGTTCGATATCGACGACCGCATCCGTAGCCTGGAGATTACCGCCGAGGCGGTGGCCGGGCTTTGATCTCCCGCTCATCCCCGCGAAAGCGGGGATGAGCGGATTTCTAGAGCCGGGCCAGAAACTCGAGCAGCAGGCGGTTCACCTCGTCCGGCCGTTCCTGCTGGATCCAGTGGCCGGCGCCGGGGACGACGACCTGCATTCGCAGGTCCGGCGCACGGTCCTTCAGCCCCGCCTCGTGCTGGCCGGCGTAGTGACGCACGGGATCACGCTCTCCGACCACGAAGGCGGCCGGCACGGTGATGCGGGCGTCCTGCAGATGGGCCGTCAGCGACCAGTTGCGGTCGAGGTTGCGGTACCAGTCGAGCGGCCCCCGGAAGCCGCCGGCCGAGAAGGCGGCGACATATTCGGCGAAATGGGCCTCGCTCATCCACGGCGGCAGGGTCGCGTCGTCCGGGACGGTGGAGATGAAGGTCTCGCCCTCCGGGATGAAGCCGTTGGACTGGTGATCATCCGGGGTCGCGCCGTCATAGCAGTAGAAGGCCTTGCGCAGGGCCGTGGCCGGATCGATGTCGAAGACCGTGTGGGCGTCGTCGGTCTGGAAGCGGCTGATGTAGAGGTCGCCGATGCCGAGCCGTTTCGAGATCGCCGCCATGGCCGCGGTCGGCGGGCCTTTCGGACGACGCGGCTGGAACGGGACGGACAGGCCGAAGACGGCGCGGAACACGTCCGGCCGGGTCAGGGCGCAGTGCCAGGCCACCGGCGCGCCCCAGTCATGGCCGACGACGACGCAGGATGTCTCGCCCAAGGCCCGGACCAGATCGACCATGTCGCCGACGAGATGCAGGATCGAATAAGCATCGCGGTCTTCCGGTTTGTCGGTCCCGCCGTAGCCGCGCATGTCGGGGGCGACGGCATGGAAGCCGGCGGCGGCCAGCGCCTCGACCTGGGCGCGCCAGCTGATGCCGAGCTCGGGGAAGCCGTGGATCAGCAGGACGAGAGGGCCGGAGCCGGCCTCGAGGATCTGCTGGCGAAGGCCGTCGGTCTGGATGTGGCGGGTCTGCATCCGGGCAACGGACCACCGGTGGGCCCGGGCTGCAAGGCCGCTAGAGCGTCACGCCCGTGGTGCGCATGATCTCGGCGCGGAGTTCGGGCATGCCGTCGCCCTTCTCGGCCGAGGTGACGATGACCGCCGGATAGGCGGCCCCGCGTTTGGAGACGCCCTTCAGGGTCGCCTCCTGGACCTTCTCGGCCTCGCCCTTTTTCAGCTTGTCGGCCTTGGTCAGGATGATCTGATAGCTGACGGCGGCGAGGTCGAGGGCGTCGAGGGCCTCGTCATCGACCTTCTTCAGGCCATGACGGGCGTCGATCAGCAGATAGACCCGCTTCAGCGTGACCCGGCCGCGCAGATAGTCGCGGCCGAGGTCCTGGAATTTCTTCACCGTCGATTTGGAGGCCTTGGCCCAGCCGTAGCCGGGCAGGTCGACCAGCCGCATCTTGCCGTCGAGGTCGAAGAAATTGACCTCGCGCGTCCGGCCCGGCTCGTTCGAGGCCCGGGCCAGTTTGTGCATGCCGACCAGGCCGTTGATCAGGCTGGACTTGCCGACGTTCGAACGGCCGGCGAAGGCGACCTCGGGCAGGTCGGGATCGGGCAGCTGCTCGATCTTGGCGCACCCCATGACGAAGGTCGCGGGGCGCGCGAACAGGATGCGCCCCTGCTCCAGTTCCTCGGGTGTGAAATCGTCCAACTCAGGCCTTCGCCTTCTTCATCCGCTCGATGAAGGTGTCGATCGGGTTCTCGGCCTTGAGGCGGTGCATGATCACATACTGCTGGAAGATGGTCAGGATGTTCGACCAGCCCCAGTAGATCAGCAGGCCTGCGGGGAAGCCGGCCATGATGAAGGTGAAGATCACCGGCATGAAGGCGAAGATCTTGCGCTGCATCGGATCGGGCGCCGGCGGGCTCATGGCCATCTGCAGCCACATGGTCAGGCCGTAGACGATGGCGAGGACGCTGAGGCCGAGGGTGAAGCCGCCGCTCGTCCCGCTGGCGAGGAAGGCGCCGATCAGCGGCGTCGAACCCGGATCCCAGGGGATCAGGCCGAACAGGTTCAGGATGTTGGTCGGATCGGGCGCCGACAGATCCTGCAGCCAGCCGAAGAAGGGCTGGTGGCGCATCTCGATGGTCACCGACAGCATCTTGTAGACGGCGTAGAAGACCGGAATCTGCAGCAGCAGCGGCAGACAGCCCGCCAGCGGATTGATCTTCTCCTTCTGATACAGCGCCATCAGCTCTTTCTGCTGGGCCGGCGGATCGTCGGGATATTTCTTCTTGATCTCCTCCATCTTCGGCGCGAGCACCCGCATCTTGGACATGCTCTCGTAGCTCTTGTTGGCCAGCGGGAACATGAACAGGCGGACGGTCAGGGTCAGGCCGAGGATGGCCAGGCCGAAATTGCCGAACCAGCCGTAGAACATCTCGATCAGCAGGAAGATCGGTCGGGTCAGGAAGAACAGGAAGCCCCAGTCGATCGCATAGACGAAGCGCGGCAGGTCCAGCGCGTTCTCGTATCCGGACAGGATCTGGTTACGCTTGGCCCCCGCGAACAGGCGCTGGGTCTCGGTCACCTGACGGCCCGGCGCGATGGTGCGGGCCTGGCCCTGCAGATTGACCTCGTGGACCATCAGGCCGTTCACGTCGCGGACGCGGAACTCGGCGTCGAGGCGCTCGGTCTGGTCCGGGATCAGGGCGGCCATCCAGTATTTGTCGGTGATCCCCATCCAGCCGCCGGTGGTCTCGAAGGTCTGCACCGGCTTCTTGACCCAGGCGCCGTACTTCAGCTGTTCGGTGGAATAGTCGCCCGGGGCTCCGAAGGTGCCGATCGCCCCCTCGTGAAGGATCTGGTTGTTGCCCAGCCCCGGCGGCAAGCCCTGGCGCTCGACGCGGCCGAAGGGGGCGATGGTGATCGGCTGGGCGCTGAAGTTGGCGACCGTGTCGGTGACCGTGAACAGATACTGGTCGTCCAGCGCGATGCGGCGGGTGAAGCGCAGGCCCGCGCCGTTGTCCCAGGTCAGGGTCACGGGCGTGGTCGGGGTCAGGGTCGCGCCTTCGGTCAGGCGCCAGATGGTGTTGGCGCCCGGAACGCCCCCGGGGACATTGGTTCCGTTCCAGCCGAACAGGGCCTGGTAGGCGTGCTCCATGCCCTGCGGGCGGAACAGTTCGACCGGCGGCGAGCCGTCTTCCAGCGTCTCGCGGTAGCGGGTCAGGAACAGGTCGTCGATCCGGGCGCCCTTCAGCGACAGCGACCCGGTCAGGGTCGGCGTCTGGATGGGCACGCGCGGAATGCTTTCCTGGGCCAGCGCCGTCCGGCGGTCGCTGATGAAGGCGGCGGGCGCCGCGCTCGTGACGCCGACCGGCGCAATGCCCGTGCCCTGTTCAGCCGCGGCCTGCTGGGCGGCCTTACGCTTCGCGGCCTGGGGCTCCATGACGAAGAAACTGTAGGCCAGCAGCATGATGCCGGCGATCACGACGAAAAGGATCGTGTTACGGCTGTTGTCGTGTGGAGGCATGGAGATCAGGAATCCTGGCCGGCGGGCGCGGGTTGGGAAGGCGCGGACTTGAGCGCCGGTCGCGGGGTCGCGAGCCTTGTAAGCGCCGATTTCACATCGTCAAGCAAACGGTCCCAGGGACGGTCCGCCGTGCCCATGCGGGCGATGAAGACATAGTCGCTGCCGGGTACCGCCAACAGGGGCGCAACGGCCCGGGCGGCTTCTCTCAGGCGGCGTTTGGCGCGGTTGCGGATGACGGCGTTGCCGACCTTGCGCGTGGCGGTGAAGCCCAGCCGCACGGTAGCGATGCCGTCCTGCCGGTCCAGCCGCTGAACGACCACCGCGCCGCGGGCCTCTGAAACGCCCTTCGCGGCCGCCAGAAACTGGGGCCGCGAAGTCAGGCGTTCGATTTTGAAAGGGTCGCTCATGCGCCCGAACCCGGGCGCCGGACGATCAGGCCGTCAGGCGCTTGCGGCCCTTGGCGCGACGCCGCGCAACAATCTTCTGTCCGTTCTTGGTGGCCATCCGCGAACGGAAGCCGTGACGGCGCTTGCGCACGAGTCGCGACGGCTGATAGGTCCGCTTCACGTTCGGCTCCTGGGACTGAAAACAAAAAGGCGGCGGAAAGCGTCCGTCGCGGGAAGGGCGGGCGTATAAGCGGCAGGGCCCGCGGTGTCAACGCCGACGGCCCCTCTGCGGAGAGACAATGGACCGGATCAAACGCTTTCTGCCCCTGATATTGCTGGCCGGCGTCATCGCCCTGATCTTCGCCATGGGCTGGAACCGCTATCTGTCGCTCGACACCCTGCGCGACCACGGCCAGTCCTTCCGGGACTTCACCGCCGACAACTATCTGGTCAGCCTGCTGATCCTGATGGCCCTGTTCGCGGTGCTGACGGCCAGCGTGGTGCCGGGCGTCTTCTTTCTTACCATCACGGCCGGCTATCTGTTCGGGCCCTGGGTGGGCGGAATATCGACCTCCATCGCGGCGACCGGGGGAGCCCTGGTCGTCTATGCCGTCGCCCGTGGCGCGCTCGGCGGGGCGCTGCGCCGCAAGGCCGCCCGTGACATGGGCCTGCTGAAGACGATCTGCGACGCCATCGACCGGGACACCTTCTGGTATGTGCTCGCCTCCCGCCTCGCTGTGGTCGTGCCCTTCCACATGATCAATGTGGCGGCGGGCATCGTAGCGGTGCGTCTGGCGCCCTATACCGTAGCCACCGTGATCGGCCTGTTGCCGGCCCACATCATCTATTGCTGGATCGGCGCCCGGTTGAACGAGCTGCTGCGAACCAACCCCAACCCTGACTTTCAGGCGCTGTTCGGCCAGTTCTGGGCCCCGATGGCCGGGGTCTTCGTCCTGGCGGTGGTGCTGCCGTTCGCGCTCAAACGCCTTCAGGCCGCACTCGCCGGGAGGATCGCGACATGAGCCGGGGCGCGTCTGGCCCAAGCATTGCGTATGGCGGGGCATGAGCCGGCTTCAGCCCCTTCTTGGCGCCCTTCGCAGGGGACTGCGCCTGCCCGCCGACTGGCGCGAGCGGCTGAAGTTCCACGCCCCCGACGCCCTGGCCTGGCGGCTGCTCCTGCTAACCTTCATCTTCACCGTGGTGGTCGAGATCCTGATCATCGTCCCCAGTGCGGCCAGCTTCCATGAGCGCTGGCTGCTGGATCGGCTGCAGTCGGCGGAACTGGCCTCGGTCGGTGTCGAGGCCCTGCCCTATTCGGCCGTCGAGGACGACGCCGCCGAACAGCTGCTGGCCATCGGGGGGGTGCAGGCGGTGGTCGTCGGCGACCAGGGCGTGCGCCGTCTTCTCCTGCAGGCTCCCAACCTGCCCCGGACGCCGGACCTGATCGACCTGCGCCAAAGCCGCCCGGTGACCCGGATCGCCGATCCCTGGCGCACCCTGTTCGGCCACCCCGACCGGTCGATCCGCGTTCAGGCCCGACCGCGCTACCGCTCTGGCGACTTCATCGAGATTCTGGCCCCGGCCGAGCCCCTGAAGGCCGAACTGGGCGCCTTCCTGGTCAACAGCCTGCTGACGTCGTTGATGATCTCGCTGGTCGCCGGGGGGCTGCTCTACGGCGGTCTGGCCTTTCTGGTGCTGCAGCCGCTGCGGCGGGTCACCCGCTCGATCGAGCATTTCGCCCTCGACCCCGAAGCCGAGGGCGATCCGCCCAGCGATCGGCACGACGAGATCGGCCGGGTGGAGCGCGAGCTGGCGCGGATGCAGGAGGAGGTTCGGGTCTCGCTGCGGTCCCGCGCCCGACTGGTCGCGCTGGGCGAGGCGGTGGCCAAGATCAATCACGACCTGCGCAACATGCTGACCTCGGCCCAGATGGCCTCTGAGAGACTGGCCGATTCGCCCGACCCCGAGGTGGCCCGTGTCCTGCCGCGGCTGGAGCGGGCCCTGGGCCGCGCCGCCGCCCTGTCGCGCAATGTGCTGGAGTACGGCAAGAGCGAGGAGCCGCCGCCGCAGCGCGTCCGCATCCCGCTGGCGCCGGCCATCACCGCGGCCGCCGAGGACGCCGGACTGACGGCGGAGGGCGTCCGCCTGGTCAGGTCCATTCCGGCGCGACTGAGCATCCAGGCCGATGGCGACCAGTTGCACCGCGTGCTGGTCAATCTGATGCGCAATGCCCGTCAGGCCATCGAGAGCGACCCCACCCGCCGGACGGGCAGCAAGGGCGTGGTCCGCGTCACCGCCTCGACCGAGGACGGAGATTGCATCATTCACATCGCCGACGACGGCCCCGGCATTCCGCCGAGACTGTCTGAAAGCCTGTTCGAGCCCTTCGTCAGCGGCCGGGCGTCGGAGGGGGCCGGTCTGGGACTGGCCATTTCGCGCGAACTGGCCGCGAACCACGGCGGCGCCCTGACCCTGGTCGAGACCGGGCCGATGGGCACCACCTTCGCCCTGCGGCTGCCACACTGAAGGGACCAAATCGCCCGACCGGCGTTATCGCTGGCGGAACCGGACCAAGGCGCTCAGCGTCACCATATGCTTTTCTGTTCAGGAGGCCCTGCATGACCCGTTTCACCCTCGCTGCCGCGACCGCCCTGCTGCTGGCCGCCGGCCCGGTCATCGCCCAGACGACCCCGCCCCAGGCGCCGACCCAGAGGACGACGCCTCAGCAGACCCCCGCCCAGGCGCCGGTCTCCAACCCGGCTCCGGGTTCCCAGGAATGGCTGCGGCTGCGTGGCGAAAGCTACAGCGCCGCGCCCGAGGTGGAGCAGGACCCGGCCGAGGTCGCCGAGACGATCCGTCTGAACGCCGCCATCGCCGCCCGCAACGCGGCCGCCGAACGCCGCGAGATCGAGGGGACGGCGGCGTGGCAGGCCGAGGACGCCCGCTGGCGCGCCGAAACCGCCCGGCTGGAAACCCAGCGCGCCCAATGGGAAGCCGACGCCGCGGCTGCCGAGGCCGCCCGCCTCCGCTACGAGCGCGAACGCGCAGCCTGGGCCGCCGAGGTCGCCGCCTGCCAACGCTCGCCCCGGTCCTGCGTGAGCCGTTCGCCGGGATACTGACGCGCCGGTCTGAAACCCCGAAGCCAGCCGGGTCGTAGTTCGGTACGCGCCGTTGCGCCCCGCCCACGGTCGTGAGACCGTCCGGTCGAGTGGCTCCGGCCCCGGGGGGTGACCATGACCGACATCGCCGGCGAGCCCGAGAGCGAACCACCGAAGCGCCGCGCGGACCGTCCGTTGTCAGGGGGCCGCACCGATACCTGGCGGCATCCCGCCTGGGTCCGGGTGGCGCACTGGCTGAACGTCGTCGCCGTCGTCGTCCTGATCATGAGCGGGCTCAACATCCTGCTGGCGCACCCGCACCTCTACTGGGGCATCCGCTCGACCTTCGCCGACCCCTGGGTCAGCATTCCCCCGATCCCGAACTGGCTGCTGATCCCCCAGGGGCGCAATCTGGCGGAGGCGCGGAACTACCATTTCCTGTTCGCCTGGATCTTCGTCCTGAACGGCCTGCTCTATCTGCTGATGGGGCTGATCACCCGCCGTTTCGGCCGCCGGCTGTGGCCGACCGGCGCGGACCTCAAGGGCATCGGGCCCTCGGTGGCGGAGCACGCGCGCTTCCACTTCCCGACCGACGATCACGCCCGGACCTACAACGTCATCCAGAAGCTGACCTATCTGGCCATGATCCTGATCATCCTGCCGATGATGCTGATCACCGGCCTGTCGATGTCGCCCGGCTTCAACGCCATCGGCGGGATACTGCTGGATCTGATGGGCGGGCGGCAGTCGGCGCGGACGCTGCATTTCATCTCGGCGGCGCTGATCGTCGGCTTCATCGTCATCCACGTCGGTCTGGTGATCTGGACCGGCCTGTTCAACAACATGCGGTCGATGATTACCGGCTGGTTCGTCATCGAGCCGCCGGGGTCGACGGCGGGGCCGAAGCTCCGGCCTAGGCCGCCGGCCGATGCGGGAGATGCGTCATGAACCGTCGCCGCTGGCTGACCGGAGCCTTTGCAACCGCTGCGACCGCCATGCTCGCCGCCTGCGGTCAGGCCGGGACCAGCCTGGCCGAACAGGCGCGGCGGATGGGCGAGGGCCTGACGCGGCGGACGCAACGCCTGCTGATCCCCCGCGACGCCCTGGCGCCGACCTACAGCCGCGCGGATATCTCGCCCGACTTCAGGGCCAACGGCTCCATCAGCCCCGCCGCCGCCGACTACAAGGCGCTCAGGGACAATGACTTCGCCGACTATCGGCTGGTCATCGACGGTCTGGTCGAACGGCCCCTGTCGCTGGGTCTGGCGGAGCTGCGCACGCGCCCGGCGCAGAGCCAGATCACCAAACACGACTGCGTCGAGGGCTGGACCTCGATCGGCGAATGGACCGGGGTGCGGCTTGAGACCCTGCTCGACGAGGCGGGGCTGAAGCCGGAGGCGCGCTACATCGTCTTCCACTGTTTCGACGCCCTGACCCAGACCGAAGACGGGGAGCGCTACTATGAGAGCATCGACCTGATCGATGCGCGTCATCCGCAGACGATCCTGGCCTGGGCGATGAACGGCGAGACCCTGCCGGTCCCCCATGGCGCGCCGCTGCGGCTGAGGGTCGAGCGGCAGCTGGGCTACAAGCACGCCAAATACATCAAGCGGATCGAGGTGGTCGAAAGCTTCGCCCACATCGGCGGCGGCAAGGGCGGCTACTGGGAAGACCGGGGGTACGAGTGGTACGCGGGCATCTGACCCGACGGGGGCTGGGGCTGGCGGCGGGGGCGGCGCTGATCGCCCCGGCAGTTCCGGCAAGGGCTCGGTCGATCAGCGTCTTCGCCACGACCCGTCATGGCCTTGTCAGCGCGCGCGCCGAGGGCGGGGTGCTGGCGTTCAAGGGCGTGCCCTACGGCGCGGACACAGGCCCGCGGCGGTTCCAGCCGCCAGTCCCGCCGGCCCCGTGGAGCGAGCCGCATTTGGGCAGGGATTTCGGCCCCGCGTCGCCCCAGCGCGGTAACGAGCCGAACCAGTCCGAGGACTGCCTGCGTCTCAATGTCTGGACGCCGAAGCTGGACGCCGGGCGGCGGCCGGTGATCGTCTATATCCACGGCGGCGCCTATGCGACGGGATCAGGCTCCAGCCCCCTGACCAACGGCGCCCGGCTGGCGGCGCGGGGCGATTTGGTCGTGGTGACCGTCAACCACCGTCTGGGGCCGTTGGGATATGCCTCGCTGGCGCGGCTGGCGCCGGGGTTCGAGGACTCGGGCAATCTGGGGCAGCTGGATCTGGTGCTGGCGCTGCAGTGGGTGCGGGACAATATCGCGGCCTTCGGCGGCGATCCCGGCTGCGTCACCGTGGTCGGCCAGTCGGGCGGCGGGGCCAAGATCGCGACCCTGATGGCCATGCCCGCGGCGGCGGGCCTGTTCCACCGGGCCGTGACCATGAGCGGCCAGCAGGTCACGGCGTCGGGGCCGCTGAACGCCACCCGCCGGGCCGAGGTCTGGCTGGAGGCGCTGGGCCTGACGCCGGACCGGATCGACGAGGTCCGCACGATGCCGGTCGAACGGCTGATCGAGGCGGCGGGGGCGACCGACCCCATCCTCGGCGGCTCGCTGTATTTCGGACCGGTGCTGGATGGACGCAGCCTGACGCGGCACCCTTTCTGGCCCGACGCACCGGCGCAGTCCGCCCGTGTCCCGATGATGATCGGCAATACCCGGGAAGAGACCCTGGCCTTTCTCGGCGGCGACCCGGCCAATGCGGGGCTGACCTGGGAGAGCCTGCCCGCGCGGCTGACGCCGTCGCAGATGCGGATCGACGTGGCGCCGGAGGAGGTGGTGGCCTGGTATCGCGCCAATCACCCGGCGATGAGCCCCGACCAGGTCCTGATCCGCGCCACCACCGCGGCCCGCAGTTGGCGCGCCGCCGTGATCGAGGCCGAGATGCGGGCTGCGCAAGGCTCGCCCGCCTATGTCTTTCAGCTGGACTGGGCCAGCCGACTGCCCAACGGCCGGACCGGCGCCTACCACACCTCGGACATTCCCCTGATGCTGGACAATGTCGCCGCCGAGGGGTCGGGGGCGGTCGGGCCGGAGGCGCAGGCCATGTCCGACCGGATGAGCGACACGCTGCTGGCCTTCGCCCGGACCGGCGATCCGAACCACGTCGGCCTGCCGCGCTGGACGCCCTATTCGCTGGAGCGGCGGGAGACCATGGTCATGGACCTGCCGCCCCGGATGGAGAACGATCCGCGCGGGGATGAGCGGCGGTTCTTCGGGCGGATTCCGTATATCCAGCCGGGGACGTGAGGATCGTGTCGGGAGAGTGGAAAGCTATGTGGGCCAGGTATGTACCGGCTGTGGCGCTTGCTGGCGGGCTGATCGCGCCGTCGGCGTTTGCCCAGGAGCTCGCCAACCCCAGTTGGGCGGCGATGCCGGACGGGGAGGCGATGGCGGAAGCCTATCCAGTATTCGCCTATATGGCCGAATTGGATGGCGACGTGATCCTGCAATGCGGAATCGCCGCCGACAGCACCCTGTCGCTTTGCCGCGCCGTGGAGGCCAGGCCGGCGGGACTTGGCTTTGATCGGGCCGGACTGTCAGTGGCCTCGCTGTTCAGAGCGAATCCCGCCCGGGTTGATGGTGAGACCGTCCCGTCCCAGGTCCGGTTCGCGGTCCGTTTCCGTATGCCGGCGCTGGAGTGGGCTCCGCCGTGGACGGGGCCCGAGCCGACGCCCGAGCATCTCGCCGCCGCCCGCGCCGTCGTGGAGGAAAGGGCAGCCTGGGATATGCGGGGCCCCGAGTCCTTTGCGACCATGGACCTCGACGTTGATGTGGACCGCGAAGCCAGGGTTCGGGCGATCGTTCTCGCGGTGAAGGCCGAGTTCCTCGAGCAGGAGATCGAGGCGGGGGCTCTGTGGACCGCCCGCCTGTTTACTCCCGAACAGATCGCCGAAGCCTCGGCGACCGGAGAGGATCCGCCGCCGCCGCCGGACGATCTCAGCGCTTCAGCCGGCGACGCCTGGGACAGGATGGGCATAAGTTCGAGCCAGCGTCTGAGACAGCTCTATTGCGCCGAGTTTGACTGTCCCACACTCCCGTTGCCGAGCCCGCACGCAGCTGCGGACCAGTAGCGGGCTGACGGCAAGATCGCAGTGCGTGAGGTGAGGCTGCCTCAGGCCTCCGCGCCCTCGGCCCGCTTCTTCATCATGGCGTCGAAACTGCCCCAGACGCCCTCGGCCCCGTGCCAGGAGCCGGTGGTGGCGGCCTTGGAGTATTCGGTGGCGCGTGCCTCGAAGAAGTTGGCGTGTTCGACGCCCGACAGCAGGGACTGCAGCCAGGGCAGCGGGTTTTCCTTGACGCCGTAGACCTCGGGCAGATGCAGCTGGCGCAGACGCCAGTCGGCGATGAAGCGGATGTATTGTTTGATGTCCTCGGGCGTCATGCCGTTCACCGGGCCCATCTCGAAAGCCAGGTCGATGAAGCGGTCCTCCATCTCGACCACGGTCTTGCAGCAGTCGACGATGTCGGCGGCGACCTGGGGCGTGACCGCCCCCGTCTCCTTGTTGAAGGCGTGATAGAGCTTGATGATGCCTTCGCAGTGCAGGCTCTCGTCACGGACCGACCAGCTGACGATCTGGCCCATGCCCTTCATCTTGTTCTGACGGGGGAAATTCATCAGCATCGCGAAGCTGGCGAACAGCTGAAGGCCCTCGGAGAAGCCGCCGAACATGGCCAGCGTCCGGGCGACGTCGGCGTTGGTCTCGACCCCGAACTTGCCCATGAAGTCATGCTTGTCGCGCATGGCCTCGTATTCCATGAAGGCGCCGAACTCGCTCTCGGGCATGCCGATGGTCTCGAGCAGCAGGGCATAGGCCGCGATGTGGATGGTCTCCATGTTGGCGAAGGACGCCAGCATCATCTTGACCTCGGTCGGTTTGAACACCCGACCGTATTTTTCCATGTAGTTGTCCTGGACCTCGATGTCGGCCTGGGTGAAGAAGCGGAAAATCTGGGTCAGCAGGTTCCGCTCTGACGGCGTCAGATTGACCGCCCAGTCCTTCATGTCCTCGCCCAGCGGCACCTCTTCGGGCATCCAGTGGACCTGCTGCTGCTTCTTCCACATGTCGAACGCCCAGGGGTAGCGGAACGGCTTGTAGGCCGCCGACGGGGTCAGAAGGCCGGGCGTGGTGGGCTTGATCGAAACGTGCGCGTTCATCGGGTACGGGGCTCTGAAGCGAATCCGGGATTGAGGATTCACCATGCGGGCGGACGGCCCCGGCGCCAAGCCGAAATGCGGCTATATTGCGATCACTTTTTGCGCGACCGCTAGATGTGGTAGGTTACGGGCAGGTCTCTGGGGATGCGGCTGGGGACAAGCCCAAGCCCTCCCTATGCCGGCGCCGACAGGTCCTGGGCGCGGATGGACGGGCGAGGCGGTAGCCTGACCGGCGCAGGAGGAGGCATCCATGACCTACACCGTCTATGGCGCCATGGGGTCGGGCTCGGTCCCGGTCGAGGCGGCCCTGACCCTGATCGGCGCGCCGTACACTGTGGTCGAGGCCGTCACCTGGGAGGGCGACTCCGAGCGCGACAAGGTCGCCCCGGTCAATCCGATGCGGCAGATCCCGGCCCTGATCACCCCCGAAGGCGAGACCATCACCGAGAGCGCCGCCATCCTGATCTGGCTGGCCGAACAGCATCCCGAGGCAGCGCTGGCGCCGGAGGCCTGCGATCCACGGCGGGCGCAGTTCCTGCGCTGGATGACCTTTGTCCCGGCGGCCGTCTATTCGATGTTCTGGGTGCGGGACGAGCCGTCGCGGCTGGCGGGCGACGATCCCGCCGCCCAGGAGACGGTCAAGGTCCGCACCGCGGAACGCATCGCCGACTGCTGGGCGGCGATGGAAAGCCAGATCGAGCCGGGGCGTTTCCTTCTTGGCGCAGAACTGACGGTTCTGGACCTCTATGTCTCTGTCGCCAGCCGCTGGACGCCGTATCGCAAGCGGTTCCATGAGGTTGCGCCGCGCATGGGCGAGGCCATGCGGCGAGTCGACGCCCTGCCCGAGCTGACGGCCTTCTGGGCGGGGCGGTTTCCACTGGTGGGTCGATACGGGAGTTAGGTCAGGCCAATTCCGCTCATCCCCGCGACAGCGGGGACCCAGTTCTGTCCAGCTTGACGCCGGTTTTACGGGACCGGGGAACTGAGGTCAGGCCAACCGCTGGATCGCCCAAAGCACTGGGTCCCCGCTGTCGCGGGGATGAGCGGATGAAAGAGATCAGGCCGCCTCAGCCTCGAGCGTCACGCGGGCGGCCGGGAGGTCGCCGGACAGGGCCCGGTTCACCATCGACAGCAGGCCAGCCTGGTTGATGGGCTTGGCCATATGGGCGTTCATGCCGGCGGCGAGGCAGCGGGCGACGTCCTCGGGCATGGCGTCGGCGGTCATGGCCACGATGGACAGTGGCTCGCCCGTGCCGGGGATGGACCGGATACGACGCGTGGCCTCCAGCCCGTCCATGTTCGGCATACGCACATCCATCAGCACGAGATCGAACGGCTGTTCGGCCACCGCGTCGAGGGCCTGTTGGCCGTCGCAAACCTCGACCACCTCGCAGCCGAAGGCCTCCAGCATGATGCGGGCGACCTCGCGGTTGACCGGGTGATCGTCGACGACCAGCACGCAGGGAGCCCGGCCGGACTCCTCGGCCGGCGCCGCCGCCGGGGCCGCGACCTCCTCCACCAGCCGGACATCCTCGACGACGTCGGCGGCGCGGTCGAACGGCAGCTTCAGAATGAAGGTCGAGCCCTCCCCCACGCGGCTGTCGACGTCGATCTGGCCGCCCATCCGGCGAACCTGTCGGGCCGCCAGGGCCAGGCCGAGGCCCGCGCCCGAATGATTGCGGCGGATCGAGGCGTCGCCCTGGGCGAAGGCCTCGAACAGCTCGGGCAGGAATGACGGCTCGATGCCGCAGCCGGTGTCCGAGACCCGGATGCAGACGCCGTCGCCGGCGCGGTCCAGCCGGACCACGACCTCGCCCTGTTCCGTGAATTTGACCGCATTGGCGATGAGGGGATGCAGGGCCTGCCGAAGGACGCGCCTGTCGGCGATGAAGCGGGCCTGGACCGGCAGGCGGTCGTCGATCCGCAGTTTCAGGCCCCGCGCCTGGGCGGCGGCGAGGCTGGCGGTTGCGGTCTCGCGCGCCACCGCCACCAGATCGAGGGCCTCGGTCGTCAGCGCATCGTCGCCGCGGGCGAAGTCCAGAATGTCCTCGACCAGCATCAGGAGACCGTCGCTGGACTCCCGGATCAGGCGCGCCTGACGCACGGCATCGGCGTCCAGGCCGGGGCGGCTGGCCAGAACATCGGCGAAGCCGGCGACGCCGTTCAGGGGCGTCCGCATCTCGTGGCTCATCATGGCCAGGAAGCGGGACCGGGCCGCCGCCGCGTCTTCGGCCTTCCGCCGGGCCTCCTGGGCCGCAAGGGTGCGCGCGCGAAGGCGGGTCTCCAGCCGGCGACGTTCGGTCATCACCGTCGAGATCGGCAGGACGGTGGCGACCATGGCCAGCAGATAGAGATTGTAGATGCCCAGCCGGCGCAGCATGGGCGAAACCCCTTCCAGACCAGGAACCTCGGCCAGCCGGGTCAGATGCACGGGACCGTGCCCGGTCAGGGTCGCCGCCCCGGTGATACCGGCCAGCAAAATCAGCGCCGCCGCGGTCTTTGTCGGCGACAACCGCAGGCAGATCAGCAGCATCGGCGGGAAGGTCAGATAGGCGACAGAGAGGTCTTTCTGCCAGAAGACGACCGTCGTCACGACCAGCATCAGCGCGAACAGACCGACCGCTTCCGGCGTCCCCGCGCGCGTCATGCCCTTGAAGCGATGGGCTCGCGCCACGAGCAACAGCACCGGCGTGACCAGCAGGAGGCCCAGCAGTTCAATGATGAAGAAGGAATAGATGCCGAACACGGCGGCGGTGTTGAGTCCGGCTCCGGTGAGCGCCAACACCAGACCGAAGCCGATGGCGGCGGTTACAGCCACCGCAGGCACGGCGGAGTAGGCGGCGAAGGTCAGCAGGCGCTTCGGGCGGCGCATGTCGAGCGCGGCGCCGCAGACCCGTCGGGCCAGGAAGGCGCACAGGAAGGCCTCGCCCATGTTCAAGAGCGCGTTCAGCCAGAGGAGCATGCCCACGTCGCCGCGGATGACATTGCTGAACAGGTTGATGGTGAGACAGGCGGTCATCACGGCCACGGCGGGCCGGCGATGCAGTTGCAGCAGGGCCGCGGCCAGAATGCCGTTCGACAGCCAGACAGCAATCGCGTCGAAAGTCGCCACACTCCAGTGGCCGATCAGCTGCGAAGCGGCGAACAGCAGCACATAGACCCAGGCCGGCGGGCCGGCGACCCGGCCTGCTTCATGCCTGAAAAGACGCCAATGACCCCGCAACCGGTTTCCTCCGGCCCATACCCGATTTGGGGAGCGTTACAGTGAAGGCGTAAACAAATCGGACGACCAAACGTCTGTTTCGCGAGTCAGACGTTTCGGGCCTGAAAGGCTTCGCGCGGCCGGAACCTGCGCCAGACCCCCCAGATCAGCAGCGCCGTCGCGACGCCGAGCGCGTCGGCGAGAAGATCGCCCCAGCTGGGATCCCGGCCAACGTAGCCCTGAATCACCTCAACAGCGGCCCCGAGAGCGATGGCCAGCAGCGCCGCCCATGTCCGCGGCAGGCGCCGGAACAGCACGCCGAGGCTCCAGAGGATCAGGCCGAAGGCGATGAAATGCGCCGCCTTGTCCCAGATCAGCTTTTCAGACTCGATCGTCCCGCCAGGCGCCAGCATCAGGGCGAGGAGGACCAGCAGCAGGACCGCGCCGATGACGCGAAGGAAGGTACGCATAGGATTCAAGGCTTTCCGGGAAGACCTCGCTTCTATCAGCCCGCGAGCAGGACCCAAACCCCGGTCGCCGCGAAACCCGCCGCGGCCGCCAGACGGATCCAGGCGAGGGGCAGTCGCTGCGCCGCCTTCTCGCCGAGCAGGACGGCGGGACCGTTCACCAGCATCATGCCGAGGGTCGAGCCGGCCACGACCAGCGGCAGGTTCTGGAACTGGGCCGCCAGCATGGCCGTCGCGACCTGGGTCTTGTCGCCCATCTCGATGACGAAGAAGGCGGCCGTCGTGGTCCAGAATACGCCGGCGAAGGTCTTCTCCGTCTTGTCGGGCGTCTCGTCAAACCGGTCGGGGATCAGCGCCCAGAGTGCGAAACCGAGGAAGGCGAGGCCGACGACCCAGCGCACCCAGTCACCGTCCATGAACCGCGCCAGCACCGACCCGGCCAACGCCGCAAAGGCGTGGTTGGCCAGGGTCGCCACGAAAATGCCGAGCAGGATCGGCAGCGGTCGCCGCCACGCCGCCGCCAGCATGATGGCCAGCAGCATGGTCTTGTCGCCGATCTCCGCAATGGAGACGAGGCCGGTCGAGATCAGGAAGGCGTCCAGGGCTTCATCGTTCGCGGGGGTTCGGCGGACAGACCATTGGCATCCGCAGCCGGCCCCCGCGTGGAAGCACCCTGCGAAGCCAGCGGTCTTGCCGTGACGCCTGGGGTCCTATCGCTCGCGCCGCGGGCGCTCGCTGCCTGAGGACATCGCCCTCAAATCGCCGCGCACCGCGTGCGCGGCATAGGGCCCCAAGGATCTTTCCGCGCCATCCTCTCCGGGCGAGAGGAAGTGTGTTGACGCGAACCCCGCTGATCGGTGCGGGCGGCTACTCCCCGATGACGGCGGGGGGTGTATCCGTCCCGGGCTCCGGGGGCAAGACGTCGTCGTGCAGGCCGGACGCCCTGACGGCCTGACGTCGCCCGATCGCATAGGCGGCCAGCCACAGGGCCATGGCCCAGGCCGCGCCGGCGCACCAGCCGGCGAAAACGTCTGAAGCCCAATGGGCCCCCAGATAGACTCGCGTCAGCCCGATGAGGAGCGCCACGGTCATGGCGGCCCCCAGCACAAAGGCCTTCAGATGCGCGCGCGGGAAGGCCCGGGTCAGCATCACGCCCAGCGTCAGATAGAAGACGGTCGACAGCAGGGCGTGGCCCGAGGGGAAGCTGGCGTTCAGGGTCTCGACCGCCTGGAAGGCCGCCGGCGGCCGCTCCCGCTCGAACAGTGCCTTCAGCCCCTCGCTCAGCGCCACGCCGCCCGCGAGACCCAGCACCAGCAGCAGGGCCGAGAGCCGTTTGCGCTGGATCAGCAGGAAGGTGATGGCGATCACGGCGAACAGGCCCAGAACCGATATGCCCCCCAGGGACGTCAGGTCGGCCGCGGCCTCCTGGAGCCACCATGGGCCGCGAGGTTCGCCCGCGACCGGCTGCATCCAGGTCAGCACGGCCTGGTCAAAGGCCTGGCCGTCGGCCTCGGTCATGTCGTCAGCCACCTCGACGAAGGTCATCACCCCCAGGGCCACGACAAACAGAGCCGTCACGGCCGCGATTTCGGTCCGCGCGATGCGCAGCATCCGGCGCAGGAAGATCGGGATCCGGGAGGTTGCCATCGGTCGCAAACGGTCACGCTTGTGGGACGTTCCCACCGCAAATTTATTTCCACAATCCTGTCGGATCGCACACAGGAAGCTGGTCCGGGCGACAATCCCCACGGTGGCTGAATCCGGCAGGTTTGTGGCTAGATCGAATCACTCACACCGAGGGCTGATACGAAAATGTCATCAAGGAAGTTTGCCCTCACTCAAAATTTGAGGGCTTGGCCAGTAACCAATCATGAACCACATTTAGCGCTGTAATGATGTTGACCACACAACATCTGGCGTATCGACAAGCACCCGGGGCGGATTATGGCAGGCAGTGAAGCGTTGAAGACGGTGGAATTTCCGTCGGTTGCCGACAGCGATTTGGCTGCGCGTCCCCATCTGTCTGTGGTGCGCTCACTCCAGCTCGACCGGACCCGCGACGACCTGCTGACCGACTTCGGCAAGAAGACGCTGGAGGATCGCTATCTGCTGCCAGGCGAAAGCTATCAGGACATGTTCGCCCGCGTCGCCACGGCCTATGCCGACGACCACGAGCACGCACAGCGCGTCTATGACTACATGTCGAAGCTCTGGTTCATGCCCTCGACGCCGGTGCTGTCGAACGGCGGCGCGGATCGCGGCCTGCCGATCTCCTGCTTCCTCAACGCGGTGGCGGACAGCCTCGACGGCATCCAGTCGGTCTGGAACGAGAATGTCGCCCTGGCGTCGAACGGCGGCGGCATCGGCACCTACTGGGGCGGCGTCCGGTCGATCGGCGAGAAGGTCAAGGGCGCGGGCCAGACATCCGGCATCATCCCCTTCATCCGGGTGATGGACAGCCTGACGCTGGCGATCAGCCAGGGTTCGCTGCGCCGCGGCTCGGCCGCCGTCTATCTGGACGTCCACCACCCGGAGATCGAGGAATTCCTCGAAATCCGCAAACCGTCGGGCGACTTCAACCGCAAATCCCTGAACCTGCACCACGGCATCAACATCTCGGACGCCTTCATGGAGGCGGTCCGCGACGGAAAGACCTTCGACCTGCTGTCGCCGAAGAACCAGGCGGTGGTGAAAACCGTCGACGCCCGGGCCCTGTGGCAGAAGATCCTCGAGATCCGCCTGCAGACCGGCGAACCCTATCTGATCTTCTCCGACACGGTGAACCGCCAGATGCCGCAGCATCAGCGCGACCTGGGCCTGTCGGTGAAACAGTCCAACCTGTGCGCCGAAATCATGCTGCACACCGGCCGCGACCATCTCGGCGTCGACCGCACCGCCGTCTGCTGCCTGTCCTCGGTCAATGCCGAGATGTTCCTGGAGTGGCGCGAGGAGCCGAAATTCGTCGAGGACGTCATGCGCTTCCTCGACAATGTGCTCGAGGACTTCATCCGCCGCGCCCCGCCGGCCATGGCCGCGGCCGTCTACTCCGCCAAGCGCGAACGCTCGGTCGGCCTCGGCCTGATGGGCTTCCACTCCTTCCTGCAGCAGCAGGGCGTGGCCTTTGAATCCGCCATGGCCAAGTCGTGGAACATGCGGCTGTTCAAACATCTGCGCCGCGAGGCCGACAAGGCCAGCCGGGTGCTCGCCGAAGAGAAGGGCGCCTGCGAGGACGCCGCCGAGCGCGGCGTCATGGAGCGTTTCTCCCACAAGATGGCCATCGCCCCGACCGCCTCGATCTCGATCATCTGCGGCGGCACCAGCGCCGGCATCGAGCCGATCCCGGCCAATATCTACACCCACAAGACCCTGTCGGGTTCGTTCGCGGTCAAGAACCCCTATCTGGAGCGGATTCTGGGCGAGAAGGGCATCGACACCGAGGCGGTGTGGAGCTCCATCCTCGAGCACGAGGGTTCGGTCCAGCATCTCGAGCAGCTGAGCGAAGACGAGAAGGGGATCTTCAAGACCGCCTTCGAACTGGACCAGCGCTGGGTCGTCGAACTGTCGGCCGACCGCGCGCCCGAAATCTGTCAGGCCCAGTCGATCAACCTGTTCATCCCGGGCGACGTGAACAAGTGGGACCTGCACATGCTGCACTGGTCCGCCTGGGAGAAGGGCGTGAAATCGCTCTACTATCTGCGCTCCAAGTCGGTTCAGCGCGCCGCCTTTGCGGGCGCCGAGGACAAGGTCGAGGCCGAGGTGGACCCGAACCAGCCGGACCTCTTCAGCGCCGCCCGCACCGACTATGACGAGTGTCTGGCCTGCCAGTAGGGCCTCCGGGGACGTTAACCACGCTGTGACCCCGGAACCTCGCTTTTCACCTGACGTTGGTCGGGCGGAGCAAAAGTCTGTTGGCGAGCCGCCCCGCATCGTGCAGGGTCACGGTTGTTGACGGATCGGGAGGACCGTTGATGCGTATGACGGTTTTTGCGTTCGGAGTGTTGGCGACTGTGGCCTCTGCGGCCCCGGCGTTCGCCGCTGTCTCCCCTCCCGAAACCCAGGTCGCCCTGTCCAATCCCTGGGTTGTCACCCGCGAACCGCCCTCCACCGTTTCTGACCTGCTGACCCGCATCGACCGCGACGCGCGCTTCGCCGATGCGGGCCGTCCAGCCTTCGGCCCCGACGAAGGCTGGAGCGGCTACGCCCCGCCCTCACGCGAACGAGCCTCGCCCTGGGTCGCTTCGAACCGGGACGTCTGGTTCGAGAACAGCGCCTTTGACGACCGGCTGCGGCTGCGCACCGAAGGTCCGGTGCGCCGGATCGACGGATCGCCCCTGCCGCCTGGACCACTCGACCCCGCGGCCTATGAGGCCGAGCACTATGACCTGACCTACACCCGGGGCTGGACGGAGATCCTGGGCCGCACGGCGTCGGGTCTCGATGTCGCCCTGACGCCCCACGTCGGCGTCGGCGTCGGGTCGCGCGGCGGCACCACCGAGGCCGGGGCGACCCTGCGCATCGGACCCGACCTGGACCAGCTGGTGCCCGAGGGCGAAGAGGCGTTCGGCCAGCGGCCGCGCTGGTATCTGTATGCGGCCGGTTCGGGCCGGGCGGTCGGCTACAACTGGGCCCGCAACCGCGACGGCGAATTCGCCCGCTCGGGTGTCAGCCATGACTCCGGCGTCTTCATGGGCGACGCCTCGCTTGGCGTGGCCATGCGACGGGGCCCTGTGCAGAGCTCGATCGGCCTGGTCTATCGCGAGATCGGCGTCGAGGGCCTGCGCGCCGGCCAGGGCATAGACACGGATGTGTCCGAAGGCGTGATCGCGTTTCAGCTGAGCATCAAGCCCGAGTAGGGATCAGGGATTAGGGATTAGGTGGCTAGAGCCGCAGACCTCGCTTGGCCCTGACGCGCCTCCCTGATCCCTAATCCCTACTCCCCTGTCCTCGCCACGCCCTCGCGGCGGTCATCGGCGCCGCCGTCCCAGGCCCAGCCGTCCGGGCCCTGACGCCAGATTCCGCCGTGCAGGCCCGAGGTTTCGCTGTCGTTGGGGCGCAGGGTCACGCCGCGCGCCGCCAGCCCCTCGCGCAAGGCGTCGGAGAATCGCTCCGTATCCGCGCCGACAGAGGTCCCCCGCGCGACCAGGTTGGGCAGGTTGAACGCCGTCTGGACCGGCAGGCCCCAGTCCAGCACCGCGATCAGGGCCCGGGCGTTATAGGCCAGGATCGACGGGCCGCCCGGCGATCCCAGGGCGCCGACCAGCCGCCCCTCGCGGTCGAGGATGAGAATGGGTGACATCGACGATCGCGGTCGCTTGCCCGCCGCCACGGCATTGGCCGCGGGCGCGCCGTCGGCCCGCAGCGGCGCAAACGAGAAGTCGGTCAGCTCATTGTTGAGGAAGAAACCAGCCGCCATCCGGCCCGAGCCGAACACGCTCTCGATCGTGGTGGTCATGCTGACCGCGTTGCCCTCGGCATCGACGATGACGAAATGCGACGTCCCCGCCGGCTCGTTGGTCGCGTCGGGCCCGACCAGCACGCCCCCGGGCGGCGTCCCCGCCTCGGCCGGCCCCGTCAGGCCCTGCGCCAGGGCCGCGCGCGAGGCCGTATAGCCCGGGTCCAGCAGCCCTTGCACCGGAACGCCCACGAAGCCCGGATCGGCCACATAGCGGTCGCGGTCGGCGTACATCAGCCGCTGAAGCCGGGCGAAGGCGGTCCAGGCCTCGGCGCTGTCCGGACCGAGGGTGATGTCCGGCGTCGCCTCGGCCATGGCCAGGAGCTGCAGCACAGCCACGCCGCTGGACGGCGGCGGCGGCACGCAGATCACATAGATCCGGTAGGGCCGGCACAGGGCGCCCCGCTCGATCGGCTCATAGGCGGCGATGTCCTGTGCCGTCAGCGAGCCGGGCCGCGGCTCCTCAGCCACCGTGGCGGCGATCTCGCGCGCGATCCGGCCGTGGTAGAAGACCTCGGCCCCGCCCGCAGCCAGTTCGGCCACCGTCCGCGCGTAGTCGGGGTTCCGCAGCACGTCGCCGGCGACATAGCGTTCACCGTCCGGTTTCGTGAAATAGGCGTTGGCCCAGCGCGTGCGCGCCTGCCCCCGCGTCGCGGCGATGAAGCCGGCGAGCCGCGGACTCACCACAAAGCCGTCGCGCGCCAGCCGCTCGGCGTCTCCAAACAGGGTGCTCCACGGCAGCCGGCCGTGGGCCTGCTGCGCCAGGGCCAGCATGGCGACGGCCCCGGGTGCGCCGGTCGACCGGCCGCTGAGCACGGCTTCGCCGAACCCCAGGGGCCGGCCGTTTTCATGGAAGAGTTCGGGTGTCGCCGCCGTCGGCGCGGTCTCGCGCCCGTCATAGCTGGTGACCTCGCCCGTGCGGGCGTCGAACGCCATCATGAAGGCCCCGCCGCCGAGTCCCGAGGACTGCGGTTCGACCAGACCGAGCACGGCCTGCACGGCGACCGCCGCATCGACCGCTGAACCGCCCTCGCGCAGGATCTTCAGCCCGGCCTCGACCGCCAGCGGATTGGCCGCCGCCACAAAGGGCCCGCGGGCCTGGGGAGTCTGGACCGCGGCGGGGGCAGGAGAGGCTTCAAGCCCGGACGCCGAAGGGGCCCCGGGCATTCCGCCCGCGCACCCCGCCAGCGCCAGCGTCGCCGCGACGACGACGGCGGCCGTGACGGCGCGCAGGGGCCGGGGCGGGAAGGCGATCATGGCGGACTCACTCGAAGGCGAAAGCGGGAAGGCCCGCCACCTTGGCCCGCCGTCCGCGCGAACGAAACCCCCCGTCCCTCCACGCCTTCCATGCACGACCGGAGAGGATCACCGAAAACCCGCCGCACAGCCCTTGCCCCCCGCCCCGGCCTCCGCTAGATACCCGCCCTCGCCGTTCGCGGCCAAGCGCGCCCGTAGCTCAGCTGGATAGAGCATCAGACTACGAATCTGAGGGTCGGACGTTCGAATCGTTCCGGGCGCGCCATTTTTTCAAGGGTTTAGCCGTTTCGGCGACTCTTGATATTGGCTTACACACCACTTACACATTGGGACTCACTCACGCCTGACGGATGGCGATCATGAGTTCCTCGACGGCCAAACACACCTTGATGGGCGGCAAGCTCCATGTGTACCGCCGCGAAAACAGCGGCCTGTGGCAGTGCTCGACCTATCTCGCGGGCAAAAATCATCGGATCTCGACGAAGACCGACAGCCTCGCGCACGCGAAGGACTTCGCCCAGGACTGGTATCTGGAGCTTCACGGCAAGCACCGACGGGGTGAAGTGAAGGCGGAGAAGACGTTCAAAACCGCCGCAGCGGCCTTTGAGCGAGAGTACGAAATCATCACAGACGGCGAGCGCAGCCCCGCCTATGTTCGCGGCCACAAGGACAGGATCAGACTGCATCTGAACCCGTTTTTTGGGTCTCACGGTCTCTCCGAGATCACACCCGGTCTCGTTCAGGAGTACCGCATCCATCGTCGCCAGAGCGCCCGGCCGCCGGCGCGGACGACCCTTCATCACGAGCTGGTCACACTGCGCCAGGTGCTGAAGACCGCGATCCGCCATGGATGGCTGGCGCATCTGCCGGACCTGACCCCGCCGTACAACACCTCCGGCAAGATCAGCCATCGCGCGTGGTTTTCGCCCGAGGAGTACAAGACGCTCTACACGGCGACACGCGCTCGCGCGAACGATCCAAAAAACCATCGCCGAAAGGCCTCCGAGCACTTGCACGACTACGTGCTCTTCATGGCCAACACTGGATTGCGTCCAGACGAGGCGGCGCGGCTGGAATACCGCGACGTCACGATCGTGGACGATACCGATAGCGGTGAAAGCATTCTGGAGATTGCAGCGCGCGGAAAGCGCGGCGTCGGCTACTGCAAATCAACCCGGGGCGCGGTGCGGCCCTTTGAGCGCTTAAAGGCGCGTGCGAAGCCCGAGCCGACGGATCGGCTATTCCCCAACCGGCAAACTTCCCTGTTCAACACCGTCCTCAAGAGCGCGGGACTGAAGGAAGACCGGGAGGGCAATCGGCGTACAGCCTACAGCCTTCGTCACACCTACATCTGCATGCGACTGCTGGAAGGTGCAGACATCTACCAAGTGGCGAAAAACTGCCGGACGAGCGTGGAGATGATCGAGAAATTTTATGCAGCGCATATCAAGACCAGCCTGAATGCGGCCGCGATCAATGTAAGGCGCGCCTAGGCTAGGTGATACCCGTTCAATCGCCGGAACGAGGATCCTTCCGACAGTCCGGCTGGTAAAGGACGGCGCTGTGCGCCGCCGCGAGGCGGTCGCCCGAGGGCGATCCTTGACCAGTCGTCCTGTCCGAAAGTCGGGCCTGCAAGCGATCAAGGCTGAGACTGATCGGGGTGCGAAGGATGGTCAGGCGACAGCGTGTCAAAGAGGGAGGATGCGCCGAGGCGATAGTGCGTGAGAACAAGCGCAGCGGCCGAGAACAGGGCCATGCGCGCGTCCTCGGCCTGCCATGGCTTTCGGCGCTTCGGGAGCCGGTGGCGGAACACATCGACGTGGCGGACCACGGCCCGTGCGATCTCATCGCGCGTTTGCGCGCCGACATCGAGAAAGCAGGCAGCAATGTCCGCGCGGGTGTAGATGGCGACCTCCGCCCCTCGATCGGCGGCGAGAGCCGAGACGGCCCGGCTCAGTCGTATCAGCCTGTCAGCGCGCCTTGCGCTCGGCCGCTCAAAGGCTTCGAGCACCAGTGTCTCTGGCGACAGGCGTTCGAGCAGGGCTTCGATCTTCGCCAGGCAGACGGCGCTCTTGTTGCGGCGGGCGCAAGCCAAGCCCCAATCGAACACTGCGAACGGCCCGGTGAATGCAACCCAGCCAAACCCTTTGCGGTCTGGATAGATCGCGAGGGTGATGTGCTGCGGACGCTCCATCATGCAGAGCGGCGGTTACTCCCGGCGCGGTGCGCCATCGCCGTGAGGAGCCTGCGTTTGGTCTGAGTGGCATAGTCCTGGCGCTCGCCAAGCGAACGATCCAGCTTCGCCGCGTTCGCCATGACGGCGTCTTCGACGCTTCCATAGAGACCCGGAAACAGCGCGCGGGGGGAGTGACCAAAGACGACTTGCAGACGAAATGCCAGCGTGGCGTCAGGGATGGACTCGCCTCCTTCGAGACGAGAGACAATGCTTTGGGAAGTTCCCAAGAGGAGGGCGAGCTCCGACTGAGAGAGCGCCCAGCGCCGACGGGTCCGGCGCACGTAGGTGAGGTGCGGCATAGCGGGACGGGTTAGGTGCGATCTAAGGGGTCGCTGTTTCCATAGTCGCGCGAGACGGGAGGTTATTCACGGGGGCAATTTATGCGCCCTGTGCATACGAGCGCGCTTCGCGCGCAAATCCAACCGCTGTGACGTCGCCGACATCTGTTGCGTGAGCGACACCGAAGCGAGCCGCGAGCGTAGTGATCGCTCTCGTCTCGCTTCTCGGCACCACATACACGCCGCGCAGGCGTTGGGTGCGCAAGCGCAGCTTCGTGCGGATGAACCATCCCGCCCACTTGTTGCTCACCGGTCCCTCGCCTTCGGCCTGGCTTGCATTGAACCTCCGGGTGGCGTCCGCAATCGTCACGGGGTCGGAACTGGCTTCGAGTGCGCCTTGCAGGGCGCGGAGCATCGTGGCTTCGACAGAGGAGGCGCGCTCGTTGAGCACGCGCGCCTCTTCGCCCACGAGCTCGCTCGCAATCCGTTCGCGTACAGTTGGGTCGTCAATGATCGACAAAAGTGCAAGCGCGGTCTGGTTTCGCCGCGGCTCCACCCCTGAAACCAGCCGGGATGGATCAGGCCCGGCGGTGTATCTCGCGTGGAAACGCCACGCCAGAAGCCGGTTGCGCAGCGCGCGAGCTTCGTCATGCAAGGTCACGGGCAGGTGTATGGGAATGTCTGAACGGAGCGGCCTGTTGCCGGTTTCCTCGGTCAGGAATCGGCTTTCGAGCGCCTTGTCGGCGAAGCTCTGGCGCATCCCGAGGAGTTTGGGACCGAACACGCGGAAGGCGTGCGGGTTGAGCTCCCGATGGCGGTTGGACATGGTCCGAAGCACCGGAAGCCCCTTCACCGTCCCGTTGTTGAGGATCTTGGTGAGGTCCGCCGTCGCGTCGGAGAATCGGAGATCAGCCTCGTCCAGAACCAGCGTGCCGCCGATGGCGTCGAGCACATGGAAGATCGGCGAAACGGTGGACGCGCCCGAGGCGAAGAAGGGCTTGTAGCAGACGGACCCGACCGCCAGCAGCGCACGAGTCTTGCCCGTCCCATAGTCACCCCTGAATCTCAGGTAGCCGAGCTCGCTGAAGGCGTCATGCACCCACGTCAGCAGGACATAGTGGGCGGCGATCTCCTCAAACACCGGAGAGAGATCAACGTAGCGATGCAGGAAGGCTTGAACGTCCCGTACCAAGTCCCCCTTGTCCTCAAAGTCCCCGAGGCTTGCGGGCAGCAGGACGCAGCCGGTTGATAGGAGGTTGTTGCCGGGAGAATAGGCAACCAACCGCTCGCCGTTCTGGAGCGTGTGGCTCGCTTCGATGGACACGCGACCGTCTGGAGTTCGGATCGCCAGGGACGTTGAGGACTTCAGGACATCGTAGAGGGCTTCAACAAGCGTTCCGTCTTCGCAGACGCGCGAGACAATGGGCGTGGGCTTCGAGGTGGCCATGATGCCAGTCTGAGTCCTGGCCCCCCCGCCGCCGAAGAGGGCACTTCATGCTGGCGGCGCTGGAGGTCCCCCCTGTCCCGGAAGGCGCGCGGAGGGCAGGCTTTCCGGATGGAAAGCGACCGCAAACCGGGTGATCTAATCCTCGATCGTTACCTGCCGAACGCCACATCAGAGGCACGCGAGGAGGCGCGAGACGCGCTACGCAAGCACGCCCTTTTGCTCCTCGGCTGGGGCGAGCGAGCACTGTTTGAACGAGCCGCCAATTCGCCAGAATCCGCCGGGCGCCGTAAAATCGATGAACCGTCCCTATGAAGGCATACTTCGCCTACACCCGCGTCTCGACAGTGAAGCAGGGCGAGCGCGGTTCATCACTTCAGGAGCAGAAAAGCGCCATCGAGGCGTATGCCTCTCGGCACGGCCTTCTCATTGCGGACTGGTTCGAGGAGATGGAGACCGCCGCCAAGATCGGACGGCGCATGTTCAACCGGATGCTCGCTGAGCTTGGCAAGGGCCAAGTCGCCGGGGTCATCATCCACAAGATCGACCGCAGCGCCCGCAATCTCAAAGACTGGGCGCACCTGGGCGAGCTGATCGACCAAGGCATAGAGGTCCATTTCGCCCACGAAAGCATAGACCTTGCCTCTCGCGGAGGACGGCTTTCAGCAGACATCCAAGCGGTTGTCTCGGCTGACTACATCCGGAACCTCAAACAGGAGGTCCGAAAGGGCTTCTATGGACGCCTCAAACAGGGATTCTACCCCCTCCCAGCCCCGGCCGGCTACCTCGACCGGGGAAAGGCCAAGGCCAAGGAAATCTGCCCGCTGAGGGGGCCGCTCGTTCGAGAGGCGTTCGAGCGCTACAGCACGGGGCGCTACACGCTCGACACCCTGCGCGCCGAAATGCACGCGCGCGGCCTCGTCGGACGGACCGGACGCGGGTTCTCCAAGAACGGCATCTCGTGGATACTCCGCAACCCCTTCTACATGGGCATCATTCGCATCGCGCGAACCGGCGAGACGTTTGAGGGCATCCATCAGCCACTTGTAACCAAAGCATTGTTCGAGCGAGTCCAAGGCATCCTGTCGGGACGACTGAGCGAAGCGGTGGAGCGCCATGATTTTGTGTTCCGCCGGCTGATCCGCTGCGACGGTTGCCGTCGGTCGCTCGTCGGCGAACGCCAGAAGGGCCACGTCTACTATCGTTGCCATATGCCCACCTGTCGCGGCACCTCACTCCGCGAAACGGATATCGAGCAGAGTGTCAGGGAGCTTCTGGCATTGCTGGCGTTCGATGAGGCTGAACTAAAGGAGCTGCGCGACCTGGCTGCCGATGCAATGGCCTCTGAGGTCGATGAGGCGGCGACGAGGCACGATCAGCTCCACATGGCCGTTGGCAGGTGCAACGACCGCCTTACGCGCCTTACAGACGCGTTCCTCGACGCCACGATAGACAAGGAGACATTCGAGCACCGGAAGGCGGCGCTGCTTGTCGAAAAGCGCGGTCTCCTCGACGCCTTGGAGAGCCCGAACACCAAGGGGCCAGCCTCCGACCTCCTCGAAAAGCTCGAACTGGGCCAAACGGCCTACCTTCGGTTCGCCTCTGGATTTGCGACGGAAAAGCGCGATGCAGTTCAGGAGGCGACCTCGAACCTTGTCGCACAAGGAAAAACGCTAGGCTTCGCCTTGCGATTTCCGTTCGACGAGATCGCCAAATGGCGAATCTCTTACTGCGGTGGACCGTTCCGAGCCGAACCTCGAACCGGGGGCGCTTTATTTCTACCCAGCATACCGACTGCATCCTCCCCGGAGAGGGGCGGCGGCAGTCGGCTTTATGAATCGATTATCCGCCACGCACACAAGGCGCGCCCGTACTCTTGAGCGAAGATGCGCGACCATGATCCCGCGCGCGCATTATCTGCCTAAGCACAAACGCCAAGGACCACCATTCAGGTGTCCCGGCTCTTGTGAACCGGGAGTAGCTAGGGCTTCGGGGCATTGAGCCCCCACTCTCTAGCCAAGACCTCCACACGCGATTTGTCTTGGTCAGTCATATCGGGCCAGCGCGCACGCATACGGTCGGTTAGGAAGGCCTTGCTGTCCGAGCTGCTTTCGGTGACCCAGCCTGCGAGATAGGCGGCATTTTCAACAAGCCATTGCAGTCCCTGAGGGTCGTCAAGAAGGGTGAGGATGACATGCCGGGTGGACGCATCGCCGTCCTGCTTGAACTCCCCGGCATCCAGGAAGTCGGTGCCGCCCAAGCGGAGAAGGTCGACCAGGTTCGCGATGGTGTTGCCGCTGTTTATCTGGTCTCGCAAATTTTTGAGCAGGGTTCTTCTGGCACTTGCCGCCAGAAGCTTGGACGCGCTGAACCAGCGGGGGCCAAAGTCTCTGGTATCCGACGAGATGAGCTCGGGCGTCATTCGGTGAAGGGCTTGGTACAACTCGTCGCCGAGTCCGATCCCACGCTTGCGGGAGTCCGCAAACTTCAACGCGACTTTTAGAGGCTCGCTGTTATCGCGAACGCCGCGCTCCCAGTTGGCAGACTTCACCTTCAAGAGTCTGTCTTTGAGTACCTCCTGGGCTTTCTGGCGTGCGCCTTTCCGAGCGTGTTTCGACTCCTTCGTGATCAGAGAGAGCAAGGGCGTCATCACGCGATGATCGAAACCGGCGAGGTCGAGTTTTTCCCAGAAGGTGGGGTAGCTCGCGAACTCCGCCAAAAAGTCGTCGCGCAAGTCCGGCGCAACAAGATCAAGATACTGATCAAGCTGATCGATGACATCCTCAATGTAGAGCCCGCCGAGATTGCCGTCACGAACTCGGATCGCGACGATCGCGCGCGAAAGGTGGGCCACGTCACCGCCCTCTTGCTGGGCGCGTTCGACCAAGTGGTGGAAGGTCGCGCTGGCACCGAAGAGTCTCAGACTGGAATTGATCAATGAGGCCAGCGTCGCGTGGTCCTTCAGCGCTTGTGGCCAGGAAACGCCGTTGGGTTGTCCGATGGGGTGATTGGTGAGCATGAGCAGCGCGGCTGTTCGAGCGACCAAGACGAGTTCACCGGCTGCATACGCTTCGTCCATACGCGTCTTGAGAATCGAGTTCTGGGCGAGTTCCAGCACCTCGTTCTTCGCGATTTTGTTTGTCTCCCAGAAGTGGCCCAAGGCGTAGACTGCGGACTGAGCCGCGGGCAGGCCATGGTTCTGAACGGCTTTTCGGGAGGACCGAAGGAACGTGTCCCAACTGGCTTCGATTCCACGTTGCAAAAGCGCCTTAACGCGGGCTTCGACGCCGGCCGCCAGGTCAGGAGAGGTCACTTGCTCATTGAGCGTGGCGACAAGCTGCTGATCGGAGAAGTCCGTTCCCAGAGCCTTGAGCAGGTCCTTTGAAGGTGCAGCGGCGACGATCGCGGTGAGATATTGATGGGCATTGCCGGGCAGCTTGACCTTCGGTGCCGTTATTTCGTTCAGCTTCGCAGCGGCAATGAGCTCACCGACCATCTCAACGAACGCGGTGGCGCTGGGCGCGGATTCCAGAATGGTCTCTTGTGAACCGCTTAGGCGCTGGACTGTCTGAGCTACGAAGCGTGTGACCGCGCTCTTCGGCCCCGGTTTGAGCAGAGCCTTAAGGGCGTCCACATCGTGTTTAGTGACGGCCCCCCACGGCTTCGCCGAGATGTAGAGCTTTCGCAAAGTCCGCCAGACCGAGTCGACCCAGGAGGTTTCTCCAGGAGACAGAGCCTCCATCAAGGTCGCGGTATTCGCAATGAAGGACGGATCTGCCGGAGATGAGGCGTCTAGCATCTTTTGGAGGATGCGATCGAAGCCCTTCGTGCTGGCCTGGACCTTGAAGCTATCGACGCTGTGATTTTCAATCGCCCTGCGCAGCCGCGGCTCGACCAGAATCTGGATCGCATCAGCGGGAGGCGCGCCGTAGTGAAGCGCGGCGATACCCTGCTGCCAATCCGGGTCGAGATCGGAGATGTCCATGATCGGGTTGTGGACCGCGCCGGATATCTCCCTGCCAATGCTGTCTCGGAAGATGACGTAGTAGGCGATTGCGATGAAGGAGACGCCTTCATCACGCCATTGCAGCCAGAGCGTCGCAATCGAGTTGACGGCGACATTGATCGCTCGGGGCGTGATCTCGTCCTTGTCGTGCGCCTTTTCGTAGAGACGGCCGACCTGAAACGCCCACTCTTCCTTGAGTTCAGCACCGAAGACCTTCTGGAGCTGGTCGGTGAGATAGGTACTCCAATCCGAGAGCACCGGCCGAGTGACATGGAATGTCAGATCGAACGTCTTTTCCATGAAGGACTGAGCGAGGGCAGGTGCCGCCTTGCCGTGCTCCACGGCATACATTCGTTCGATCGCTTCCTGGTCAATGGGGAGCAGCACGGTGGGCAGGTGTGTGGCGCGGCTGGCGCGATTGACGTGCTCCCGACCGAGAAAAAAGCTGCGGATCGTTCCCCACATCGAAACGGCTTCGGCTTCATGAAGCCGATCCAGATTGTCGATCACAAGGATCAGCCGGCTCTTCTTCGACGACACTTCGTCGATGATCTCGCGAAACAGCCGCTGAAACTCGATCGTCGTCGGATCAGGCGTGCGGATCGTCCGATTGAGTTCCTTGGTCACTTCCTTGTTCACGAAAAGCGACAGTAGAGAATCGTTGTGGTGAGGCGGGCGGTGCTTGGCCCAGTTTGCCTTCGTCCAGAACAGTTTTTTGAACGGCCAAAGGGTCGTTCGCCAAGAAAGCCAGATAGCCAAGGCGACCACCGGCGGCACCCCTAAGAACAATGGCCCAAGCCAGAAGGCCCAGCTCTCGAAGCCTTCCGACGCCGGGTCGAAGGCTGCGTCGAACCAGTCATGTCCGATGAAGTGCATGCCAAGCGGCACAAGGATGAGGCTGAGGAGAAGGAGGTGACCTGAGACAGTCAGCGACGGCGTGGACTTGGTTTCGGTGTCCTCAATCTGCCGGTTCAGAACGTCGAGTTGCTCCTGCCAGCGCTCCTGCGTGGTCAGCTCCCGGTCAATCAGAAATTCGATGAAGGTTTCGAGGAAGGAGCGGCGCGGGGGGTCGCTCTGGTGAAGCCACGCATCGTAGCAAAATGTATGAGTGTCGATGTCCGGGTCAGCATTTAGGTGTTTTTGGACGAACCCCACAACTGTCGATTTGCCGCTCCCCCAGCGCCCGAGCAAGCCTATCACTTTCAGGTCTTCGTTCGTGGCGATGACTGACGCGATGGCCTTGGCGACCCTGTCATGGGAGCCGAACGAATCGGTATCCGCCGCGACATCGCGAATGAATTCGAGCTTGGGCGCGGTCGGCCCTTCGACAGCTTCCGTCATTCACCCTCCCCGAGTGATATTCTTGTTCTCCAAGATATAGCACGGAACAATGAGAGAACAATCTCGGGTGGAATAGCCTTTCTAAGCTTCAAGCTCCTGGAGTCCGTAAACCTCGTCCGGCGGGAAAATCCCGGAGGCGCGAATGCACCGTTCTGCCGTGGCGACGTCTGGCGAGAACATGACAACGACGAGATCCGTGAGCGCCCGCGTGCAGCAGACGTAGAAGAGCCGGCGAGTGCGGTGCACGGCAGTCTCCTTGCCATCGGCTAGGTTAGTAAGGTCGCCCGCCGACGGCTGCTTAATGCCGAAATACTTCTCGTATGAGAACTGCGTGTGACCGCTGCCCTCCTCGTCGTCGAGTACGACAAGCACTCTCGGGAATTCAGCGCCCTTGATGCCTTGCTGCGTCGAGAACGGAGACAAGTCGCTGGTGTAGGTTCGGAACGACCAAAGCTGCTCCGCCGGGCACCGTAAAAAGGCGTCCATGGCCGCCACTTCCTTGCTGACCTCTTCGCCGTCTTCAACAGATGCTTCGGCTTCGTCCGGTTCCCCCCCAGTCGCCGCCCTACCGTCCAAATGGCTTTGAAAGCGCGGATCGAGAGACACGAGGCTCTTACCCTGCACAAATGTCAGCACGTCGCGGATGGTCGCCTTGCTGCCCGGCGCCATTAAATCGGCCAGCGCCGTCGATGCGGCCCTCATCTCCTTGAGGAGCAGGGCAATCTTCGCGCCCTTCGTCGCACCTTTCACGAAGGCGGGCGTTTCGCGCCGGAGGATCGTCATCGCTTCGAACTCGCGGCCGTTCCGTATCGCGTCACTCAGCGGAAGTACGAACGACATGAAAGGCCTTAGTGGCCACGCCGAAGCGTCGAGGAAGTTCTCACTAAAGGCGGACGGAGCCCGGTCATTGAGTGCGGCATAGACGTCACCAAAGCCGAGCCGCGTCGCGGCCATACGGTGCACGACGACCAAGAGCTTCACGTCAGTTCCGGCACCGGACTGCCAACCCTCGTCGTTTTGCTTGGCGGCGACCCATTTGCGGACCAGGGCGATCCGCTCGTCCCGTTTCGCATCTGCGGGCAGGACAAAGATGCGCGCCGACCCATTCACTGGCTTCAGCCCACCGTTCACGACTTCGGTCCGTCCCCTCGTTTGAACGAGGTCGTCGCCATCACGGCGAATAGCATTGGCCACTGCGAGCACGGTCGTTGGGCAACGGAAATTCTCTGGCTTGTCGATCTGAACCCAGTCCGGCTCCAGCGGTATCGGGCCGACGCCCGTCGGGTAAATTCGCTGCATCGGATCACCGAAGAACCCAAGACAGAACCTGTTGCCGAGCTGGGCTTGAACGGCCTTTAGCGCATCGACGACACTCTGCGTCGTGTCTTGGCTTTCATCGACAAATAAGAAAGGAAACTGCTGGCCGACCAGCGTGCGAAAAAGCGGCCGTTCTCTCAGCAATTCGGAGGTCATGCGTAGGACGTCGTCGTGTCCGAGCATCCCTTTCGTGTAGTTGCTTCCCGTCCCGTACACGAAGGCTGGCACCCTCGCGATGCGCGTCAGTTCGTCTTCGTAGCGCGCGATATCCCGCGCATTCTTCTCCTTCGTCCGCTGTTGTACGCGCGGCCCATAGTTTGCCGCCGTCTCGCGCAGCTCTGCGAGCTTCTCGCGAATGCGGCGGTCGACCCAGGCCCGAATATCGCTCTGAAAGGAGCGCACGACACTCCATAGAAAGCTGTGAATGGTCGACACATGGACCAGCGGGTTCTGGCCGACATCAGCCCAAATCTCACCGGCGGCGATATCGGTGTAGGTGATGCAGGCGACCTTCTGGCGTCTCCGCGCGAGGGAAGCGCCATGGACCTCAACAATCGAGGCCAATGCCTTGATGAGCGACGTCGTCTTGCCCGATCCAGCGCCCGCCACAACCACGAAGCTTTTGCGCTCCATTGCCGTGATGCACTCGCGCAAGCTAACATCGGCTGGCGTATCCGGCTGAGAGGCGCGCTTCATGCTGGTTCGCCCGCGTTCACGGAAGGGGCTTCGTCGATCGCGGTCGCTGCCTCGGCGACCGCATCGACCTCTTCAAGAATTTCGAGATCGACCTTGTCACGAAGCCAGATCAACCCCTCGCGGATGTAGAACGGTACAATCCAATCCTGCTGAGGGGACGCCAGCACTCCGAGAGCAAATCTCGTCTTGTCGAAACTCTTACCCGTCACGCGGTTGTGGAGCCCCTCAGCCAGCCCGGCCGCATCGTCTGGTACGGCTCTGAGTTTGAGGCCAATGAATTTCTGATCCGCGCTCTGACACCAATCGGCATTTTCGAGTCCGAAGGCTTCCTCTAGTGTGCGACCACAAAGCGACTGTGTTGCGCCGTTCCAAGTGACATCGGTCGGGACCTGATAAGCGACCCGTACCATCGCTTTATCGGTACCAAGGAGCGGCCTTGCCTTGTCATCGGCCGCTACCTCCCAAAGCTCCGCGATCAGGAGCTTCTCAGGAAGCCATTGCGCAAGTGTTTGGTTTGCCGTCATTGCGTTCGCCACAGACGGCAGGCAGGTCGAAGCTTTCTTCTTCACCGGCTCTGCGCCAGCTTCGGTCGCTGGGATTTCAACCTCAGCATCTTCGTCTTCGTCGCCATCAACAGGCTCGGCGGTTTTCACGGCGACGCTGTCGATGTCAGTCACAATCAGTGTCGTGATCCCGAGGAACTCGATGAGCTCCTTAAAGCGGTGACCGAAGGCACCACCGACTTCGAGAATGCAGAGGGAGACCGAGCGAAGCGTGACGGCTTCCTTCTCGATCATGGACGGGAGCAGAAGACGTTCGACATTACCTTCAACCAAAATCACTGCGTCCGCGAAGAAGAGGTCACAGTGAGTGAGCTTGAGGTAGCGCTGTAGAAAATCGCGGTCCTTCGGCGCATCGCCGGCTTGGAATGCCGAGAGGTTCAGGACCTGCGTGGATTGTTCGCCCTCCCCCGCATGCCGTCTGAAGTAGCGGATGGGCGCGAAGCCTCGCTCATACAGGATGTGGGGCGAGTGCGTCGTGACAACTACCTGGCTCTTGTAGGCCCCGTCGTCCTCGCCCGGAATCTTCAAGAGGTCGAGGACATTCCGGATGAAGACCTGCTGCAATTGCGCATGCAGATGGGCCTCGGGCTCCTCAATGAAAATCAAATGGAGTGGTGCGCGGTCCTCCTCTTCAAGGCGCCATTTTTCCTGGAGGTCGAGGATTTCGACGACCATGTAGATGAGGTTTTTGAAGCCTAGTCCGTTGTAGCTGTCAGGGAGCCGGACGGCGGCTTCCCCGTCGCCGATCAGATAGTTAACCTTGGCGTCCTGGCTCATGACGGTTGCCGGGTTAAGGCTAGATTTGATTTCGAGCCGCGGATTGCTCAGCCCCGGATATCCGAGCTTCGCGATCCGCTTCAACGTCGGCGCGAAAACGTCCGAGAGGTGCTTGTTCAAGCCTTCTTCGGACTCGAACAGAGCCCTCAGCGCGGAATGATCCTCCGCGCGCTGTTCGAGATTGCGCTGATAGAACCTGCTCAGTCGGCGAGACAGATCCTCGGCGCGCCCACTTGCGCTAGTGCCCGGTGACGGGTCTGCAAGATGTCGCTGTGCATTCAGGCAATCTACACGCACCAGCGATTTCAGTGTCGCCGCGCCGCCTACCTCCCCCGCAAAAGCCGCTGGCTCGTAGTCAGGCGCGGGCCTGAAATTGGCATCGAACTGCGCCCGATCGAGAACGAAGTAGCTGAACTCGAATTCGTTCTGCAACTCGCGTTCGAGATAGTCTGTGAGGTCACGGGGCCAGGGAACGTAGCTTCCGCCGCCGTCCGGCAGTGCAGCCGACTTCGTTAGACCTTCAGCGTGCACATCGCGAAAGCGCTTCAAGAGCTCGGCAGAGTTCTTCGGTCCGAAGACGATGCGCATGCCGACCTGCGTGCCTGCCCAGGCCGTACTGGGTAGAATCGGGAGCACCAAATGCAGATCGTGTTCGGAAACTTCGAACCAGAGATCGAGCGATATGAAAGGCAGGATGGCGGTCCCATCACCCGCTGGATCAGCGGCCCCTATTTCGTTGGCCCCCTTCCAGAGATGTGAGCTGAAGTCGTAGATTGAAAAGCGACTCTTCTGCCCAGAGAGGAACATGTCCAGCGCCTGAGTAGCTGAGGTCTTGCCGCTGTTATTCGCGCCAACAAGTATTGAAATATTGCAGTCCAAATCGACGCGAACATCTTTCAAGCGTCGATAGTTTCTTAGATGGTATGAATGGATATGCATGAGCCCCCTCGAACATTATGAACTGTAGCGCCCTATCAACTTTACGTCGAGCAGGAGATGAAGGCGAACTTTGACTAAGTGGCTCACCTCCCTCGGCTGAGAGCGCCAGCGTGCAGGCGTTCTGCTTTTCGACGGAAAAGCGCGCTGAGGCTCAAGAGGCTACTGCGTACCTTAAGAAAGAAGACCGCATAATCCGCAACCCCCTCACGAACATGGCCATTGGCGTAGCCACGCAAATGCGGGCATGCATGCTACGATAATTCAGTGACGGGGACTGCCCAGCCTATGTTCGAACACGTATTCAAAAGGATCGACGACGTCCTGTGGAAGGACGCTGGCTGCACCAGCGAGCTCGACTACACCGAGCAGTCATCCTGGCTCCTGTTCCTGAAATATCTCGACGCCCTCGAAACGGACAAGGCTACCGAGGCGCAGCTCAACGGCAGGGCTTACAGCTACATCCTTGATGAGCCCTATCGCTGGGAGACTTGGGCCGCGCCGAAGGGCAAGGACGCCAAGATCGATCATAACCGGGCGCTATCGGGCGATGACCTATTGGAGTTCGTCAACCAGAAGCTGGTCCCGTACCTCCACGGCTTCAAACAGACGGCCAGCGGCCCCAACACCATCGAGTACAAGATTGGCCAGATCTTCGGAGAGATCAAAAACAAGATCCAGAGCGGCTACAATCTGCGGGAAATCATCGACCACATCGATGAACTGCGCTTCGGCTCCCAAACCGAGAAGCACGAGCTTTCCCACCTGTACGAGGCCAAGATCAAGGCGATGGGCAATGCCGGCCGTAACGGCGGGGAGTATTACACGCCACGTCCGTTGATCCGCGCCATCGTCGAGGTGGTAAACCCGCAGATCAGCGAAACCATCTATGACGGCGCGGTCGGTTCCGCTGGCTTCCTGTGTGAGGCGTTCGACTATCTCCAGGAGTCCAATCCCAAGCGCACGACGGCTCAAGACAAGCTGCTCCAGGAGCGGACCTTCTACGGCAAGGAGAAGAAGTCCCTAGCTTACGTTATCGGCACGATGAATATGATCCTCCACGGGATCGAAGCGCCGAACATCGTCCACGCGAACACCCTCGCTGAAAACGTCGCCGACCTACAGGAGAAGGACCGATTCAACGTCGTCCTGGCCAACCCGCCATTCGGCGGCAAGGAGCGCAAGGAGGTTCAGCAGAATTTCCCGATCCGATCGGGTGAGACCGCCTTCTTATTCCTTCAGCACTTTATCAAGGTGCTCAAGGCCGGCGGGCGGGCGGGCATCGTCATCAAGAACACCTTCCTGTCGAATACTGACAACGCCTCGGTCAGCTTGCGCAAGCTGCTGCTGGAGAGCTGCAACCTTCACACCGTGCTCGACTGCCCAGGAGGCACCTTCCAGGGCGCGGGTGTGAAGACCGTGGTGCTGTTCTTCGAAAAAGGAGCGCCAACCCGGAAGGTATGGTTCTATAAGCTCGATCCGGGTCGGAACATGGGCAAGACCAACCCACTTAATGACGCCGATCTAGCCGAGTTCATCTCCCTGCAAAAAACGTTCGCGGACTCGCCGAACAGCTGGAGTGTGGACGTCAAAGACGTCGACCACAAAGTTTACGACCTCTCAGTAAGGAACCCGAACGGCGGCGAGGCACCGGCGCATCGGTCCCCACACGACATCATGGACGAGATCGCCGCGCTAGATATCGAGAGCGCGCGGGTACTTGAACGCATCAAGGCGTTGCTATGATGGACGGCTGGAAAACCGTCCCGCTCGGGAAGCTCTGCACGATTTCGAGCGGGGACTCCGACACCCAAGATGCCGTTCTAGACGGCCCATACGCGTTCTTTGACCGCTCTAAAACAATCAAAAGAAGCACTCGGTATCTACATGATTGCGAGGCCTTGATAATCCCCGGAGAGGGTAAGGAATTTCTTCCCAAGCACTTCAGCGGTAAGTTTGATTTACACCAACGCGCTTATGCACTTTACGGTTTTGCTCCAGACCTGGACATTCGATTCCTCTACCATTTTCTTCATCATCGATCAGATTACTTTCCTAGCGTTGCTGTAGGGGCTACTGTAAAGTCCCTGCGCCGCCGCCATTTTGCCGACCTACCGGTCCCGGTCCCCTCTCTCGCAGAGCAGAGGCGGATAGTCGATGTCCTCGACGAGGCGCTTGAGGGCATCGCCGTCGCAAAAGCTCATGCCGAAGAGAATTTCCTGAACGCCCGCGCCTTGTTTGAGAGTCGCCTGCAATCCGTTTTCACGCACCGCGACGGGCAATGGGAGGTGCGACCGCTCGGCGATTTCGCGAGCTTTAAGAACGGACTGAATTTCGACAAGAATAGCATTGGTCAGACGCTACCGTTCGTAGGCGTCGCGGATTTTCAGGACAACGACTTCGCCCCCATTGAACAACTCGGGAGCGCGACCATCGACGGTGTCCTGGCGGATGGGTACCTTCTGAAACGCGATGACATCCTGATCGTGCGGTCAAACGGCAGCAAACACCTAGTGGGGCGATCCATGCTCATTGGCGATTTGCGCGAGGCAACTTCTTACTCTGGGTTTGTAATCCGGGTGCGCTTCGATGCCTCTCAGGTGTTTCCGCTGTTCCTTCTCCGTTTCCTAAAATGTCAAACGACTCGCCAGACGCTTACTAGCGGTGGAGGCGGCGCAAATATCACGAACATCAATCAGGGAAAGTTGACCTCGTTGAGGATTCCGCTTCCGCCTTACGGCGAGCAAATCACCATTTCAGGTGCGATAGAGGAAATGAAAGAAGAGACACGAAACCTTGAGAAAAGTTACCGCCTCAAGCTTACTTCCCTGGATGAACTGAGGAAATCTCTTCTGAACCATGCTTTTAGCGGTAAACTCTAACCATCATGAACGAAGCAGAGACCAGAGCCGAGCATATCGACCCTGCCCTCAAGGCGGCTGGTTGGGGCGTAGTCGACGGCAGCCGCGTGCTTCGCGAGTACCACATCACGCAAGGTCGGCTTGAAGGCGGCGGACGACGCGCAAAGGCGCAGATCGCCGACTACGTCCTGGTTCACAAGAACACCAAGCTCGCCGTCATCGAAGCCAAGGCCTTGAACCAACATCTGACTGAGGGGGTCGGTCAGGCCAAGAGCTATGCCGCCAAACTGGAACTCCGCTTCGGCTACTCGACCAATGGGCGCGGCATCTACGCCGTGGACATGCAGGAGGGGACCGAGGTCGAGGTCATCAGCTATCCGAGCCCCGATGAGCTCTGGGACAAGACCTTCGCCACCCAGAATGCTTGGCGCGAAAGGTTCGCCGCCGTGCCGTCGAACGACAAGGGCGGCACGATTGGGCAACGATACTATCAGGACATTGCGGTCGAGCGCGTGCTGGAGGCTGTGGCGAACGGCCAGCCCCGCATCCTGCTGACACTGGCGACAGGGACCGGCAAGACCACCATCGCATTCCAGATCGCATGGAAGTTGTTTAAGGGCCGCTGGAACCTCAGTGGCGAGCCATCGCGTCAGCCGCGCATCCTGTTCCTGGCCGACCGCAACATCCTCGCCGATCAGGCCTACAACTCCTTCTCGGCCTTCCCGGAAGACGCACTGGTCCGTATCGACCCGTCCGACATTCGCAAGAAGGGTAAGGTGCCGAAGAACGGCAGCGTCTTCTTCACGATCTTCCAGACCTTCATGAGCGGACCGCCGAAGGACGGCGAGCCATCGCCTTATTTCGGCGACTACCCGTCCGACTTCTTCGACTTCATCGTCATCGACGAGTGTCACCGAGGCGGCGCGAACGACGAGAGCAACTGGCGCGACATTCTGGAGCATTTCTCGCCAGCCGTTCAGCTCGGCCTGACCGCCACGCCCAAGCGCNNCGGCGAGCCGGTTTACACCTACTCCCTCAAAGAAGGGATCAACGACGGCTTCCTGACCCCCTTCAAGGTCAAGCAGATTTCCACGACGCTCGACGAGTACGTCTTCACGCCTGACGACACCTTGGTCGAAGGCGAGATAGAGGCCGGCAAGCGGTTCGTCGAAGCGGACTTCAACAAGATCATCGAGATCAAGGAGCGCGAAGCCCATCGGGTGAAGCTGTTCATGGATATGATCGACCAGCGCGAAAAGACGCTGGTCTTCTGTGCCACCCAGGCACACGCCTTGGCCGTCCGCGATCTCATCAACCAGATGAAAACGAGCAAGGACCCGAACTATTGTCAGCGGGTCACGGCGAACGACGGCGCGCTCGGCGAACAGGCGCTGCGGGATTTTCAGGACAACGAGAAAACCATCCCCACCATCCTCACCACGTCGCAGAAGCTTTCGACCGGCGTCGATGCTCGCAACATCCGCAACATCGTCCTGCTGCGGCCGATCAACTCCATGATCGAGTTCAAACAGATCGTCGGTCGCGGCACGCGGCTCTACGACGGCAAGGACTACTTCACGATCTATGACTTCGTGAAAGCTCACCAGCATTTCAGTGATCCCGAATGGGACGGCGAGCCGATTGAGCCTGAGGCCAAGGAACCGCGCCCCGCGCCGACACCCCCTGACGATGCGTCGCCGCCGGACACCGACCCGGATCCCAAGGAGCGGTCCAAGAAGATCAAGGTGAAGCTCGCCGACGGCAAGGCCCGCACCATCCAGCATATGATGGTGACTTCGTTCTGGCATCCCGACGGCACGCCCATGTCGGCCCAGCAGTTCATGGAAATGCTGTTCGGGAGACTGCCCGAGTTCTTCAAGGACGAAGACGAGCTCCGAGCGATCTGGAGTGCGCCCGACACCCGCGCCAAACTGCTCGCCGGACTGGCTGAGAAGGGATTCGGCAAGGAGCAGATGGCCGAGATGCAGCGGATCATCGACGCCGAGAAAAGCGACCTGTTCGATGTCCTCGCCCATGTCGCGTATGCTGCGCCGACCATGACCCGCCAAGAGCGTTCCGCTCTGGCGCGCCCCGTTATCGGTGCGCATTTCGACGCCAAACAGCAGACCTTTCTCGACTTCGTGCTCGCCCACTATGTGAGCGAGGGCGTGGGTGAACTCGATCAGGAAAAACTGACGCCTCTGCTCCGGCTCAAATATCGCAACTCCATCGCGGACGCTGTCGCCGACCTCGGCAAGCCCGACGAGATCGGTCGGGTGTTCTTCAGCTTCCAGAAGTATCTGTACCAGGCCGCCGCCTGATCTGACGCCTATGCGCCCTACGCATAGAGTGCCCCCTGTCGCCAAACGCCACTGACGCGGATGATGTCCGCAGAGCTGTCCCGACTTCCTTCGCGCCGGAGAGCGCCGTGTCCCCACGGCCTTCCCCGGCACGAAGGAGGGCCACACCATGGACAGCACCGTTCATTCACACAGTACAAGCAGCGTTTACGAGACCATCACGGACTCGATCATCCTCGCGATCGAACAAGGAGCCAGCGACTTCATCATGCCCTGGCATGGCGGAGGTCCGGCAGCCGGAAAGCCAACCAATGCCCTCACGGGAGCCACATACCGGGGTATCAATGTCGTGGCGCTCTGGGCCGAAGCCTGTGTCCGGGGCTACGGCTCCGGGCACTGGGCGACCTATCGACAATGGGCAACGCTCGGAGCCCAGGTCCGGCGCGGTGAGCAGGCGTCCACCATCGTCTTCTACAAGAAGCTCGAAACCAACGAGCCGGAAGAAGGCGAGGACGTGAACGGGCGTCTCGTCGCCAGAGCGTCGCCCGTGTTCAACGCCGAACAGGTCGACGGGTGGGCGCTCGATATGCCGCTACAGGTATCGCTTGTAGAGCGCATCAATGCCGTTGAGCGCTCCATCGCTCAGATCGGGGCAGAGATCCGAGAAGGTGGCTCGGTCGCCTGCTACCAAGCGTCTGAGGACTACATTCGAATGCCGGCGACCGCGCGTTTCGTTGGCACGCCCACCAGCTCGCCAACGGAGTCCTACTACAGCACCCTTCTTCATGAGCTCACGCACTGGACGGGCGCAGCCCACCGCCTGGACCGCGTGTTCGGCAAGCGGTTCGGCGACGATGCCTACGCGATGGAGGAGTTGGTGGCGGAGCTCGGGGCGGCGTTCCTTTGCGCCGACTTCTCGATCTCGAACGAACCGCGGCCGGATCATGCCGCCTACCTCTCGGGTTGGCTCTCGATCCTGGATGCGGACAAGCGAGCCATCTTCGGTGCAGCTCGTCTAGCGAGCGAGGCTGCGACCTACCTTCGTGTAGGCGCAGCTCCGTACTGACACTCAGCCCCAACTTCGGTTGGGGCTGTTCGTCCAATTTTCGGGGAGCAGCGGGGCGTCAAAACGGCACGTAGTCCCCCAGACAAGCGGTCGATCGCCCGCGACTCATGCCGACGGTCCCGAGCTGCGGTTCTCGCCACACCTTGTGTTCCCAAGTTTCCCTGGCCTACGGTCAACGCTGGGGCACCTGCCTGTCGCTCCTTGGCGCGGGCTAAGGTTACGTTGGTCAACGCCTGCTGGCGTGGCCTTGTGATCGACCGGACGTCCCGCAGACGCCCCTGGAGTTTGCGCAATGTCGAAGACAGATGCCTACAGGTTTGCCAACATAATATGGGTAGAACAGGTTATTGGCTCAGGGCTGACTATCCGTTCCTTTGCCAGAATAATGATTTTTTCAATCACTCCGTGGTCAGTTGGATTTTTGATATCTTTGATTAGCGGAAGCTATCTTGAATATCTAAGAACTCCGTTATTTTATATAGGTAGTGTTGGAATATTCCTGACTACCACAGGCCTCGTATTTGGTGCGTCCCAGCAGTACGGAATGTACGACAGACTCGTATCTTTATACGAGATGGATCCAGACCAGCGACGGAACCATGTTGTTAGTGCGCTCACTCGTCATTCACGCTTCTGGCATCATATGAGAGCGACAGCGATAATCTTCCTCGCAGGCTTCCTATCCAGCGTATCAGCTATATATTTCTGGGATCACATAGGCCCCGCCTCCAGCGCTCTCGACACCCTCATACCGCGATTCCGCGTCTTAGAGAGCCACGGATGGTACGCAGAAAGCCTGAGGCACTACACCTTCTCCATCTTGATAGTGTTTTTGGTATTTATATCCCTAGTGCTCGGTACAAGTGCGAGCATTATGCTCAAACTACCACTATTTTTATGGGGAGTTTCTGGAGAGAAACCGATACTGCCGCCTGCGGTGATTAAGACGCATTTTCGACCTGCAGCGACATTCTACGCAGTAATTAGTTTGCTGTGGCTAGCGGGTGTAGCCGCAGTATTTTACCTATTTGGAATGAACGACGACTGGTTGTCATATCTATGTGTTTTCGGTACATTTGTAGTCGGCATAGTCAATCTTAGTATTCCGCAGATTGCCTACCTTAGGACGATTTCCGCTTCTGAGGAACGATATATAGAGATCGTTTCGGCAAGATTTTTGGCAGATATCGGTGTAAAACACGGTGCAGAAAAAGACTTAGCGATTACCTTCGGTGCAGGTCCACAAGATATTACAACTGGCACTGTGCTTCAGCTGATGAAGTGTGATGCTTGGGTTTATCCTGTTCACCAGACATACGTAGTTGCTGGAACTTACATCGCTTCTCTTATAGGCACCGCTATTGGTTGGAAAAGAGTTTTCTCATTCATAATGCAGAATCTTGGATAGACCATGTTTAATAAAGTAAAAGTCGAAAATCTTCCGACATACATTCGAAAAATTGAGTCTCTATTCCCTGAGTTTACAGCTCCGGCGAAAATTCGGGTTTCGGATGTTAATACTTACTATAGAGAAAGCTTCTGGGGCTATGCGCTGTTTCATTCATGGTCAGGAGCTATACATATGGCGCTGTCCAAGAACGGGAAATTTTCTAAAAATGACTATTTTAGGCAAGCAGAGGAGGTAGAAGAGTCAATTAACAATCTACCTGAGAAGCCGCAGAGAGTCTTGGAGATCGGGTGCGGGCGCGGCTTCAATATCGCATACTTGGCTAGTCGTTTCCCAGATATTGAGTTTATCGGAGTTGATATTAATGATATCAATATCCAGTCTGCGAAAAATAGAGTTTCGACACTCAATAATGCGTCAATAGTAAATGACGATTTTCACGGCCTCGAGTCATTTGAAGATACGACATTTGGACTGGTGTTTGCCGTTGAATCGCTATGCCACGCCAATAGTATGAATAGCGCGCTCCGATCGATCGGGAGAGTATTAACTGCTGGCGGTAAGCTCGTGGTGTTTGATGCCTTCCGCGACGCAACGGTAGCAGGTGACGCTTTGGCTCAGAAGGCGGTAGTCTATACAGAGCGGGCGATGGCCGTACCAGAGTTCAGGAAGATTGACAGCTTTGTCAATAGCGCACAACGAGCAGGCCTGTCTCTCGACTACACGCAGGATCGTAGTGCTGAGATTATGCCCAACCTTATCCGACTGTCGGATTTGGCGAAAGCATTCTTCAAATCGCCCGTCATTGCCAAGATCATATTGGGCACCCTCCCTCGCGGGTTGGTCACCAATGCAGTGGCCGGCCTACTAATGGCTGTAACCGTCCAACTGGGCGTTCACCAGTATGGCAAGCTCGTTTTTTCGAAAGCTTGATGCACTGCCTCGCGCCGTTGGGTCCGCGGGTCGGTTTCGATTACTGAACCACAAGGTTCGATCTGCCATTGACGGCCATATGGCGCGCATGCTCGCTCAATCCATACGCTGGCCTCCGCAGGACCAGAAGCGCGTTCCATAAAGTGCCCCCGCGCCAAACCAGGGCCAGGGCGCAGACTGTTGGGATGCCGAGCAGTCCGAGATACGCCATCTCATACTTTGGCGAGACGACCTTCCATTGCCGGGGCCTACGTTTCGGCATACGGCAGACCGACCGGCTCTCGCATGTGTATGTGATCGGCAAGACGGGCGTCGGCAAATCGACGCTCCTAGAGGTGTTGGCGCAACAAGACCTGGCGGCGGGACGCGGCTTCGCCCTTATCGATCCGCACGGAGATTTGGCGGAGCGCCTTCGCGATGCGGCGGGTCCCGTCCTTGGGGACCGGCTCAACTATCTGGACGCCGCCGACGCTCACCAGCCGCTCGGCTACAATCCGCTTCGCCGGGTCCGTGATGACAAGATACCGCTCGCGGCGTCGGGCTTTCTCGACGCCCTGAAGAAGCTGTGGCCGGACGCATGGGGCGTGCGCATGGAGCATGTGCTTCGCAACAGCCTGTACGCGCTTCTGGAACGGGACGGGTCGACGCTTCCCGACATCCTCCGGCTCTATTCCGATGAGACGTTTCGCAAACAGATTGTCGCCGGTGTTCGCAACGCGGTCGTCCGTCGCTTCTGGTCGCACGAGTTCGCCCAGTATCCGGATCGGCTTCGCGCCGAGGCGTGCGCGCCCATCCAAAACAAGCTGGGGGCGCTCCTGACCGATCCGCGCCTCTATCGCGTTCTGGTCGCGCCCGAACGCGACATTCATTTCCGCAGGATCATGGACGAGGGCGGAGCGCTTGTCGTGAACCTGGCCAAGGGGCGGCTTGGCGAGGACGGGGCGGCCCTCCTGGGGGGCTTCATCGCCTCGACCGTCGGGCTCGCCGCCTTGAGCCGGGCAGAAGCGCCGGCAGAGAGCCGCCGCCCCTTCTTTCTCTACATCGACGAGTTCCAGAGCTTCACCACGCTCGCGTTCGTGAACATGCTCACGGAGATGCGCAAATACGGCGTGGGTCTCACGCTCGCCCATCAGCACCTGCATCAGCTTGAGCCGGACATCCGACACGCCGTCCTCGGCAACGTCGGCACCGTGATTTCATTCCGTATCGGAGCGCAGGACGCCGAAGTGATGGCGCGAGAGTTTCAGCCGACTTTTGGGGTCTTCGACCTGATCAGCCTCGCCAATCGCGACCTCTATGTGAAGGTGATGATCGATGGCACGCCGAGCCCGCCATTCAGCGCCCGTTCGCTCGACCCAATTCCCTCAGCAGCAGCCTAGCTATCGTTGGTCCGCGACACAGGAATTCGTGAGGTCCGGCGGCATGAACCGCCTCTTCTAGGGGATCAGTCCGAAAAACGGATCGTCTCCATCTTCAATGGACCCGAACAGGAAGACGCCAGCGGGAACGCCGCCGCGCGCCAATACATGGGATTGAGCGCACTCCCGGATCGCTTCCGCTCGCGCCCGTGTGGTGGTCACGAACAGAACGCGCGGGGCGCGGAAGCCAAACCGCGCTTGATGGAGATCGCGCCGCCAGCTCTCCGCATAGGCGAGGAGCTTTCTCAGCAGGGTGGCGCGGTAGAGAAAGGCCTCGCTCTCAATGTTCTGCGCGCTCGGGGATATGGTCATCCGGCCCCGGTCGACTTCCAGAAAGACGAAGGACTGGACCAGCGAACCGTCGGGTCGCGAAGCTTTCAAGCCGAAGATGGCGTCCGGCATGATCTGCACCTGTGCGCGTGCCATGCTCCACGATACCGGCACCGCCCACCGCATGGGCAGGGGCGCGGCCCGCGTCGCTTCCGGTGCGTTGGCGAGAATGGCGTCGAACGCCACGAGCTCAAGGTCCGGTCGCTCCCGACACGCCAACTCGAGGTCGACCATGAACCGCGTGACCGCGAGGGTGTGGTCCAGATTCTCGCGGGTGAAGGCTCGATTGCGTGAGCGCCAGTCGGCCGAGCCGGTCGGTACCCCGAACCGTTCGGCAACGACGCGTGCGCCTGCGTTATCGAGTCCGTAGACAAGCGCCTGTGTCGGTCCCTCGCGGAACCGGTCGATCTGGGCGATCGGCCGATCGAGGAACTGGTTTCGATAGAGCCAGGTGAGACGCCGGGAGAGTCGATCCCGGCTCCGGTGCGCAAAGAGCCGATAGAGATCGTCCGCCCGCACAAAGCGGTGTCGGTAGATGCAAAGCAGGATCGCGAAGTCGTCTTCGGTGAGGACGATCCGCGGCGTTCCGCCCTCGCGTCGAAACCGGGGATAGGATTTGCGAACCGTCCCCACGGCCTCCCTAGCTCGCCTCGGTCCAGAAGGCGCTTTCGTCCTCAGTGGTTTCGGGAAGAGCGACGCCCATGGTCTTCGTCCGGTCCGAAATTTCGGCGTCCGCTTCGGCCATGACCGACAGATAGGGGCTGCCGGTACGCGTGCGATTCAGGAAGCGATTGACGCCGGCCTCCGACGCCAGGGCGGGTTTGATCTCCGGGGTACGGATGCGCACCGGAGGCTTCCCCCGGCGTCGGACGATGGCGGCGCGGTTCGGCAGCTCCCTCAGTTTGATGATGGCCAGATGCGTCGCCTCCTCCAGGGAGTGGACGGCTGTCGGCATGGTGACGCGCACGGGCTTCAAGGTTTGCGAGCGGCCGGATGTACGCCCCCCGCCCTGGCTGGTGCTTTCGCTGGAGCTGGATCCCCAGCCCTCGGACGAGCCGCCGCTCGATGCCGTCGAAGCCGACCGGCCCGTGACGTTGCCTTGAAGATCATAGGTCTCGCTCAGGCTCTCCGAGCCGCCAGAGGATGAGCCATACTGATAGCTGTCGCTCGACGTTTGAGTCGTGCCCCAGGTCTCGGTTTCGCTCTCCGATTCCAGCCAGAACGGCACCTCGTCGACCACGACCGGCTTGTCGAGAACATGTTTGGGCTGCTCCAGATTGAAGCTGGTCCGCATGACCTCCCGCGCCATGATCGCGGCGTCGTCGTCGGTCAGTCCGCCGAATACGATCTTGGTCTGTCCGCCCGCCATGACGCCGTTGTAGATCGCCTCTGAGCGGTCCCGCAGTTGGCCGAGCCTCTGGTGAGAGAGCACCAGGTGAAGGCCGAATTTGCGGGTCTGGTCGAGCATCCGCTCGATGTCGCTGGTGAGGTAGTCGTAGCATTCGTCGATATAGAGGGTGAACGGCCGCCGGCGCGCCGTAGCCTCGTCGCGGCGCACCGCCTGAAGAAAGAGCTCGCTGGTCAGCAGCGTCCCCAGCAGGCGTCCATTGTCCGCCGACAAGACGCCTTTGGGGGCCAGGTTGACGATGACGATTTCGCCCGCGTCCATCACGGCCCTCAGGTCGAGCGCGCGGTCGCGCTGGCCCACGATGCGGCGCACGACAGGCGAGCTCAGGACTTCCAGCAGCCGGTTGTTGGTGCTGGAAAATTGCTCGTAGAATTCCCGGCGCGACAAGGCGTCGAAGTCTCGCCAGACGGCGTTAAAGACAGGGTCGGGCAGATCGGCGATCAGGGAACGTCGAAGGTCCGACTCACTGGAGGTCAGGATCGGAGCCTCGGCCAGGGTAAGGTTGCGAATGGCGAGCGTGTAGAACACGGCCCTCAGACACTTCTTGAGCAGCGGAGTCGCATTGGTGTTCTCCCCGCCCCAAACCTGAGCGCAGGCCGCAACCATGGCGTCCACCCGGACGGCCGTTTCGGTTTGGCTGTCGAGCCGAAGGGGGTTGAACCCGGCGCACCAATTGAGGTCGCCCGGCTCGATGACGTGGATACGTCGGAAGTCATCCATCTTCGTCGCGGCGCACCACTGCGTCACCGCGTCAGCCAACGTACCGTGCGGATCAATGAGACAGAGCCCACGCCCGGCGGTGATGTCGGCCCGGATCATGGCCTCAATCAGTTTTGACTTCCCCGTGCCGGACGCCCCGAGCACATGGATGTGCCGCGAGCGCACCTCATCAGTCAGCCGAATGTCTTTCCGGTTCTTCGTTCTGCCGATGGCCAACGCCATCAGAGAAGATCCTCATGGAGTTTCTCGACCTGCGTTCGTCGCAGAATTTCAAGCCTCTCCAACTCCTGACGTTCGTCGTTGGTGAGGTTGTCTTCACCACCCGCCGCTTCAATCAGCTCCGCCCGTTGACGCTTGAACACGTCGTCGACCTCGCGGAGGTTCTCCAACGCGGTCGCCAGACGCTTCCCCATGGTCGGCTTTTCAGCGGGTGGCGCGGGGCTCTCGATCTCAGCCCGCCGTCGCTTCGCCTCTGCTAGCCGGACATGCAGTTCTTCGATCTCGACGCCCTTCCGCAGGCCTTCCAGTTCAGCGTCTTTCAGAAGAAGCGTGAGCCGATTGTCGATCTTGAGCCGCTCGATCTCGCGAAGCTTGTCGAGATTCTCGATGCGTACGATCGAGATTTCGCGCGCTTCAAGCAGCTCGCGCTGGCGTTGGAGCACATCAAGCAAAGCGTTCTTGGCTTCGACCAATCGTGCATAGGCCTGAAGCTGACGTTCTTCGGAGCGGTATTTCATTCGCGCCAAGAGCGGGATGTTGAGCGGCGCAGGCGGAAGCGCCAAATCCTCTCGCAGAGGTGGCAGGACTTGTCCTTCCAGTGCGCGTCGGGGCGCCGGCGGCCGTGCCGTCATTTGCTTTCCTCCTTCTCGCGAAGAGCATCCACGCGCGCCAGCGCCTGTTCATGTGCAATAGCTGCATCGAGCAGGTCCTTTTGCGCCTGAAGCAACGCGTTGTCCTGGGCCGCCTGCCTGCGAGCGTCATCGACGAGACGAGCTTCTTCTGCGTCCAGAGCGGCCTCCCGCTCTCGCCAGCGCGCCGCCAGTGCGTAAGCCTGATCGGCGCGAACGGTCTTTTCGATTTCATTGGCTCCGGAGATCGAACGTACAGCCTGCGCGAAAGCTTTGCCGTCGAGTTCCTGGCCGGTTGTTATCGCATGGTCGACCATCGCGCCGGCGGGGTGCGGGGTGAGCGAGTAGTACCAGTAGAGGAGCGTTTCGCGCTTCAACCAAAGCCACAGCGCCAGAGCGCCGAAAACGATAAGGCGGACCCAACCCCAAAACGTGTTCGAGGCCCTCTCTGACCGTAGCCGCTCTACCCTTTCCCGTTCTATGGCCGCAGCGGCTTCAGCCGCCCGCGCCCGCTCCAGAGCCGGGTAGTTCGTCCAACTCCGCCAATTGTATTTGCGATCGTATGTTCGCAATCCCGGAGCCGAGTGCTGGCCTTTGTTGTCCCCTTCGAGGCTTGTGGCCTCAAACACCAGCGAACCGTCCGGAAGAAAAATGCGTAGGCCGCCGATGTCGAGGTCGTGGGTTCGATTGCTGAAGACGTTGTCATATGGAATGGGGCAGCTTCTCCAGACCTCAATGACGGCCCGACGAAGGACTTGATCCAGCACACGAGTATGATCGAAGTCCGCTCTCTGAAGCCTGACATCGACTGTTCTTGAGAGGGCTCCACCACCGCACCCCAACACCTGAAACTGTGGTGTGCCAACGTGCCGGCGGACCGTGACGTCGTCAGCGAACCCATCTCCAAATACCGAGGGAATCACCACGCCGGAGCGCGCATTGCCCTTCTCGGACCATGCAACGCGATCACTCTCGGGAGAAAGCGGCAAGTACGCCAACCTCACATCCAGCGCCCAAGCCTCAGTCGCTCCGAAGAGAGCAAGTCCGAACAACAGAATGCAAAGCTTTCGCATGGCGGCCCCTTCCCGCTCAAGAATACAAGCACGGAGGTCGCTGCCCGGCCAAGAGAGAAGACGAGGCAAGCTATAACTACTTGAAAACATTGACAATATTAGATATCAATGTTACCCTAAGTGGCGGAGTCCTCACGAAATTATCAGGAGCCCGCCATGGGAAAGCTGTACCTCGACGAAAACGACCGGGTTCATTTCGACCAGACGACCGACGGGCGATTTGCTCGACGTGCAGCGGTCGGAAGGTGTCTGATGCGCCTCGCCAGTACGACCGAACAACTCGTTTTCGCCTCAGCGCGAGTGCTTGAGCTGAGCGGGCGATCTGATCCGCACATCACGGCCGACCTCCGACTAATCAACGAGGTCCGTCGCGCTGTCCGGTCAAGAGCCCGAAAAAGACGCGCCGCATCTCGGTAGCCGGCTGAACCAAGCCAATTTTTGCGCCACCTTCACCGAGGGTGGCGCTTCCTTTTTCGGGCGGGCGCGCCCTAAAGCAAGAAGGGGCGGACTGCGCCGCCGTAGGCGGCACTGTTGTGAGGCTTCCTTCCCGCCTGAGCGGAAGGAATGCCTTCGGTGGGCGTCAACGACGCCCCACGCCATAGGCGTTCAAGTCGTCCGTGGCCCGACACGGAGGAGTATGACCCCCCGCAACCGTCGGCACCGCTGTCCGCCCAAGAAGCGCGGCGCATCTGCGCCGTGATGATTGGCTGCGGCAGCGTGTGAGCGAAGCGCCCGACTTCGAGCGTTTTGGGGTGAGCGGCATTGTGGTCGAAGACCCGCGAACCCCCGAAGCCAGCGCGGCATCTGCGCGCTGGCGGAGCCGTAACTGTGGCGTATGTGCCTGGACTAGCCACGGTGGAGGAAAACGGTCGAAGTCGGGCGGGACGCCCGACGGTTGCGGGGGCATTTTTCCATTGCGGAGCAATGGCTTCCGACTGCTCGAGAGAGCACTTACCCCGCCTATTCATGATTGGCGGGGCTATTGGCGTGTTGATCCGCCAGCACGGCCGGATCGGCGCGAGACAGTCGATTTTTACACATTCACTTACACATACGCAGACTGCGTCGTATATTATCCAGTTAGAGCAATATGTTCGGACAACTGCTCTCCCACTACGAATCTGAGGGTCGGACGTTCGAATCGTTCCGGGCGCGCCACCGCGGTTCAAAACCGCGAACTCCGCCAATAGCGGCGTAATCCCCACCATCACTGGATGCCAAGGTTCGCAACAGCTCGGTTCGCGAGCCGATGATGCGCGCCTCGGTCTTGCTGATGACCTCCACGCGCTGTGTCAGCGCCCGGAGGTGATCGCGCCGGTAGCCGCTGGTGCGGTCGTGAAGCTTGCGTCGTGCGGCGGTGGCGAACCGACTGAGAGACTCGGCGGTGATCGTCGGCGCGAGCCGGTCGACAGACGCACTGATCCGCTCGGCGTCGGCTCTGGCCTGATCACGAATGCTGGAGAGTTCGGCGACGCGATCTTTGAGGGAGGGGTCGTCCGGGGCCAGCATCCCGTTTTCGATGGCCTCATAGAGTCGATTCAGCTTGGCTTCTGCCTCGGTGGCGCGCTTGCGCATTTCGGCGACGTGACTGCGCCGCTGATCGGCCCACTCTTCCCGGCGATCCAGAAGCTGCTCCATCAACAGCGTCAGGCGCTCCGGATCGAGCAGGCGGGATTCGAGATGGCCGATGACGGCGTCGTCCAGTTTGTCCATCGGGACCGACATGCCCGTGCATCCGGTCGAGCCGATCCGTGCTTTGGTCGAACAGGCGTAGTAGCGATACTGGCCGCCCGCGCTCCCCTTCCCCGTTCTCAGGGTCATCGCCCCGCCGCAGGCGCCGCAGAAGCAGATGCCGGTGAGCAGGTTCGGACCGCTGGAAACGCGGGGCGGCGTCCACTTCGGGTTTCGGGACGCAAGGTGGGCCCTGACGGCGTCGTAGTCCGCTTTCGAGACGATAGGCGGAACGGCCATGATGGCGTGCTCGGACTCGGGCTTGGGCTTCTTGGTCAGGTAGTCGCGAGTGTTGAAGCGGTGCTCGCCCATGTAGGTCGAGCGCGTCAGGATTTGATGCACCGCGCTGATCCCCCAGCGCCCGCCATCGCGGGTCCGGATGTTCTGGTCGTTCAGCCGCGTGGCGATGGTCTTGAGCCCCATCGGACCGCGCTCCCCGTCACCGGTCAGCGCCCACCGGTAGATGGTGCGAATGACCTCGGCCTGAAGCGGATCGATCTCCAACGTCTTCTTGATCTTGGACCCGCGCTGCTCGGCGGCGACAATGCGATAGCCGATGGGCGGCCGGGCGCCGTTCCAGAAGCCCTGCCGGGCGTTCTCCTTCATGGCGCGAAGGGTGTGCTTGGCGTTCTCCCGGGATTGGTACTCGTCGAAGAGCGACATGATCTGGCGCATCATCATGCTCATGGGATCGTCGCCCAGCTCCTGGGTGATCGAGACCAGACGCACGCCGTTCTTGGCCAGCTTGCGGACATAGAATTCGAACTGGAACTGGTCGCGGAAGAACCGGGAGAAACTGTGCACCACGATCACGTCGAAGGCGGGCGGCTTGATCAGGGCCGCCTCGATCATCGACTGGAATGATGGACGCCGGTCGTCGGTGGCGGTGTTGCCCGGCTCCACATACTCGACCGCCGCCTCCCAGCCCTTGGCCTCGCAGTAGGCCGCAAGCTGGCGGCGCTGGTCCGGGATCGACAGGTCGCTGGTCGCCTGCCGGCCGGTCGAGACCCGGAGATACAAGGCAGCGCGGGCCTGGACCCCTGCGTGGTTAGCCGTGTCCGTCATGTCCTCATCCTCTCAGAGGCGCGGACCGAAGACCTCGTCCAGCACCTCGCCAAGCCAAGCCTCCACCGCCCGCACCTCGGCCGTGGTGATCAGCAGGTCGTCGGGCCAGGTGTCGGTGATGCGTATGGGTGAGCGTACCTCGACTCGCCGGGCTGGCGGAGTCCGGCGCCGCCGCCTCTGCGGCTCGGATGACGGCTGGACGTACATGGCCGCCAAGCTGACCACTCAAGAACCCGGCGCATATTCGTAAGCTCTCCATCGCAACTCTCCGGCCCCGCCTTTTCGCAAGGCGGATCGCTCCATCGATCCTTGCCCAGCCACCAGCGGGGCCCGACGAGCGGGTCAACGCCTGCGGCGCCAGCCGCAGCCCGCAGGGCGCGAAGCGGGGTTGAGGCGCTCGGACGGCTCCGCTCCACACCGGACTTTGAGGGTCGATACGGCAACGCTTGTCAGACAATGCCGGCGCAAAGCCTATCCTGCCCTCGACCCTCACGAGCGTTCAGAAGAGTGCCGCGCTTCCGCCTCGTCGACCACACCGCACAGCCGGACGAGCGCCTCGGCCAGGCGCGCTTCGGCCAATGCTTGGTCGATCCCGAGATGCGCTGCGACCTCGTCCAGCGGCATGTCCTCGAATCGGTGCAGAACGAAGACGTCGTGGCATTCGGGCGGCAGTTGCTGGATCGCTCGCACCAGAACACGACGCCCGTCCGGTTCTGCGGCCTGCGTGCGCCCTCGCCCGCATCGGAACCAGCCAAGGCTCATGGCCCTACCTGTCCTTCGACCCCGATGGCAGCCTCGACGAGGTCCAGAAGGCCACTGATCACTCTGTCGGCGACCTCGGGCGAAATCGGCAGGACCGGCTCGACCAAACCGGATCGCAAATTCCCTGAGGCGTAGAGCGGTCCAAGGACTGCGGCGAGGTCGGCTAACCCAACTGGCAAGTCTCGCAGTCCGGCCAGCCGGGCGCACCGGAGAACCTTCTTCAGATCATGACGCAGATGGATGCGGTTCCAGTCGTCGGAGAACCCGCGATGGAGGAGATAGGCCTTCAAGCCGAGTTCTATGGCAATTGCGCTCGGGTAGGCCGATCTGCCCCCTGAGCGGTCATGCTTGGTCCAGGCCATGGCGTGGAAGGTGCGGGCGTTGCGGAGGAAGGCAGCGGCTAAACGATGGTCGGGAGGACGTCGCCCTCCCCTCCGCTTCGATAACGATACGTGTCGGTGGCCAAGCATGCGTGACCTCCCGCGCAGCTGCCCGGTCGCTCAGAACATGCTGAACGGTGGAGTTTGATGGAATTTCACCTACACTCGACCGAATTTCCGCGAGTGAGTCAACGAAATTCCGTCACGCAAGAAGGAATTTCTTTCATGTTGGAGCCCAGCCAAGTCCGAATGGCTCGTGCAGCGCTGAAGATTAGCGTCAGAGAGTTGTCGTCGCTGTCCGGCGTCGCCGACTCGACCATCCTTCGGTTCGAAGCTGGGAAAGGGGCGATCCTCACGAGCAACATGCGACGCATGCAGGACGCGCTAGAGAATGCCGGCGTTGTCTTTCTCCCACCGGATTCGCAATGCGGACCAGGTGTTCGATTGAAGCTCTGATGCTGCCGTAGGCCCACGCGAAATGGCCGACTCCAAGCGAGTCACCGATGTAGCGAATCGCGCTACAAAAGCTTGACTTGTGTAGCACGTCTCGCTACAAGCTGTGCGTGGAAGGCTCTCGCCGTGATCCTCAGTTGGAAGGGCAAGCAAGCTAGGGAGGTCTTTGAGGGCAACTGCCCCAAGGGTTTCCCGGCGGACCTCTTCAAGCGGGTGCGGCGAAGCCTCTTCCAGCTGGATGCGGCCACGCGGCTCGATGATCTCAAACATCCGCCGGGAAACCGTCTGCACCGCCTCCAGGAGGATCGGGCGGGGCAGTGGTCGATCAGTGTGAACGACCAGTTCCGCATCTGCTTCCGATGGACCGATCAGGGTCCGGAGGACGTTGAGTTCGTCGATTACCACTGAGCGGGGGCTTGGTGGAACGGCCCGGGTGTCGGGCCAGAAAGAGAGAAGTCCGCCGATGGCGACGCATGACTTCGCCAACTTCGCGGCCCCCGCGCCGCACCCTGGCGAGCACCTTCGGGAAGACTACCTGCCCGCTTACGATCTCAGCGCCGGTGCCCTCGCCAAGGCGATGGGCCTTAAGGACCGGGCCCGTATAGAGCGCCTGGTGCGTGAGAAGCAGTCCATCACCGCCGATACGGCGCTGCGCTTGGCCAAGGTCTTCGGCACATCCCCTCAGTACTGGATCAACCTCCAGACCACGCACGACCTGTCCAAGGCCGCGATTGAGGGCCGCGGCGAGCTGGAACGGATCGAGCAGCTGCACGCGCCAGCGTGAGCACGGGACGAACTGCCGTTCCGGCAGATCTATGCCTACGTCCCGCGTAGATGCCCATAATCGGGTTGCCGCTGTCGGCGAACTGTCGGCATGCTGACGTGTTCAGGTATCGATATTCGCCATAGGTTAGGTGTCGATTTGAAGCAAGACATCGCGCATCGGTATCTTCTGGTCCTTGTCTGGGATGCCTTGTCGCACACGGAACGGCCAGCGCAGCTGATCTCAATCGACTTTCAGCAGTGGCCAATGCCTATCAATGAAAAGTTAATCGGTTCGAATTGCTCAGTCAAAGATATCGAAGATGTCGCGACGCTTCTTCTTGCGGTAACCTTCGTCACGACCGAATTCGTCGTCGCGATCTCTGCGGTGATCACGCTCTGGTGGGCGCATCGCGTAAGTCGTTGGCGTGGGCGACTGTCCACCTTGACTGCCACCATCCTCGATCAGCTTTTCCAGTTCGCCGCGGTCAAGCCACACGCCCCGACAAGTCGGACACATGTCAAACTCGACGCCGCTGCGGTTGACGGTTGTCATTGAGGCGTTGTCGTTGGGGCATAGCAGAAGGGGCATATCGAATCTCCGATGGATAAGGCTGTGGTGAGCGATGCCCGCCAAGGAATGCGGGCCGGATGGTAGCACGGCTACGCAATTGGCACACAGGATCAACACGCCGAAACGGGTGGCGATCCCCCGCCGCCTTTATCCGCGCCAAACCGAAAGCGGGATGTTCAGCCGCTGGGCGCCGTCGTCGACGGTGATTGGATCGATCACCGTCGATTTGGAAGGTCCGCCGAGGTTCAGCGGGCCTTGCGCGACCTGGACCGAGCTACGCGAACCGACATGAGCAGCGATGAGAATGCCGTCACAATGCCAAGGGCTATCAGGGTGCTGTAGCGCTTGAACCAGCGCGTCGAACGGGTCGTCATCGAGCCTCTCCTTGAATGAGGGGCACGCTCGCCGCCGGGATCAGGGTTCTGGAAGGTCTGGACCCCGGCATCGAGCGCACCCGATGCGGTCCGACATCACGATCGCAATGATCGTCAGAGGGGCCCGGGCCGCATGAGCAGACTGCGCCGCGCATCCGCCTGACGCCAATGCGTTATGGTGATGCGACCGATAAGCAGGACCGATAGACCAGCTCAAAAGTCAGAGCGTTCGCCAACAGCAAGGCTTGCATGCCGGGTTATGACGGTACCGACCCGGCCAGGACCGCCGCGTTCAGAAAAGGCCGGCGGTGTAGGCCGCGTAGGCAACATAGGCGGCGACGAGAACCAAGCCTTCCCGTCTGCTCAGCCGACCGCCCGTAAAGGCGAACACCATCACGACCAGAGAGACAACGACCAGGACCCAGAGGTCGAAGGCCATGATGCTGGCCGGCACAGTGGTGGGCGCCACGGCCCCTGTGAGGCCGCCGATGAACAGGATGTTGTAGATGTTGGAGCCTAGCACATTGCCGAGGGCAATGTCCCCCTGCCTGCGCCAGGCCGCCAAGGCGGAGGTGACCAGTTCCGGCAGGGACGTCCCCACCGCCACGATCGTAAGTCCGATAACGGTGTCGCTGACACCGAGTTGTTCGGCGATGCCGATGGCGGCCTCCACCAGAAGACTGCCGCCGCCTACGACCAGAGCGAGACCGGCGAGGAACAGCAGGAGTGCGACCGACAGTCGCCCCGCCGGCTGGGCGCGGGGGATCAGGGCCGGGTCGACTTCTTCCATCGCCACGGCGCGATCATAGCCGGCGCTGTGCGGGGCCCCCAGACGCTCCTGGCGGTAGGCGTAGTAGATGTACCCCGCCATCAGGACCAGGAAGGCGATTCCGGCCTCGCGCGACAGGCCCACCGTCGCACCCGCGGCCAGCAGCGCCAGAGCCGCCAGGATGCCCACGCCGCCATCGCGCCACAGGGCGCGGGCATTGACCGCGATGGGTGCGATCAGGGCGGCCACCCCGAGGATCAGGAGTGTGTTGGCGATGTTCGATCCCACGATATTGCCGAGGGCGATGCCCGGAGACCCGGCCAGGCTGGCCTTCAGGCTTGCGGCGAGTTCGGGCGTCGAGGTGCCCATACCCACCACCGTCAGGCCGATGAGCATCGGCGAGAGACGGAGTCTCTCCGCTATCCGGACCGCCCCGCGCACGAGAAGATCCCCGCCCGCAATCAGCAGGACGAGGCCTAACAACAGGAACAGGGCATCGGCCGGCATGGTGCGATCAATCGGTTCGGTTAGACGCTAAGAGCGATTCTCTGAATGTTTCCGGTCGAGGCAGCATCTCGTTAGCCGGACACGGGTCAGCGGAACGGCTCTCTGCAGGCGAGAGAACAAGGACGACGTCCCATCGCCGCATAACTTAAACAGACATCCTCCGGAAATCCCGGGGCGGTCTGGGTGTAGCGAACTGGGCGCAGAGAACGGGACCTGGGGGCGGCTCATCCCGCCGTCACCAAAAGAGAGGCCCAATACGGACGGGGTCGAGGAAAGCGTCATTGCGGTCTTTCGCCAACCCCAGGAGCGCCGGCATCGATCACAAGGCATAGCTGCCGGGTTTCTGTCCCGCTTCGCTCGGTGCGCGGCGCAATACTGACGGCCTTGTTGTCCGGGCCATAGGTCGCGAGCCATTGGCAGCCGGTCTGCAGGTCGGTTAACACGAACAGGTTCGCCTCGGCGGTTGGAGTCTTGGTGAAGGTCGCTCCGAGGGCGGCGGTGCGCAATGCCCCGACCGGGTCGGCAATGGCGCCCTGGATCTCGTGACCGCGTGAGTTCAGGCTGTCAGCGGTGGTGCGGGCCGTTTCCGCCGCCTTTTCGATGTCCTGCAGAACCGAAGTATCAATCGGTTCACATGCGGTGAGAGCCACGCCTGTAGCCAGGGTGACGAAAATGGATCGGATGGTGGGCCTCATTCGACAAGTTCCTCGAGTCTGTGGCGTGCCGCCAGAATGGCTGTTGATGGCGCAGTGGCCGCTGGATAGTGTGAAAGGTGTTTTCCGTTTATGGATCAGCGGGCCTTGCGCGGTCTGGTCCGGGGCGAACGAAAGGCCATGACCAACGATGAGAAGGCAGTCACAATGCCAAACGCCATCAAGGTGCTGTAGCGCCTAAACCAGCGCGTCGGACGGGTCGCCATCGAGCCTCTCCTGGATTGAAAGGGCGCGCTCCTGGCCGGGACGAGGGGACTCTGGAAGGACTGGACCCCGGCATCGGGCGCACCCGATGCGGTCCGACATCACGATCACCATGATCGTCAGAGGGGCCCGGGCCGCCCAGTCACGCTGACTATGTTCCTCGGCGCAGGCCAATGAGTTGTGCTCATCCGGCCGATAATCATCCCCAATAGCTCCGTCTAGACGGTCGTCAGTTCGCCCGTGGCAATGCTGAACTTCCACGCCGACAAGGCTAGTTGACCGGACTTTTCGGCCTCCCGGATCCACGGGAACGTCCTCAGATTGGTCTGGGACTGACGGAGCACGGCGTCCTCGATCGCCGCCTCGAACGTCTCGCCGGAGCCCTGCTCGGGCATGGGCCACATCACCGGCTCGGCGATGTCCACCCACGGCGCCAAGAAGTCGGGGGCGCTCCGCAGAGGACCATGAATCATCGCATGAATGCCATCGCATTGCGCGTGCCCGAGCACCACGATCCGGCGGACCTTGAGAATCTTGACCGCATACTCGAGCGCTGCACTGGTCCCGTGACACCCGCCATCGGGCGCATACTCTGGGACCAGCCCGGCCACATTGCGAATGACGAACAGTTCGCCCGGCTCCGCGTCGAAGATGGTCTGCGGATCGATCCGGGCGTCGGAGCAGGCGATGACGGCCGTCGCCGGTCGCTGGCGCCGTCGGGCCAGCCGAGCATACCTCTCCGCCTGGGCCGGCCAGACTGCCGAGCGGAAGCGACGGTAACCCGCCATCAAAGCATCGTCCGGGTCCAGCGTCATGGCTCAGCCGCGGCGGTCTTGACCGGGCCGGTGCGCCACAGCGACCAATGGACGCCCGTCGCGAGGATGGCGAAGGTCACGCGCCGGGAGGGGCGGCGGGGCATTTCTCCCACTCCATGAGGTCGGCGACGAAGACCGTCGAGCCGACGAAGATCAAAACGCCGAAGCTGAGGCCAAGGGTCAGATACCCCAGCGACATCAGCCGGCTCTCGACGACGGCAATCTCGCGGTGCTTCTTGTGCGGGACGCCCAGGTCGAGCACGCGCAGGATAACGACGAGAGCCGAGAAAGGCCGCCCACATCCAGACCGGCTTGGTCATACCGTCCTCGGTTGGATATTCCATGGATCAAGCTCCGCCCTGTTTCCGCGATCAGGCGCGGATGTCGAACGTGTGACGGCTGGCTCGGCGGGTGACCGCGTCGTCGGTGATCGCTCCGGGTGGCTCCACGGGGCGGGTCGTCGGCGAACTCCGATGTGCAGCGACTCGGCAGGTCATCTGCGAGAGTTGAACCGCCAAGCCACGGGCGACGGGCATCGAAATCGGGCTGATCCTCATCGCCGCCCTCCCTCGCCGGAGATCAGTTCGTAGCGCGCGGGATCAAGGTCCAGCAGCCGGCAGAGGCGCAGAATAACCTCGCGCTCTTCGGCGTCGAAACCGCCGTCCGCTTCCGCGACCGAACACGCCGTGTCGACAAGCAGGTGCGAGGGTCCCGGCTGACCCCGGAGGACAGAGACCGCAGCGTCCGCCGCAGCCTCGCCGTCGTCCGGATCGCGGTCGAACCGCATGTTCAGCGCTTCGAAACCGACCATCACCTCATGCAGTCCGAAGAAGCGGATGCTCGGCGACTGGCTCATCCGGTCGATCATCCGCTTGCGTTCATCGGCCGTGACCCAGCCGTCGGCCTGTGCGACCAGAGCGCAGGCGGCGACGACTGCGTCCATCTGAGCGACGTCGCCCGCGGTCCAGACATCGTGCGGATCGACCTGAACTCGCCTTCGCCGGGTCCTGTTTGTTCTGGGCATCGGGCCTCTCTTCGGATCACTGGCTAGGCCGCGATCACGGGTTGGTGTGGGGAGCGATCGGGTCGGCGGCCAGGGGAAGCCGCCGACCCTCCCGGCGTTAGCGCGACCTTGACGGCAGC
>DDSO01000096.1 GCA_002343425.1 Brevundimonas sp. UBA2388
CAGCCAGCCGCGGAACAGCAGCTCCTCCGACGAGCCCTGGATGATGAAGCCCAGCAACAGCGCGCCGATCGGCAGCAGGGCCGCGCCGACGGCGGCCAAGCCGAACGCCCCCGCCCCCTCGACCACATAGCCCCCGGCCGCCCAGATCACCCCGATCACCGTCAGCAGGAAGGCCAGGCCCAGCAGATAGCCGCGCAGGAAGCGCATCGGCCCCTTGGCATTGAGGCCCAGCGTCGTCGGTCCGCGCCGCTCGAACAGCCAGGCCCAGAGCAGCACAAGTACCGAGCCGAGCCCGAAGGCGGCGACCAGCTCATAGGTCAGTTGCGGCCAACCGTCCGTGCCGCCGCCCGGCGTGATGAAGCCTGCCGCTATGGCCGGAAGGTAGGCGCCCAGCTGGCCGCCGATCATGAAGATCAGACCGAGGACGATCGCCGCGACCGTCCAGGTCCGCCGATGCCGCCTCTTGCGCTCGGCGAACAGTTCAATGCCGGTCATGCGGCGCTCCTCCTGATGGTCCTGCGTCAGGCAGTCCGTCCGGGCATGAGGCCTCGACACCGGCGAATGGATGCGCCCGATCAGGATTTGACTGGAGGGGGCTCACCGCCGAAGGCCGGCTTCGCCCCCCCGTTCGCCGAACCAGCTAGTCCGACGCGCCGCCCTTCATGTCGCGGTAGGCCGCCGAGAACGGCGCATAGACGACCGCCACCTGCAGTGCCGACATGACCGCATTGATCAGGATCCAGGCCGCGATTGCCGGCCAGGCCGACTGAAGAATGACCTGAAGGCTTTCGTCCTCCAGACCTTCCAGCGCCATCATGCCGCCGCCGGTCGCGAACTGCAGGGGCATGGCCACCAGTGAGCCCAGCAGGCCGACGACGACGCTCATGACCCAGGCCAGCAACGCCATCCCCAGCAAGGGCCAGAACCGACCCCTGGTGAAGCCGAAGGAGTCGAAGATGGCGATCCGGCGCTCGGCCATGGTGATCGGAATCGCAAGGCTCAGCCGCACGGCCAGCCAGATACAGGCCCCTATGGCGGCCAGGATGAGCAACACCACCAACAGCCAGAGGGCGGGCATTTCAGCCGCAACCGTCATCCCGATCACAGCGCCGATGATCCCGCTTGCAACGACCATCAACGCCATGAAGACGAAGAACAGGACAATGGACACGACCAGCACCCGGACCTCGTCCATGCCGAGCCGCAGATAGCCGAAGGCGCTCTCGCCGGGCCGCAGAACCGCGCGGGACACGGCCGCATAGATCATGGCGCTGGCGATCAGGCTGAGCGGCAACAGGACCGCGAACAACAGGCCCATCATCTGGAACAGCGGCGCGAAATCCTCCATCGACGGGGTCGCGCCCGACTGCTCAAGCTGTTCGGTCGCCGTGACGAAGCTGATCAGGTTCGGCCCCATCATGGCGAAGATCGCGACCATGAAGACGGCATAGAAGAGGGCCCAGAAAATCAGGGCCATCGGGTTTCGACGCACCACCCGAAACCCTTCGAACGCCGCCTCTGTCGCTGAAAACGCCATCGTTCCCTCCCCTTGAATCTGTCGTGAGCCTAGTCGGCGCCGCGACTCGTGTCAGTGCAATTCCTCGCTGGCGGCCGGCGATTCCTCGTGCGCCGTCAGCGCCTGCACCACATGGGCATAGGGCGCCGTAAACAGCGTCTGGGACAGACCCTGCAGCCAGGCCATCGGAATCAACAGCACAACGCCGATGCCCACCAGCATCGCCGGCTGCTGCGCCAGACCCTCGAACCATGCCTCAAGAGCGTCGGGATCGGTCGCGCTGACGCCGCCGCCCACGGCGAACAGCACGATCATGAACAGGATCAGGAAGGCGATGCCGACCATGATCGCGAACAAAACCATGATCAGCCAGAGCCCAAGCAGGCTCCAGGTCTTGCCCCGACCCAGCTTCCAGCCCTCCTCGAAGGCGAAGGTCTTGTAGTGGATGCTGGCGGGCGCCAGCAGCGACAGCCGCCCCCAGAGCAGCATCAGGCCCAGAAACACCGCGAGACCCAGGGCGATACAGATCAGCCAGCGCCAGGGATCGCCCAGCTGCCAGACGGCGAACCCTATGCCGACCGCCAGCAGGATCGCGATCAGGGCGATGAAGCAGACGCCGATGAAAATCGCCACCCCGACCACAGCCACCTGCAGCTCGGCCATGCCGATCCGCAGAAAGAAGGCGCCGTCGCTCCTGCGGCCCGCATAGACGGCCCGGATGACCGCCGTCGTCACGAACAGGACGCTCAGCAGCCCGAGCAACTGGGCCAGGTTGGACCAGATCTGGAACTGCATCATCGCAGCCATGTCTTCGCCGAACGGCGCCTCGTCGGCTTCAGCCGCCGCCATGGCCTCAGGGCTGAAGGCGCCGGAGGCGGCCAGCTCGCTGAAGAAGGGTATCATCGCCCCGATCACCATCAGGCTGGGCGCCAGCATCACCAGTCCCCAGACAATGGTGGCGACAGGCCGTCGAACCACAAGCCTGAACGGCTCCACGGCCGCATCCATGATCGAAAATCGCTTCATCCCGCCCTCCCAAGCTGGGGCGATCATACCCGGACCGGCAAGCGGCGCCATACCGTCGTTGCTTTCGGTAGCTGACGGAACCGCCGGACGTGGCTAGAAGGCCGCAATGAACACCCCTGAAATCAAGCCCATCCACGTCATCGGCGGCGGTCTCGCCGGATCGGAAGCCGCCTGGCAAATCGCCGAGCGCGGCGTGCCCGTAGTCCTGCATGAAATGCGCCCCGTGCGCACGACGGACGCCCACAAGACGGATGGGCTCGCCGAGCTCGTCTGCTCGAACTCG
>DDSO01000034.1 GCA_002343425.1 Brevundimonas sp. UBA2388
GGCCGGCGATGTCGACGAATTCGATCGCCGCCGGGATCACGACCTGCGTGCGGGCGATCTTCTGCAGCACCGCGAGCCGGTCGTCGGGCACCGTGACGACGCCCACGTTGGGATCGATGGTGCAGAACGGATAGTTGGCGGCCTGGGCCGCCGCCGTCTTGGTCAGGGCGTTGAACAGGGTGGACTTGCCGACATTGGGCAGGCCGACGATCGCGACTTTCAGGGCCATGGTCTTGGGGAGGTTCCTCGTGAGCGCGAGCCTTTAGCCGGTCACGACCGGTTTGTCAGTCTCGCGCGTCAGAGAGCGGCCGGGGCGACCGCCTCATCCGACCCGGCAACGGGCGGTTGACCGACCGTCGCAGTCACCTCGACGGCCGGTGACGTCTCGAAGGTCAGGGTCAGGGCGACCGTATCACCGGCGACCAGAGGCTCCTCGACTCCCAGCAGCATCAGGTGATTGCCGCCCGGTACAAGGGCCACGGTCTCACCGGCGGGAAGGGGCAGGCCCTCGCGAAGCTCGCTCATCATCATCATGCCGCTCTCGATCCGGCTCTCGTGGATCTGCACCAGATTGGCGTCGGTGCTGCTGGCCGAAACCAGCCGGTCGGCGGTCGCGGCGGTCAGGGTGAGGTAGCAGCCGGTCATCTGGCGCCCGACCGGCGTCGGCCGGCAGATGGCGTCGGCGACCTGCACCGTTGCGGCCTCACCGGAACCCGCGCCGCCGCCCGGGGTGCAGGCGGTCAGGGTCAGCAGGGCAAGGGCGAGGAACGGAGCGCGGTGCATGGAGGTCAGGCCTTGTCGAGGGCCGGGACAGCCCCGGCGGCGCCCCCCCGCACTAACGGGCGCGGCGGTTGATGGAAAGCGCGGCTATTCGCCCCGCGCCGCATTCTGCGCCGCCTGACGCGGGCTGAATTTCGGGGCGGGGGCCAGGCGCATGACCTCGGCCTGATAGCGTTCGTCGTCGCCTGCGAGGGCGAAGGGCAGGGCGCCGGCGACGGCGTCCAGCATCGGCTCCAGCCAGGTCCGGTCGGCCTTGTGGAAGTCGCTCAACACATGGCCGTGCACCAGTTCCGGCGCGCCCGGGTGGCCGACGCCCATGCGGCCGCGGCGGAAGTCAGGGCCCAACTGGCTGATCAGGCTGCGGACGCCGTTCTGGCCCGCTGCCCCGCCGCCCGTCTTCATGCGGAAGCGGCCGGGGGCGAGATCGATCTCGTCGTGGAAGACGATGACCGCGCCGGGCTGGACCTTGTAGAAGCGCGCCGCCTCGGCGACCGCCCGACCGCTCTCGTTCATGAAGGTCTGGGGCTTCATCAGCAGGACCTTGACCGGCCCTTCGGTCGTCGCGACCTCGCCCTCGCGGATCACGGACTGGAATTTGGCCCGCTCGGGCCCGAACGACCAGCGCCGCGCGATCTCGTCAGCGGCCATGAAGCCGATGTTGTGGCGGTTGCCCTGATATTTGGGACCCGGATTGCCCAGGCCGGCGATGATGATCATGGCGCGAGGTCCGGATAAGGAAACGGCCCCGTCCGTTTCCGGATGGGGCCGTTCCAGTAGCAGTTTGTCGAGAGGCGATCAGCCCTCGGCGGTGTCTTCCGCGGCGGCTTCGCCGGCTTCCTCGGCGGCGGCCTGTTCGGTCGCTTCGACCTCGGCGGCCACTTCGGCGTCGTGCGCATCGTCGGCGGCGGCCGAGATGGCGGCCGAAGACGTCTTGATCGAGGCGATCACGAAGTCACGGTCGGTGATGGTCGGCTCGACGTCCTGCGTGCCCTTCAGGTCGGACCAGCGGATGGTGTCGCCCATCTTGTGGCCGGCCAGGTCGACGATCAGGTCTTCCGGGATGTGATCCGCGCGGACCTTCACCTCGACCGAGTGACGGACGATTTCCAGCGAACCGCCCTGACGGAAGGCTTCGCACTGGTCCTGGTTGATGAAGTGGACCGGGATTTCGATCTTGATCGTCTGCTTCTCATCGACGCGCATGAGGTCGAAGTGCAGGGGGCGGTCGGTGACCGGGTCGAACTGGACATCGCGCGCGATGACCGGCTGCGATTCCTTGCCGTACTTCAGCGTCACCAGGTGACCCAGCAGCTTGCCGGTGTAGAGCGACTTGCGGAAGTCGCGCTCGTTCACCGAGATGGCCACGGGGGCCTTGTCGCCGCCGTACAGGACGCCCGGGACCATGCCCGCGCGGCGCGCGGCGCGAGCGCCGCCGGTGCCGACGCCATTACGGACGTCCACGTTCAGAATGATCTCGGCCATCGCCTCGCCTCAACAACACAAACGCCGCGCTGACCAGTCAGCCCTCGCGGCGGGGTCAGGGACCCTGAATTCAAGAGCGCGGGTCATTACACGCCAACCGGCGTTGACGCAACCGTCCCAGGCGTCATTGCGACACCCGAATGGAATTGAACGTTAGCGCCCGCTGTTCAACGCCGCGGTGGCCGAAGCGGAGGCCGCCGCCGCGGCTTCCGCCACCGGGGACTGCACCGGTGCGGAATCAGGCGCGCCGCCCGTCACCGCGGTCGCCGTCGTCTCGACGGGGGCAGGGGTGATGTTCTGGGCCGTGCAGGTGGCCAGGTCGCGCGCCACATGGCGGCCGACGCAGAACATGTCCTCATAGCTGGGCCGTGACGCGGCCAGGCACTGGAACAGCATCAGCTTGGACATGTTGAGGCAGAACTCGCTGTTCTGATCGACCGTCAGGGCCTCGGTATTGGCCCGGGCGTCCTCGCCCCCGGCGCCGAGCGCGGCCAGGGCGGCGATGGCCAACGAGCGGGCGACGGCCGGCGTATAGGGTGGACCCGAGCGCGAGGCGTTCAGGGAGAGGCCCGAGCCGGAGTTGGCCGCGGCGAACAGACGGGCCGATTCCTCGGCCGACGGCAGCATCTGCACCGCCGACAGGGCCTTTGCGCCCTCGAGTCGCGTCACGCGGTCGCTGATCGGCACCGTCGCCCAGCGGCGGCGCGGGTCCCGACGACCCTGGATCGTATAGGCGTCCTCCTCGACGGCGTCGGCGATCATCAGCATGGCCGCCGAATCACGACCGATGGTGTCGACGATCAGGCCGGCGGCGGCGTCTGCTCCGGGCAGGGTGGCGGCATAGGCGGGGTCCGCAACGATCCGGTCGATGATCTGCCTGCGGTTCGCGGGGTCGGCGGCGATCGCGCGGACGCCCTGCACGAACTCCGGCGACTGCAGCGCCAGGATCGAGCCGTAGGCGATCATGCCGCGCGACAGCTGGGCCGGTTCATAGGAGGCGCCCCGGCGGATGGCGGCCTGGATGGCCTCGGCGCTGGTGAACCCGGCCTGGATGGAGCCGGCCTCGCGCATGAAGGCGACATAGATGGAGGCGGCCTGGGCCACGCCTTCGTTCAGGCTGACGGCGGGCAGCGGAGCATGGACCGGGGCCGGCGGCGGGGGCGCGGGCGCGGGTTCAGGCTCCGGAGTCGCGCAACTGGCCAGAAGGACGAAGCCGGCGGCGGCCGCCAACGAAAGGCCGCGACGCGGAAGAGCCTGAAACATGCGAAATCCCCACAAGGACGCACGGCGCGTCGAGGCGCCGGAGTTTGAAGGGCTTATAACGCGTGGAGAACCGTTTTCCGACCGTTAATCGAACAGTTTGGACACGGATTCCTCGTTGGCGATCCGCCGGATAGCCTCTCCGATCAGCGGGGCCACGGAAACCGTACGGATTTTTCCGCAGTTCAAAACTTCGTGGGGCTGTTCGATGGAGTCCGTGATCACCAGTTCCTTCAACGGTCCGTCGGTGATCCGCTGGACGGCCGGGCCCGAAAGCACGCCGTGGCTGATATAAGCCGAAACCTCGGTCGCGCCCTTGTCCATCAAGGCCTTGGCGGCGTTCACCAGGGTGCCGCCGGAATCGACGATGTCGTCGAACAGGATGCAGCGCCGGCCCTGGACGTCGCCGATGATGTTCATGACCTCGCTCTCGCCGGCCCTCGCCCGGCGCTTGTCGACGATGGCCAGATCGGCATTGAGGCGCGAGGCCAGCGTGCGGGCCCGCACCACGCCGCCCACGTCGGGCGACACGATCATCAGGTCATCGCCGCGCGGGTAATGATCCTTGATGTCCTGCGCCAGCACCGGGGTGGCGACCAGGTTGTCGGTCGGAATGTCGAAGAAGCCCTGGATCTGGCCGGCGTGCAGATCCATCGTCAGCACCCGGTGCGCCCCGGCGCGGGTGATCATATTGGCCACCAGCTTGGCCGAGATGGGGGTTCGCCCTCCGGTCTTCCGGTCCTGCCGGGCATAGCCGAAATAGGGCATGACGGCCGTGATCCGCCGCGCCGACGCCCGCACCAGGGCGTCGGTCATGATCAGCAGCTCCATCAGATTGTCGTTGGCCGGATAGCTGGTCGACTGGATGACGAAGACGTCCTCGCCGCGGACGTTTTCCTCAATGACGGCAAAGACCTCGTTGTCGGCGAACCGTTTCACCTGGGCCTTGGTCAGGGGCATGTCGAGGTGGGCCGCGATGGCCTGGGACAGGGTCCGGTTGGAGTTGCCAGAGAGCAGCTTCATGTCCGGTCATCCTTTCGCCGTCATCGCCCGGCTGAGAATGCGTCCGCGGCGTTGGCGCGCTACATACCAGCGGACGGCCCGGCCACAAGGCGCGGCGCGCCTTTTTGGCGCTGTTCTTCGCGCATTGGCGTGGGCAGGTTCGCTGGTGTAGAGATCGCGTCTCGTTTTTCGGGGGCGCCGACGGGTCCGCGCCCGCCGGCATTTCAAGTTGAGGTCGTCCTTGCCTGCTTCCAAATTCCGCGCCGGCCTGGTCCTGGCCACCGTGGCTGTTTCGGCCCTGACGATCTCGGCCTGCAGCGGCCGCCCCGAACGTCCGCGTCTGGCCTATGAAGAGCGGCCGGTCGAGGCCCTCTACAACACGGGCTACCAGCGCCTGCAGCGCAACCGCTGGGCCGATGCGATCGACTATTTCCAGGAGGTCGAGCGCCAGCATCCGTATTCGGAGTGGTCGCGCCGCGCGATCCTGATGCAGATCTACGCCTACTATCAGAACAACAACTACGCCGAGGCCATCGCCGCCTCGGACCGCTTCATCCAGCTGTTCCCGGGCAATCCGTCGGCCCCGTACGCCTTCTACATGAAGGCCCTGTGCAATTTCGAACAGATCACCGACGTCGGCCGCGACCAGGGCTATGCCCAGGCGGCGCTGGACGGGCTGAAGGATGTGCAGCGCCGCTATCCGGGCACGTCCTACGCCATCGACGCCACGGTCAAGATCGACATGGTCAACGACCAGCTGGCCGGCAAGGAAATGGCCATCGGCCGCTACTACCAGCGCGCCGGCCAGCCGCTGGCGGCGATCAACCGCTACAAGGCGGTGATCGACAACGAAGCCTATCAGCGCACCTCGCACACGCCCGAGGCCCTGTACCGGCTGGTCGAGGTCAATCTGACGCTCGGGTTGAGGGAAGAGGCGACCCGCAACGGCGCCGTGCTCGGCTTCAACTATCCGGGCAGCCCCTGGTACGCCGAGGCCTACGCCCTGCTATCCGAAGACGGCCGGACGCCCGACGTCGCCCCGACCGCCCAGCGCGAAAGCTGGCTGCGCCGGATCATTCCGGGCTGACGTTTCCGATATGTTCCGCTAGTCTCGGGCTTTACCCGGGGCGCGAATGGCCAGCATTCTCCGGCGTCGCCCGAGAGATCGATTCGCTTTGCCTCATCCTGATCCCTGCGCCTCCCGTCCTCGCGCTCCCGCTCCCGTGAACGCCATCGGAGCGGGCCCGTGCTGACCGCCCTCTCCATCCGCGACATCGTGCTGGTCGATGCGCTCGACCTCGAGGTCCATGGCGGCCTGACCGTGCTGACCGGCGAGACCGGGGCCGGCAAGTCGATCATTCTCGACGCCCTCGGCCTGGCGCTGGGGGCACGCGCCGACGCCGGTCTGGTGCGGGCCGGGGCCAAACAGGCCTCGGCCACCGCCGTCTTCACCGCCCCCGACGACCCGGCCCTGATCGCCCTGATCAGCGAGCGCGGCTTCGATGTCGCCCCCGGCGAGGAGCTGATCCTGCGCCGCACCCTGGCCGCCGACGGCCGCAGCCGCGCCTTCGTCAACGACCAGCCGGCGGGCGTCACCGCCCTGCGCGAGATCGGTCAGGCCCTGGTCGAGGTCCACGGCCAGCACGAGACAGTCGGCCTGCTCGACTGGAAGACCCACCGCGCCCTGCTCGACAACTACGGCGGGCTGCAGCCCCAGCTGGACGGCGTCGCCGGCGCGGCCGACCGGCTGAAGACCGCCGAACGCACCGTCGCCGACCTCAAGGCCGCCGCGGCTGATGCCGCCTCGCGGGCCGAGGAGCTGACGCAGGCGCTCGCTGATCTGGACGACCTCGACCCCCGCGCCGACGAGGAGACCGAACTGGCCGGCGAACGCGCCATTCTCGGCGCCGCCGAAAAGGCCGTGGCCGACCTCGCCGACGCCCGCGCCTCCCTGGGCGGGGACAAGCTGTCCCAGAAGCTGTCGGCCGCCCTGCGCGCCGTCGAACACGCCCGGACGCGGGCCGGCCAGGCGGGGACCGACCCCGAACACCCCCTGCTGCAGAAACTGGCTGCCGCCGCCGAGGCCATCGACCGCACCATGGTCGAGGCGGAAGAGGCCATCGCCTGCGTCGACGCCGCCGCCAACGCCTTCGACTTCGAGCCCGGCCGGCTCGACAAGGCCGAGGAGCGGCTGTTCGCCCTGCGCGCCGCCGCCCGCAAGCTGAACACCTCGGTCGACTGCCTGCCGACCCTGCGCCTCCGCTTCCGCGAACAGCTGCGGCTGATCGAGGACGGGGCCGAGGCCATCAGCGCCGCCGAACGCGCCGCCTCCGCCGCGCGCGAGGCCTATGACGTCGCCGCCATCCTGCTGACCTCCGCCCGCGAGGCCGCCGCCGACCGGCTGACCGCCGCCGTGATGGAGGAACTGGCCCCCCTGAAGCTGGAGCGCGCCCGCTTCCGCGTCGGCTTCGAGCCGGTGACCGAGGGCCGGCGCGGCCCGCTGGGCGTCGAGACTGTCCGCTTCGAGATCGCCACCAACGCCGGCGCCCCCTTCGGCCCGCTGGACGCCATTGCGTCAGGCGGCGAACTGGCCCGCTTCGCCCTCGCCATGAAGGCGGCCCTGGCCGGCCGCGAGGACCAACGCCAGCCGGTGATGATCTTCGACGAGGTCGACCAGGGCGTCGGCGGCGCCGTCGCGTCCGCCGTCGGCGCACGGCTGGAGCGGCTCTCGCGCGGCGCCCAGGTCCTGGTCGTGACCCACAGCCCCCAGGTCGCCGCCCGCGGCCACGCCCACTGGAAGGTGCGCAAGACGGATGCGGGCGGCGTGACGACCACCACCGTCGATACGCTGGACGATGAGGCGCGGCGGGAGGAGATCGCGCGGATGCTGTCAGGGGCGGTGGTGACGGACGAGGCGCGGGCGGCGGCGAGAAGCCTGATCGGGTGACGGGGACGCGGTGGGGGCAGCGCTGAAAGCGGACGGTCCGGAGGTCGGCTATGGGGGGTGAGCGGACTCTACCCAGAATGAAATCGACAGCCTGACAGTTGACTTTGAGACCATCAAAGCGAGGGTCGTCAACATGACCGACAATCCCAACTCAAACAGGCGAAAGAAGATCATGGAGGCCGTCTTTGGTGAGCGGCTGACTGGCGATGACTTGCTGAGACACAAAGCCGCGCGGCCCTCGAAGAAAATCTACTACGCGTTGCAGCTTGTCAGGTTGATCTTGATCACTGTCCTTGGTGCGTGGGTCTTCAACGTCGAAGGCCGTTTGCCTTTGATCGGCACATGGCTGGCTCAGTCGCGGTTCGCGGTGTTTCCAGTTTGGGCAGGCTGCTTGAGCATTTTGGCATTCTCAGAATGGTTTTATGAGCGGCGCGAGCGCACACTTCGGCGGTAGTTGCTGTGTCCGCAATGGGTCGAGAGCGGAAGCGGGCGTCGCGGCAGCAAGCGGACACGATAGGCACGGGCCGGGACTTGAACCCGGCGTCTTCAGGGCGAACCTGATGCACTCTCCAGTTATGCTACCGCGCCCGACGTAAGCATACGGGGGAGTGGGATGTCCGCAATGGGTCGTGAGCCGACCGTCGCCTGAAGGTGGAAAGCGGACCTAACTCGCTGCGAGCCGTTCAAGCCACGCTCGCGCCTGCTTGGGTTCACCCGGCGCGTTTGCGCCAGCGCGCCCACGGGCTGCTTCGAACTCTTCGTGAAGAGAGAACGGCGGTTCTCCGACCTGCGCCCGAAGTCGGTTTATGGCCTGAGCAAGCGACTGTAGGTCGCGCATCTCGGCGGGGGGCGACGCGCTCAAATGTTCATTGTGGCCGAATAGCCCCCAGCGACCGCCAGCACAGTCAACCAGTGCCTTCTCCAGAACGGACCGATACTCGCGTTCTAGCTCGTCCAGTTGCTGCGCGATGCGTTGACCTTTGCCCATTCACGATCACTACAGCGATGCCGAATGTCCGCAATGGGTCGGGAGCGGACCATCGTCTGAGGGTGGATTGCAGACCTAAGGAGATGGGTTCACTTTCGCTGACGTAGCGCGAGGATTACGTGGTCCCCGTTAGGAATTTGAGATGGCAACTCCAATGCTGCCCGTTCTGACGAGGATATCCGGCCTGTTGGCCCTCGCGCTTTCCCTGCTCGGGCTTTGGTTTTCGTATCTCTTGCCGGTCCTCGAAAACGGCTTCGCGTGGGTCTACCTTCAAGTCGTTGTATATGTAGCGTTCGCGGTGCCGTCACTTCTCCTGTTGGCGGTGTCGCTATTGGGCAGGAACCGCTACTTGGCTTGGGCAGTGACGTTCGTCTTGGGCCTCAACGCTCTGGCCTTCGCGGTTACGCCTTACCTCCCAAGAGATATGTAGCTGGAAGACGAGAGCCTCAGAGCCCACGCTCCAAACGTCCGCTTCGGGTCGAAACCGGACCGTCGCCCAAGGGTGGTTTTCAGACATGACAGCAGCCGGTCTCAAGACCCTCGACTGACCGCCCCCAGCCGTCGCGACACCTCGGCCCGGTCGGCGGCGGACAGGTCCATGCGGGCGGCCTCGGTGTATTTTTCGCGGGCCTGATCGCGCTTACCTTGAGCCTCCAGCGCCCGACCCCAGGCCTGATCGGGGATTTCAGGCCCGGGGCGTCTTGCTCCCGGCCTTCAGACAGAGAAGACCACCATGCCGTTGCCTGATCCGGATTCCACTGAAGCGCCCCGGGCCGAGGACTGGGCCGGCGAGATGGGGGCCAGATGGCTGGCCAACATCGATCGCCTTGAGTCGATGATCGCGCCCATCGGCGATGCCCTGCTGGCCCGGGCCGGCTTTCAACCGGGCCAGCACGTTATCGACATCGGGTGCGGCGGCGGCGCGACCAGTCTCGCCATCGCCTCGGCGGTCGGTTCGTCGGGAAGCGTGGTCGGGATCGACATCTCGCCCGATCTGATCGCAAAGGCGACCGAGCGCGGGGTTGCGGCCGGGGTGCCGAATGCCCGTTTCGAATGCGCCGACGCGTCGCTCTACCAGGCTGAGACCCCCTTTGATCGCCTGTTCTCGCGGTTCGGCAGCATGTTTTTCCAGAACCCCGGCCCGGCCTTCGCCAATCTGCACCGATGTCTGAAGCCGGGCGCACGCATCGATCTGGCGGTCTGGGGCCCGCCGCGCGACAATCCGTGGATGATGGAGGTGATGGGCGTGCTCCGTCGGCATGTCGATGTCCCGCCCGCCGTGCCCCGTGCACCCGGTCCGTTCGCGTTCGAGGACCTCGACTATCTGAACGCGGTCCTGGCAGAGGGCGGATTTACCGGGACGGAGATCGTGGCCTGTTCGGTGCTTCAACCCTTGGGCGGAGCCGGGGCGACGCCGGAGGAGGCCGTCCGGTTCGTCTTCTCATCCCTTGCGGCCGGTCGCCTGCTGGAGGGCCAGCCCCGGGCCGTGCAGGATCGCGCCGGGGACGATCTGCTGTCGCTTTTCAGCGCCGCGCACAGGCCCGGTCAGGGTGTGATGATGGCCGGCTCGGCCTGGCTTGTCACCGCAAGGGCCTGAGGGAGTTTCAGCGTGAGCAGCTTCTATGATCGACAGATCCTGCCGCGTCTGATCGGCTGTGCCTGCGGGGCGAAGCCCATCCGCAGGCAAAGGGCGAAGATCGTGCCCCGCGCGCGCGGACGCGTGCTGGAGCTCGGCATAGGCGGCGGCCTCAACCTGGCCTTCTACGATCCCGACCGGGTGGAGAGCGTCACGGGCGTCGATCCCTCTGAAGGTCTGCGGTCCCTGGCCGGGGAAGCCCCTCGACCGGCAGGCCTGATGGTCGAGATCGTCGCGGGACGGGCCGAGGCGCTGTCGTTCGACAGCCGGAGTTTCGACACGGTCGTCTGCACCTTCACGCTTTGCTCGGTGCAGAACCCGGCTGCGGTCCTGGCCGAGGCCCGCCGGGTACTCAAGACGACGGGAACCTTTCTCTACAGCGAGCATGGCCTGTCGCCCGATCCCGGGGTGCAGCGGTGGCAGCGGCGCATCGAGCCCTTCTGGCGCCCCTTGGCCGGTGGCTGTCACCTGACCCGTCCGGTAACCGCCTCGATTGAAGCGGCTGGCCTCGTCATCGAGGCGGTCGAGACGATGTATCTGCCCGGGACTCCCCGTGCGTTCGGCTGGTGTGAATGGGGCGAGGCCCGCCCGGGCTGACGGTCCTGCAACCACCGCCTCCCGATCCGGCGTCCGCCGAAACGGTTCGCACCGCGTGCCGATCCGTCGCGGAAGGGCGATCCGGGACGCGGCCGCAGCTTGACCCACCCTCGAATTCGTGGCGAACCGGGGCTTCCACACGGCGGCATCGCGTGACTGATCACCGCTGAACGCGCCGTCCACAGGAGATTGCCCGGTGAAACGAGTTACGCTGATCGTCGCGGCGGCGTTGGCCGTGGCGGCTTGCGCGTCAGCGCCCGACACTGCGAGCAAGCCGGAAGCCCGCTCCTATCACGTGAGCGAGAACGCATCGGCCGACGTGGACGCCGCGTTGGCGCGGGCCAGACAGTCGGGCAAACGGGTCCTGTTGGTGATGGGAGCCAACTGGTGCGGCGACAGCCGCGCCCTCGCCGGTTGGCTGGCTACCAATCGCTTCGCCGAACTGATCGAACGCAAGTACGAACTGGTCTTCGTGAATATCGGGATGCCAAGCAGCGGTGACGGACACAATCTGGGCATCGCCACTCGCTTCGGCATTCAGGAGTTGCCGGGCCTGCCGAATGTGCTGGTGCTTACGGGTGACGGAGTTCTGGTGAACCCGACGACGGCAACCAGTTGGGGGAACGCCAGGAGTCGTACGGGCGACGCAATCTACGATGAGTTGGCAGCCCTGGCCGATCTGCCAGTCTGAACCGGCAAGACCCGTCGACCAGGCGACAGCGGCTGACAGGCATGAGTGAGCCGGCGCGGCAGCCAAAACGGGCCGGCACGTTTCGTCAGCAGGGATTTGAGGAAGGCGTCTTGCGGGCGCTCGCGAACCACATCCACCATTCTCGACCGGAATACGATGAAGAGGCAGCAAGCCTCCTGGCGGAGTTCAATTGGCATCGGAATCCCCTCCGCCCAGGTGTGTATTCCCGCCCCGTGTCTTCTCGCCCCTTGAGGACCCCGATGCACGACTTTCGACCCTCCGACGCGCGCTGAAGTCGCCCCGGAACCCGCCCGACGACCGCTTCTGACGCAGGCCCGTGCATAGTGGTGAAAGGCCCGCCGGGCCTGGGTCTTTGACATGGCCAAACCCGTCGCCGCCGCCGCCTCAGGGGCCGACGATCCGCCTCAGCGGGCGATGACGGAACGGCAGCGTTCATCGCCGGAATTTCTTGTCCGGAAAGCGATACTCTCGCCCCTCGGAGCTTAGCCCCGCAACACCTTCAGCAGCTGCGGATGCAGGTCCGAGTTCGTCGCCAGGATCTGGGCGCCCGTCTCGGGACGGCCCTCGCCGTCGATGGTCGTGACGATGCCGCCCGCCTCGGTGACGAACAATATGCCCGCGGCCACGTCCCAGGGCTGGAGGTTGCGCTCATAGTAGGCGTCGTACCGCCCGGCCGCGACCCAGGCGAAGTCCAGGGCGGCCGAGCCCAGACGGCGGATGCCGGCGACGCGCTGGCCGATGGCGTGGATGTCCTTGATGGCCTGGGCGTGGCCCGTCTTGCCGATGAAGGGCAGGCCGGTGGCGATCAGGCTTTCCGACAGGTCGCGGCGCGCCGCGACGCGGATGCGCTGGTCGTTCAGATAGCAGCCCTTGCCCTTTTCGGCCCAGAACAGCTCGTTCATGACGGGGTTGTAGGTGACGCCGGCCACGATCTCGGAGCTGCCGTCTGGCGCGGTGCGCTGCAGGCCCACCGTGATCGCGAAATGCGGCATGGCGTGCATGAAGTTGGTGGTGCCGTCGATCGGGTCGACGATCCACAGGTGGGACTTGTCCGTCCCCTCGATCATGCCGCGCTCCTCGCCCAGGAAGCCGTAGCCGGGGCGGGCCTTCATCAGCAGTTCGTACAGGGTGTCCTCGGCCTTGATGTCGGCGGCGGTGACGAAGTCGCCGGGACCCTTGCGCGACACCTGCAGCTGGGCGACCTCGCCGAAGTCGCGCAGCATAGGCCGGGCGGTCTTGCGGACCGCGTCGATCATGACGGACACGAGGGCAGAGGCGAGGGCCATGGGGATCTCCTGGTCCGACTATCCTGAAAAGGCGCAGGGGCCCGGATAGGCGGAGAAGTGGCGGCCCAAGCTGGGCCGAGTGGCTAGTGGCTAGTGGCTAGTGATTGCCGCTGCCTTGTCAGCGGACGGGCGACACCCCCATCACAGCGCTCAGATGCCGGCCAGCCACTAGCCACTAGCCACTAGCCACTCGCCACCTCTACAACCGACCCATGTTCACCTCCGTCCTGGTCGCCAATCGCGGCGAGATCGCCTGTCGCGTCTTCCGGACCGCCCGCCGCATGGGCATCCGGACCATCGCCGTCTATTCCGAAGCCGATGCGCAGGCGCTGCACGTCCGCGAGGCCGATGAAGCCGTCCTGATCGGACCCGCCGCCGCCCGTGAGTCCTATCTGGACGCCGCGAAGGTGCTGGCCGCAGCGAAACAGACCGGCGCCGAGGCCATCCATCCGGGCTATGGCTTCCTGTCCGAGAACGCCGACTTTGCCGAAGCCGTCATGGCCGCCGGACTGGTCTGGATCGGCCCGCCCCCCGCCGCCATCCGCGCCATGGGGCTGAAGGACGCCGCCAAATCCCTGATGATCGAGGCCGGCGTGCCGGTCACCCCCGGCTATCTGGGCGAGGACCAGTCTCCGGACCGCCTGCAGAGGGAAGCCGACGCCATCGGCTATCCGGTGCTGATCAAGGCCGTCGCCGGCGGCGGCGGCAAGGGCATGAAAAAGGTCGATCGCGCTGAAGACTTCGCCGACGGCCTCGCCTCGGCCCAGCGCGAGGGCCAGTCCTCCTTCGGCGACCCCCGCGTCCTGATCGAGAAATACATCACCCGCCCGCGCCACATCGAGGTGCAGGTCTTCGGCGACACGCACGGGACCGTCGTCCACCTTTACGAGCGCGACTGCTCCCTGCAGCGCCGCCACCAGAAGGTGATCGAGGAAGCCCCTGCCCCCGGCATGGACGCCGCCACCCGCAAGGCCGTCACCGACGCCGCCGTCCGCGCCGCCAAGGCCGTGAACTACGAGGGCGCCGGCACCATCGAATTCATCGCCGACGCCTCCGACGGCCTCAAGGCCGACCGCATCTGGTTCATGGAGATGAACACCCGCCTCCAGGTCGAGCATCCGGTGACCGAGCTCGTCACCGGTCTCGATCTCGTCGAATGGCAGTTCCGCGTCGCCGCCGGCGAGCCCATCCCGATGAAACAGGCCGACATCCCCCTGAACGGCTGGGCCATGGAAGCCCGCCTCTATGCCGAGGACCCGGCCAACGGCTTCCTGCCCAGCATCGGCAAGCTCGAGCATTTCATCATGCCCGACGGCGTGCGGGTGGACACGGGCGTCGAACAGGGCGGCGAGGTCAGCCAGTTCTACGACCCCATGATCGCCAAGCTGATCGTGCACGCGGAGACGCGGGAAGAGGCGGCGGAAGCACTTGCCGAGGCCTGTGCGGAGGTCGAGGTCTGGCCGGTGAGGACCAACGCAGGCTTCCTCGTCCGGTGTCTTGAGCACCCGCGCTTTGTCGAAGGCGACGTTGATACAGGCCTGATCGGCGCCGAGAGCGAGATGCTCACCGAAAAGCGCCTCCGGGCCGCGGTGATCGCGGCTGGTCTCGCGGACCAATTCGAGGACCGTCGACGCACGGTCAGCCTCCCGCACGAAGAGGAAACATCGCCCTGGGCCGGGTGGCGGGGGAACAGCCTCGGATTCCGCCTGAATGGCGCGCCTTCCATGAAGGCGGTCGGCATGGTGGATGGAGAACGGCGCGAAGCGGTGTTGGCCAAACAGCAATCCGGACACGCTGACTGGTATGATGCCTTTGTCGGCGACCAGGCATTCAAGGTCGCCCCCGGAGGCGTGAATCCCGACCGGCTATCGAGCGGCGTCTGGGTGGATGACGAACTGATTTCCACCCTCGAGCGCGCGGACGTTACCGTACTGTTTGATGTGGGCGATGCGGTGGAAGTCCGGGACTGGCGGAGCGCCGGAAGCTCCGGCTCCGCCGCCGCCTCCGACGGTTCGCTTCGCGCCCCGATGCCCGGCAAGATCGTCGCCACCCCCGCCAAACCCGGCGACACGGTCACCAAGGGCCAGCCCGTCGTCGTGCTCGAGGCCATGAAGATGGAGCACGCCCTCGTCGCCCCGTTCGACGGCGTGGTCGGCGAGATCAGCGTCTCGGTCGGCGATCAGGTGTCGGCGGATATGGTGCTGGCCTCGGTCACGGCCGCGGGGTGAGTGGCGGGTGGCGAGTGGTTAGTGGTTAGTGGCTGGCCGACGCCGGGGCGATGGCGCGGTCCGCGCCGCCCTTCCGCTGACGACGAGGCCGCAATCACTAACCACTAACCNNCTAACCACTAACCACTAACCACTAGCCACCCGCCAGCAGCCCCACCCCGCCCACCGGACGCGTCACCTGCGCATCCCCGAACGTTGCGATCAGCGGCATGCCCTTGCGGATCGCTTCGCGCACCTCCGGGACCTGCAGCGAGGCGCGGTGGGCCGCCTCGTCGGTCCAGACCTCTGTGACCCAGATGGTGTCCGCGTCCGCCGGGTCATGGGCGACCACATAGCTGAGGCAACCCGGCATCCGGCCCAGCCCCTCCAGGAGGATGGCGCACAGGGCGTCCCGCTGGCCCGGCGTCGCTGTCATCTTGCCGATCAGTCCGTACATGGCGTGCCCGTTCATCCCTGCGACCGCGACAGGGGCAAAGCCCAGGATCGCCAGTCCGGCGACGCCCGTAATTGCCCTGCGTCGATCAATTCGCATGCCGATTCTTACGCCGCCCGCCGGACCTTGTCTCGCGCCGACGAGCCGCCCGGGGGCGCTATCGCCGGGGGCAGGTCCGGATGCCCAGCAGCGTGTAGAGCGGACAGGTCCCGAACAGGCCGGTCAGCAGCGGCACGACGCCGACCCAGCCCCATGGCGTCTGCGGCCCGACAAAGACGATCCCGATCAGGCCGAGCCCGACGATGATCCGCAGAAATCGATCCAGACCGCCGACATTCGCCTTGAACATGATGTATCTCCCGCATCGTGTTCCCTGATGGTGGGCGGCCCCGGCGCTCCGCGCCTTGTCCGAGAACAATCTCCCGCCCACGGAACAGGGCGTCGCCGGCCGGAATGCGAGAAAGAGGATCGTTTGCCGCTTCACATGATCAAGCTGTGCGTCGGCGTGGCGAAGGTGGAAACGCTGGAGCGCCGCGCCGCCAAGGGCGAGTGGCTGACCGTCCACACCCGGATGACCCCCAAGCGGGCGGCGGAGCTGGAGGACGGCGGCTCGCTGTACTGGGTGATGAAGGGCTCGGTGACCTGCCGCATGCCCATTCTCGACATCGCCACCCGGGGCGAGGGCAAGGCCAGCATGTGCCACATCAAGCTCTCGCCCGACCTGGTCCGCACCGCCCCCCAGGCGCGCCGGCCCTTCCAGGGCTGGCGCTATCTGGAGCCGAAGGACGCGCCGCCGGACCTGTCGACCCTGGACGCCGGCGAGGTGCCGGAGGATCTGGCGAAGCGGCTGCGCGAGATGGGGGCCTGGTAGGGATTAGGGATCAGGGATTAGGGATTAGGGCAGGATGCTGCGACCATCCGACCCGCACGTCCTCGATTCCCTGATCCTCAATCCCTGATCCCTAATCCCTAATCCCCAAGATGCCCGCTCCCCGCTCAGACCGGCTGGAAGACGCCCTTCACCGCATCTTCGAGGGCGGCAAGACGACGCGCGCGAGCTGGTTCGCCCTGACCGGCGGCGAGACCCTGTTCGCCGAGGGCGACGCCGCCGACACCCTGTATCTCCTCCGAAGCGGCCGTCTGGGGGTGTTCCGCCGCGATCACGGCGAGGATCGCCCGCCCCAGTTCGTCGGCGTCATCCGGCCCGGAGAGCCGGCCGGCGAAATGGCCATGCTGGCCGGCACCGAACACACCGCTGACGTGGTCGCCCTGCGCGACTGCGAGGTCCTGGCCCTGCCCCGCGACGCCTTCTTCGAGGCCGCGCGGACCGAGCCCGACCTGATGGTCGAACTGTCCCGGCTGATGATCCAGCGCGCCCGCGACCGGCGCTCGGGGGGAGGCGAACCCAGCGTCTTCGGCTTCATCTCCGCCCGCCCCCGCCCGATCCGCGCCTTCATCGAACGCATCGCCGCGGCCATAGAGGCCGACGGCTTCACCTGCCAGGTCATCGACCAGTCCGCCCTCTCCTCCGCCGCCGACTGGTTCAGCCGGGTCGAGGACGCTCACGACTTCGTCCTCTATGTCGCCGAAACGGACGAGCCCGCCTGGGCCGCCCTGTGCGCCCGGCAGGTCGACCGGGTTTTCGTGGTCGGCGCCGGCCTGATGGCCCCGCCCAACCGGCCCATGCCCCACGCGGGGGTGCTGGACGCCCAGCGCCGCACCGACCTGATCCTGTTGCGTGACCCGCGCATGGCCCGGCCCGCCAATACCGCCGTCTGGCTCGACGCCATTCAACCCGGGCGCTGGTTCCAGGCGATCGAGGGCGACCAGGCCGACGCCGCCCGCATGGCGCGCGTCGTCACCGGCTCGGCCGTCGGCGTGGTCATGTCGGGCGGCGGCGCCCGGGCCTATTCCCACATCGGCGCCCTGCGAGCCCTGCATGAGGCGAAGGTGCCGATCGATTTCGTCGGCGGCTCGTCCATGGGCGCCGTCATCGCCGCCGGGCCGGCCATGGGCTGGTCGCAGGAAGAGCTGGAGGCCCGCATCCACAAGGCCTTCGTCGAGAGCGATCCCCTCTCGGACATCACCTTCCCCATGCTGGCCATGACCCGGGCGCACAAGGTCGATCGTCTGTTGCTGGAGGCCTATGGCGAGACCGATCTCGCCGACCTGGCGCGCCCCTTCTTCGCCGTCTCGACCAATCTGACCAGCGGCAAGATCGAGGTCCACCGGCGCGGCCTGATGCGCCGGGCCATACGCGCCTCCATCGCCATACCGGGTCTGCTGCCGCCCATCGTCATCGACCGCCAGGTCCTCGTCGACGGCGCGGTGCTCAGGAACCTGCCGACCGAGGTCATGCGACAGATGCATTCGGGCCCGATCATCGGCATCGACATGTCCGAGGCCCGCGGCGTCGATCCCGACCTCATCGAGCACCCGCCGTCGATCTGGCGACTCATCGTCACCGGGGCCTGGCGGCGAGGCCCCCCCATCGTCTCCATCCTGATGCGCTCGGCCACCCTGACCACGGACGCCGACATCGAGAGCTCGCGCGCCGCCACCGACGTCCTGATCCAGCCGACGCCGGACGGCCTGGACATCCGCGACTGGAAGGGGTTCGACGCCGGGGTCGCCGCCGGTTATCTCGCCGCCGCCGAAACGCTCGCGAAACTGGACGGTCCGGTCACCGGTCTGCGCCGCCGCCGATCGGTCAGCGACGTCGCGCTACCAGGAACAGCCGCGGAAACGGCAACAGGGTCACGCCGTCCGGACGTGGTGGAAACGCTTCCCAAAGGCGCGCGCCGAGGGCGGAAAGAAAATCCCCGCGCATAGCCGGATCGTCGAGGGCCGAGAGAATAGGTCGAAGCGCCGTGCCCTTCATCCATTCCAGCACCGCATCGGGTCCGCTCAGGGCGTGAAGATAGGTGGTCGCCCAGATATCGATCTCGCCACAGGTTTCGGCCAGCAAGCCGTAATAGGCCTCGGGCGTCAGCAGGGGTGCGATGGGCTCGACCCCCTGGAGCGAGGCGGCCCACGGCCCATCGGCCGCGACGGCGCGCGCCAGCATGTGGTGGCGGGTCTCGTGCGCCATCGGCATCTGGATCGCCAGCACGCCGCCCGGCGCCAGCGCGCCCGTCAGCCGCCGCAGCAGGGACGGATGGTCGGGCAGCCAGTGCAGGGAGGCGTTGGCCAGAATCAGGTCGGCCGGGGCTTCGGGACTCCAGTCCGCAATATCGCCCTGACGCCAGTCGACATCAGCCCCGAGCGCCCGCGCACGCGCCAGCATATCGACGCTGGAATCCAGCCCGTGCACCACGGCGCGCGAGTGCCGGCGCTTCAGCAGGGCCGCATGCTGGCCTGCGCCGCAGCCCAGATCCCAGATCTCGCGCGGATCGAGCGCGCCGGGCAGGCGCAGCAACAGATCCAGGGCGGCGCGGTCGCGCTCAGCCTCGAACCGACTGTACTGTTGGGGGTCCCAGCCGGGGGGCGTTTCGGTCATGCCGTGATACGCCTCCGCAAGATGGGAGATGGTACCGCCTCTCAGGCTTGAACTGAGGACCTCCGGTTCCACAAACCGGCGCTCTAACCAACTGAGCTAAGGCGGCGCAGGCCCGCATGGGGCGACGCGAGGGCGGGTTCTAGCGGGACCGTCGGGACTGATCAAGCAAGCCGCCGCGATAATCGACATGGCGCAGACGAAAACGCCCCGGAGGCGGACCTCCGGGACGCTGTCGTATGGTTGATCCGACGGATTACTCCGGCGGGGGCGGACGGAAGCGGACGTTCCATTCCACCCGGGCGCCGACGGCGGCGCCGTCGACCGTACCCGGCGTCACCCGCGAACGACGGGCGGCGGCGAGAGCGGCGGAGCCGAAGCCCATGCCCGGAGGATCTTCCGACAGCACCCGGCAATCCGTAAGGCTGCCGTTGGGCTGCAGGCCGCAGCTGACCCGCACCGTCGAGATGCCCTCGATACCACGAGCCGCGGCGCGTTCCGGATACTCGGGAACGACCTGACGACCCCAGCTCGGGTTCGTCACGACCGACGGCCGCGGCGGAGCCGGAGGCGCCGGAGGCGGAGGCGGTCCGGGAACGATGACCGGGGGACCCCGGTACTCGACACGGTCTTCCTTCTTCGTCGGCTCGATCGGCAGCGTCACCGGAGGCGGCGGTGCATTCGGGACGACGACCGGGGGACGCACCTGC
>DDSO01000108.1 GCA_002343425.1 Brevundimonas sp. UBA2388
GCGTTGACGATGCCCATGTCCATGCCCGCCTGGATGGCGTGGTACAGGAAGACGCTGTGGATCGCCCGGCGCACCGGCTCGTTGCCGCGGAAGCTGAAGGAGACGTTCGACACCCCACCCGACACCCGCGCATAGGGCAGGGTGGCCTTGATGACCTTCGTCGCCTCGATGAAGTCGACGGCATAGTTGTNNATGTCCTCGGGCGGGAAGCCGACCTCGTCGACGAGGATGCGGTAAGCCCGCGTGCAGATCTCGATCTTGCGCGCGGCGGTGTCGGCCTGGCCCACCTCGTCAAAGGCCATGACCACCACCGCGGCCCCGTAGCGCAGACATTTGACCGCCTGCTCGCGGAACTCGGCCTCGCCCGCCTTCATCGAGATCGAGTTCACGATAGGCTTGCCCTGGACGCACTTCAGTCCCGCCTCGATCACCTCCCATTTGGAGCTGTCGATCATGACCGGCACGCGGGCGATGTCGGGCTCGGCGGCGATCAGATTGAGGAAGGTGATCATCGCCTGCTGCGAATCCAGCAGGCCCTCATCCATATTGATGTCGATCACCGAGGCGCCCGCCTCGACCTGCTGCCGCGCCACCGACAGGGCGGCGGAATAGTCGCCGTCGATGATCAGCTTCTTGAATTTGGCCGAGCCGGTGACGTTGGTCCGCTCGCCGACGTTGATGAAGGTGGGGCGCACTACGCTACCAGTTCAAAGGGTTCGAGGCCGGACAGGCGCATGGCGACCGGCCGTTCGGGGATTTCCCGCGTCGGCAATTTCGATACCGCCTCCGCCGTGTGCCGGATGTGCTCCGGCGTCGTGCCGCAGCAGCCGCCGACGATATTCACCAGGCCCGACGCCGCCCATTCCTCGATGAAGTGGGCCGTCTGGTGCGGCTCCTCGTCATACTGGCCCATGGCGTTGGGCAGGCCGGCGTTGGGATAGGCGGCGACGAGGGTGTCGGCCACGCGGCTCAGTTCGGCGATGAAGGGCCGCATCAGATCAGCCCCCAGGGCGCAGTTGAAGCCGATGGCGAACGGCTTCGCATGCCGCACGCTGTTCCAGAAGGCCTCGGCCGTCTGGCCCGACAGGGTCCGGCCCGAGCGGTCGGTAATGGTCCCCGAAATCCAGATCGGCAGGGCCTCCATCCCCTCGTCCTCGAGGTCCTTGATCGCCTTGATCGCGGCCTTGCAGTTCAGCGTGTCGGTGATGGTTTCGATCAGATACAGATCGACCCCGCCTTCATTCAGCGCCTTCACCTGATGGCGATAGGCGTCATAGACCTGGTCGAAGGTCACCAGCCGCGCGCCGGGGTCGTTCACGTCCGACGACATCGACAGCATCTTGTTAAGCGGCCCGATCGAGCCGGCGGCGAAGCGCGGCTTGTGCGGCTCCTTCGCCGTCCAGCGATCCGCTGCGGCGCGGGCCAGTTTCGCGCCTTCCAGATTGATGTCCCACACCGACTGTTGGTCGAGCTTGTAGTCGTCCTGGGCGATGACGGTGGCCGAGAAGGTGTTGGTCTCGGAAATGTCGGCGCCTGCGGCGAAATACTGGTCGTGCAGGCCGGCGATGATGTCGGGCCGGGTCAGGCACAGGATGTCGTTGTTGCCCTTCATCTGGCCGACGTGGCCGGCGAAGCGGTCGCCGCGGAAATCCTCTTCCGACAGTTCGCTGCGCTGGATCATCACGCCCCAGGCGCCGTCGAGCACGAGGATGCGTTCCTTCGCGGCCCGGTGCAGGGCGGCGATCCGTTCGCTGCGGGGGAGGGGGGAACTCATACTGCGGCGGCCTTCGTCTCTCGCACGCCCAGCACCCGGCAGATAGCATAGACCAGATCGGCGCGGTTCAATGTGTAGAAGTGGAAGTCGGCGAAACCCTCTTCCTGCAGCCGGGCGCAGGTCTCGGCGGCCACAGAGGCGGCGATCAGTTTGCGGGTCTCCGGGTCGTCGTCCAGCCCCTCGAAATGGGCCGCCAGCCAGTCAGGCACCGCCGCGCCGCACGCCGCCGATATCCGCTTCAAGCCATTGAAATTGCTGACCGGCATGACGCCCGGAATGATGGGTACGGTCACGCCCGCGGCCCGCACCCGGTCGCGGAAGCGCAGGAAGGCGTCGATGTCGAAGAAGAACTGGCTGATCGCCCGCGTCGCCCCCGCGTCGACCTTGGCCTTCAGCACATCGAGGTCATGCGCCGCCGACGGGCTCTCGGGATGGCCCTCGGGATAGCAGCCGACCAGAACGTCGAACCCGCCCCGAGCCGTAATCGCGGCGGTCAGTTCGGTGGCGTTGGCGTAACCGTCTGTACGCGGAACATAAGCGCCGCCGATGCCGCTGGTGCCCGGCGGATCGCCGCGCAGGGCCACGATGTGCCGCACGCCTGCCTCGCGGTAACCCTCGATGACGGAGTCGACTTCATCCTTGCTGGCCTCGACGCAGGTCAGGTGGGCCGCCGGCGTCAGGGCGGTCTCTGCGAGGATGCGCTGCACCGTGCGGTGGGTCCGCTCGCGGGTCGAGCCGCCCGCGCCATAGGTGACCGAGACGAACTCGGGCTCCAGCGGCGCCAGCCGGGTCACGGCCTTCCACAGATTGGCCTCAGCCTCGTCGGACTTGGGCGGGAAGAACTCAAACGAGACGCGCGGACGCGATAGGTCCTGCCCGGCGCGAGCCACCGGACCAAGCGGCGACAGCAACAGGGCGCGGGCCTCGGCCAGGCTGCGGGGGGCGATGCTCATGCGACCTTCTCCGCGGCGACGGCCGGGCGTTCGGCGGTCCAGATCGAGACCGTCAAACCATCTGTGTCAGGGGGCAGGGCGATCGGCGCGCTGGGCTTCAGCCCGGCTGCGGTCAGCCAGCGGCCCATCTCGTCATCCGCGAATCCCAGTCGGCGGTGCTGATGTTCCTCGCGCAGATATTCGAGCTGATGCGGGGCGAAATCGACGATCAACAGCCGTCCGCCCGGCATGACCAGCCGCGCGGCCTCGGCCACCGCCGCGGCCGGATCAGCGAGGTAGTGCAGCACCTGATGCACGATCACCAGGTCCGCGCTCTGTTCGGGCAGCCGGGTTGCGAAAATATCGCCGTGGCGCAGTTCGACCTTGTCGAGACCCGCCTTCGTCACATTGGCGCGCGCGATGTTGAGCATGTTCTGGCTGAGATCCAGCCCGACCGACATCTTCGCCTTCTTGCCCAGCAGGGTCAGCATCCGGCCCGAACCGGTGCCCAGATCGACGACCCGCTCGAACGGCCCGTTCCCCGCCGCCCGGGTGATGGCCGCCTCGACGGCGCTCTCGCTTACATAAAGCGAGCGGATGCGGTCCCACTGCGGCGCGACGCGTTCAAAATAGGCGCCGGCGGCGGCTTCGCGATCGCGCCGGACGGTTTCAAGTCGCCGGTCATCGGCCTCGCCTGCCGAAACGTCCAGCAAATCCAGCACTGTATCGATCAGCCGCCGCGCCGGCAGGTCCGAGGATAGACGATAGAAGACGCGCGCGCCGTCCGGGAAGCGCTCGATTAGCCCGGCGTTGGCCATCAGCTTCAGATGTCGGGACACCCGCGGCTGGCTCTGGTCCAGGATGCGCGACAGCTCCACCACGGACAGTTCCTCGCCGGCCAGCAGCGACAGCACCCTCAGGCGGGTCGGCTCGCCCACGGCGCGCAGGGCTTCGACAGTCTGGTCAGCGGTCAACGACATCTCTTTATATAAAGATATCCTTATATGATTTGGCAAGGAAAATTGCTGGTCAGACGCCGGATCGGGGGCCAGTCTGCGTGCAACGGCAAACTCCTGTCGTGAGGCCATCCATGACCCTTCGCCCGATTGCGCTCGTCGCCCCCATCGTTCTCCTGTCGGCTCTCGCCGGAACCGTGGCCGCCCAGACCCCGCCGCCAGGCAGCGGCCCGGGTGGCGGTATGGGCGGCTTTCCGCGCACGGCAGAGGAGGTTCAGCCATGGGCCGAGCGGCTGTTCACAAGGTTTGACGCCAACCAGGACGGCGCCATCACCGAGGACGAATTGGCCGTCCTCGACAGTCCGGCGGCGGCCCCGATGGGCGCTCGCATGCGGATGATGATCCTGGCGGCGGACTCCGACGGCAATACCCGCGTCACCGTCGAGGAACTCACCGCCGGGGCCCAGCAGATGTTCGGGCGTATGAACGGCGCGGGCGGCGGCAGGCCCGCTGGCGGCGGCATGGGCGCAGGCATGGGCGGCGGCGGCGCCGAGATGTTCACCCTGCCGCGCACCGACGACGCCGTGGCTCCCTGGGCCGAGCGTCTGTTCACCCGGCTCGACGCCAATCAGGACGCTCTCCTCACCGGCAATGAGCTGGCCCTTCTGGCCAACCCGACGGTCGCCGCCATGGGCGGGTCGCGCCTGCGGGCCATGATCGCCCAGTCAGACGCAAACCGGGATTCCCGCATCAGCCTCGAGGAGATGACCGCCGGGGCGCAGCGGATGTTCAGCCGCATGGATGCGAACGGCGACGGCCGGCTCAGCGACACCGAACTGCCCCGACCTCCGGCGCCGTCCGCGCCGATCGCCATGCCGCCCCGCGAGCCGGCCAATCCCTTCCCGGACATGCCCAGCGGCGACTGACCGCGCCCGGGGTCTCAGTCCACGGGCGTCTTCAGCGGCTCGCCCGCGAACGCCGCCCGCAGGTTCTGGATCAGCAGCATCAGCATGCCCTGGACCGCCTCGGTCGTGGCCCCGCCCGTGTGCGGCGTCAGCACCGTATGGGGCACATCGGCCCAGCGGGCCGGATCGGTCGGCTCCTCCTCGAACACATCCAGCGCCGCCTGACCCAGCCGCCCGTCCTTGAGCGCCGCGATCAGCGCCGTCTCGTCCACCAGCTGCCCGCGCGCGACGTTGACCAGCAGTCCCTGCGGCCCCAGCGCCTCGATCACCTCGCGTGAGATCAGGCCGCGATTGGTCTCATCGGCCTTGCAGGCGACCACCAGTATGTCGCTGTCCCGCGCCAGCTCCAGCAGCGAGCCCGCGTACGGCCACGCCGCCGTCTTCTCGCGGGGCCCCCACCAGCGCACCGCCATCCGCATCGCCTCGGCGCGCCGGGCCACGGCCTCGCCGATCGAGCCCAGACCGACGATGCCCAGCCGCTGGTCCTTGAGCGACGGCGTGATCATCTTCGAATCCACCGTCCACCCGCCGGCCCGCAGGCTGCGGTCCCCGTCGGCGATCCGCCGCCGCGCCGCCAGAATCAGGCCCAGGGCGTGGTCGGCCACATCCTCGTGATTGACCCCCGGCGCATGGCTGACCGGCAGCCCCCGCGCCCGGCACCAATCGACATCGATCCCGTCATAGCCCGAGGTGAAACAGGCGATCAGTTGCAGCGCCGGCAGGCTCTCGATGAGCGCCTTGTCCAGCGGAAACTCCCCCGCCACCACCAGCGCCCGTATCTGCCCCTGAGCCTCCGCCGGCGGCCCCTCCCAGAACCGGTAGACAGTGTAGTCGGCTTCGAGGAAGGCGGTCAGCGGCGCGAGATGGCGCTGCATGATGAGGAGGGCGGGGCGGTTGGGCATGGGGGGACTCTAGTCCAGTCGCGCCCGATGAAAAACGGCCTCCCGAGATTCCCGGGAGGCCGTTTGCAGAGGCTTTTGGATCAGCGCCCGAATTTCTGGAACTTGATCCGGTGCGGGATGAGGCTCTCCACCCCGAGGCGACGCTTCTTGTCTTCCTCATAGGCTTCAAAATTCCCCTCGAACCATTCGACATGGCTGTCGCCTTCGAACGCCAGGATGTGCGTGGCCAGCCGGTCCAGGAACCAGCGGTCGTGGGAGATGACCACGGCGCAGCCGGCGAAGCCTTCCAGCGCCTCTTCCAGGTTCT
>DDSO01000004.1 GCA_002343425.1 Brevundimonas sp. UBA2388
CTGGACCTACTGGCGCTTCAAGACCGACCAGGGCCTGCGCTCGATCGACGCCCTGAGAGCCGAGGTCCGGGCGGGCATGCAGTGACCGGTAACGGACACTGACATCACGGTAAGGGTCCGGTTTTTCACGGTAAAAATCTCCATTCCGGGAACCTCGCCCACACCAGACGGTTGCTGATCCGGCGCCTCGCCTCCCCGCGAGCGCCGGGAGCCTCGCCCATGAAGATCGCGCAAGTCACGCCGCTGTACGAAGCCGTGNNCGTGCCGCCGAAGCTGTACGGCGGGACCGAGCGCGTTGTCGCCCATCTGACCGACGCGCTCGTTGACCTCGGCCATGACGTCACCCTGTTCGCCAGCGCCGACGCCGAAACCCGGGCCCGCCTGGTGCCGGTTCGGGATCAGGCCATCCGGCTGGATCCGGCCCCGCTGAAGTCCGATCTCGCGGCCCACATGACCCTGCTGTCCGAAGTGCTGAAGCGCGCCGACGAGTTCGATGTGATCCATTTCCATACCGACATGATCCACTTCCCCTTCTTCTCGCGCTGCGCCGACAAGACGATCACGACCCTTCACGGCCGGCTGGACATGAAGGACATCGGGGGCGTCTACGATCGCTGGGCCGAGTTCGGGCTGGTCTCGATCTCCGACGACCAGAGGGGCCCCCTGCCCCGCGCCAGCTGGAAGGCCACGGTCCACCACGGGATGCCCGGAGACCTGTACCGCTTCGCACCCAAGGCAGCCGGCTACCTCGCCTTCCTTGGCCGCATCTCGCCCGAGAAGCGGCCGGATCGCGCCATCGAGATCGCCACCCGGCTGAACAAGCCGCTGAAGATCGCGGCCAAGGTNNCGACTGGCCCGAGCCCTTCGGCCTTGTGATGATCGAGGCCATGGCCTGCGGCACGCCTGTGGTGGCCTTCCGCTGCGGCTCGACGCCGGAGGTGATCGAGGATGGCGAGACCGGCTTCCTCGTGGATACGCTGGAACAGGCCGTCGCCGCGGCCGGTCGCGCGCATCTGCTGGATCGACACGCCATCCGCGCCCGTTTCGATCTGCGTTTCTCGGCCACCGCCATGGCGCGGCGCTATCTGGACGTCTACGGCGACCTGCTGGCGCGAAGGCCGTTCGCGGAAGAGGCGATCGCCGATGTGGTGACGCCCCTGCGCCCGTCCGAGGACCGGAGCTTCGCGGCCGCCAATCTCTGACCGGCGCCGGATGAACGGGTTACGGCCCTCAAGCGTTCGCAATCATACGCCAGCCTGACGCCGTCACGCCCGCCATCCGGAGCCCTCATGGACGACGCCTATACGGTCCAGACCACCGCCACGGAATCCGGCGAAGCCGACGGCCTTGAACGGCTGATGGCGCTGAAGGACGGCGACACCTTCCTGGTGGCCGACGGCTGGGGCGACCTGAAGGGCGGGGCCGACGGCCTGTTCGTCGGCGACACCCGCATCCTGTCACGGCTGGTGATGAAGGTCGGACAGGCGCGCCCGTCGCAGCTGAGTTCCGGCGTCAGCCAGGACAACGTCTATTTCACCTGCCATTCGACCAACCGGCCCCTGCCCCCGATGGGCGGTCGTTCGGCCCCGGCAGGCGTGCTGCATATCGAGCGGCGGCGGTTCGTGTGGGATCGCCGGATGTTCGAGCGGATCCGCATGGTCAATCACGGCGTCGAGGACGTGCTTCTGCCTCTGACGATCGATTTCGCCGCTGACTTCGCCGACATCTTCCAGGTGCGTGGCACCCTGCGCGAAAAGCGAGGGACCACCGAGCCGCCGGTCCACGACGGCCGCCGCGTCACCTTCGCCTATGTCGGGCTGGACGAGGTCCGGCGCACCAGTTGTCTGGCCTTCTCCGAGCCGCCCGCGCGGCTCACCGGATCGCGCGCGGACTTCATGTTCAGCCTGCCCAAGGGCCGGCGCTGCGACCTCTATGTGGAATGCGGTCCGGACCGCTGCGATCAGCCTGACGAGGTCCGTTACAGGCAGAACGCCTTGCAGGCGCGGCTGGCCATGCGCGCCCGTCGACGGCGCGGCGCGTCTCTGAGGGGGCCCCGCAGCCCGCGCTTCAATGACTGGCTGGACCAGAGCCGCGCCGATGTCGCCCTGCTGACGACCGACCTGCCGACCGGCCCCTATCCCTATGCCGGCGTGCCCTGGTTCTCGACGCCGTTCGGGCGGGACGGGATCATCACGGCCTGGCAGATGCTGTGGCTCGACCCCTCGCTGGCCAAGGGCGTGCTGACCTACCTCGCCATGCGGCAGGCGACGGAATTCTCCGCCTTCCAGGACTCCGCGCCGGGCAAGATCATGCACGAGACCCGCGGCGGCGAGATGAGCGCGCTCGGCGAGGTGCCGTTCGGCCTCTACTACGGCGGCGTCGATACGACCTGCCTGTTCGTGGCCCTGGCCGGCGCCTATGCACGGCGGACCGGCGACTTTGAACTGATCCGCCGGCTCTGGCCCAGTCTGATCGCCGCCGTCGGCTGGATGAAGGACCATGGCGATTTCAACGGCGACGGCCTGATCAGCTATCAGCGCGGGGCCGAGACGGGCCTGTCGAACCAGGGCTGGAAGGACTCCGAGGACTCCATCTTCCACAGCGACGGCCGGTTTCCGAAAGGGCCCATCGCCCTGCTGGAGGTGCAGGGCTACGCCTTTGCCGCCTGGCAGGCGATGGCCGAACTGGCGGGCGCCCTGGGCGACGACCGGCAGGCGGCATGGGCGGCCCAGGCCGAGCGGGTCCGGGCGCTGGTCGAGGACCGGTTCTGGATGGAGGACGAAGGCTTCTACGCCATCGCCCTGGACGGCGACGGCGAGCCATGCCGGTCGATCGGCTCCAACGCCGGCCACCTGCTGTTCACCGGCCTGCCCTCTGTCGAGCGGGCGAAGCGGGTGACGAAGCGGTTGCTGGGCGCCGAGTTCCGCTCGGGCTGGGGCGTGCGGACACTGGCCACCGGTCAGGCCCGGTTCAATCCGATGAGCTATCACAACGGCTCGGTCTGGCCCCACGACACAGCCATGGCGGCGGCGGGCATGGCCCGCTACGGCGAGCGCCGGGCGGTGGCCCTGCTGCTGGGCGAGATCTATGCGGCGGCGGCGCATTTCCACCTGCGCCTGCCCGAACTGTTCTGCGGCTTCGAGCGCAATCCCGGCGAGCCGCCGATCGCCTATCCCGTCGCCTGCCTGCCACAGGCCTGGGCCGCGGGGTCGGTGTTCCTGATGCTGCAGTCGGCGCTGGGGATCAGCATTGATGCGGTCGCAGGAACCGTGGAGATCGACGACCCGGTCCTGCCGGCGGGCATCGACCGGCTGAACGTCACCAATCTGCAGGTCGGCGCCGGCCGGGTCGATCTGGCGTTCCAGCAGACGGGAAACCAAACGGTGGTCATCCCCCTGCGCCGGGAAGGGCCGGTGTCGGTGCGGACGGTCCGCTAGGCCAGACCTCGCTCCAGCGCCTTGCGGAAGACGGTCGGCAGGGCGGCCAGCGCCGCCTCCGGATCCGTCCAGAGGAAGTCGCCGCTTCCCTCTGCGACCCGCACGGTCAGCGTCAGCGAGAAATGGGTGAAGACGTGCTCGATCGCCCCCGCCTCGCGCCAGTCGGCGGCGACGGGCGGCGTGGCGTCCGACGGCGTCACGCTCCAGTCCGACGTCGGCAGGCTCAGCATCCCTCCCAGCAACCCCTTGTCCGGCCGACGCACCAGCCCCACCCGCCCCCGATCGTCGCGCAAAACCCAGGCCACGCCGGCGCGGTGCGGCCGCTCGGCCTTCTTCGTCTTCAGCGGCCACCGCTCGGGATGACCCGAAGCGTAGCCGGCGCACCACGCGGTCAGCGGACAGGCCTCGCACAACGGTTTTCCGGGGCGGCAGACCGTCGCGCCGAGGTCCATCAGGGCCTGCGGCCAGTCGCCCGGACGGTCGGCGGCGACCAGGGTGGCGGCGAGGCGCTTGAGCTCCGGCTTCGCGGCAGGCAGCGGGGTCTCGACCGCGAACAGCCGCGCCATGACCCGCTCGACATTGCCGTCGACCACATTGGCCGGGCGGTCGAAGGCGATGGCGGCCACGGCGGCCGCGGTATAGGCGCCGACCCCCGGCAGGGCCAGCAGTCCGGCCTCTGTGTCCGGAAACACACCGCCATGCGCGTTCGCCACGGCTCGCGCGCAGGCCAGCAGGTTTCGGGCGCGGGCGTAGTAGCCGAGGCCCGCCCAGGCGGCCATGACGTCCGCGTCTTCCGCCGCCGCCAGATCGGTCACCGTCGGCCATCGGGTCGTGAAGGCCTGGAAATAGGGCGTGGCGTGCGGCGTCGTGGTCTGCTGCAGCATCACCTCGGAAAGCCAGACGCGATACGGATCGGGCGCCTGCGACCCCGGCGAGGCGCGCCAGGCCAGCGTCCGCCCATGGGCGTCGTACCAGTCCAGCAGGGCGGCGCGGAGGGCGGAGGGCATCGGCTCTGATAGCCGCGCCCGGCGCGGGCGCCCACTGAAGATCACGGTCGCGATCACTCCGCCGAGGGAACAACGCCCGTCGTCGTGAGCCGCCAGATCAACTGCCGGGCGTTGGCCTGGGCCCGCTTCTGGAACATCCGCCAGATCGGCAGGGTGTCGGCGTCGTGCACCACGTCATAGCCTTGTGGGCCACGGCAGAGATATCCCGCCGCGACCAGCTGCGTCAGATGCCGTCGGACCGTCTCCTCCGGCAGGTTCAGCCGCGCGGCGACAGCCGAACCCCGCACCGGCGCGAAAGTGGGTTCCAGGACCGATAGCTCCCCGCCACGGGCCGGCATCTGCGCCGGAAGGCGGAGCTGGCCGCTCACGTAATGACAGACGGTCAGCAGGATATGGCAGGCGGTCAGATTCATCCCGGCGGTCAGTTCCCGCGTGTAGGCCGTCTCGCGCAGGGCGTGGGCGGTGCTGAGCCGCATGGCGGCCCAGGCGACCGGCCAGACCGGATGGGCCAGGCGACTGCCGGATCCCAGGCCGAAGGCGCGGATCAGGCCGAGGCCGCCGATGAAGTCATCAAGCGCATCGAGATAGCGCGGTATCGACGGCAGGAACCGGTCCGAGATCAGCGTGGACGCAGGAAGGATGTAGCCCGCCGGGGACCGATGAAGCACGCCGTTCGCCACCATGCCCGCCAGTTTGGCGCGCGCCGTCTCTCTCGGAATCTCCAGAAACTGGGCGATGCTGAGGGCATTGGCGGGTCGCCGCAATTCGTCCGGATAGGCGGCGTCCAGCGCCTGGTGACGCCGGCTGATATCCGGATCCGCATCAAGATGGCCGACGTTCGCATCAAGGATGGCCGGCAGCAGCAGGCTGCAGACCAGGTCCCCGTCAACCAGGCCGCGCGTGATCTCGATATAGGCGAGTTGCAGCCGCACACAGAGCCAGGCCACCTTGGCCCGCTGGATCCGCGTCATCGTGTCATTCCCGCCTGTCGCCCAGCCGGATCCCGACGGCGTTTCGGCGTCCGCGAGCTGGGCCAAGGTGCGGATGGGCGGGCGCTCGCCTGTCGCGGCTGTCAGCGGACCATCCGCGATGCGGGCGCCGACAACTGCAACAGCCGCGCACCGGCATCGGTGAGGGCCCAGCGATAGCTGCCGACACCCAGCGGGCGTTCCAGCAACGGCGCGGTCTTGCGGCCGGCAGCCCAGACCAGATAGGCGTCGAAGGCGGCGAATATTTCGTCTCGCGCTGCGACCTCCGCCGGACAGGATCGACCGCTGCGTCGCTGGGCGATCTGATCCGCCACCATCTGCCGATGGGCGCAGCCGCCGAGCACGAGCAGGGCCTCGAGAATTTCGGCGATCACAGGATCAATATGGCGCGCCCGACCGCCCTTCGCACGGCGCTTGTGCTCGAAATAACTGACGACGGTACCCACCACCAAACCCCCACACACCGGTCAGGTAACCGGTAACAGCACCTAAGTAAGCTCTGCCGCAGACGGTCAATATCAGGGGTACCCGGAATGGGGGTTTGCCTTCGCGCAAACGTCGCAGATCGCTACGTCAACGCCCGGTGCGCGGTCGCGTGGTTTCGCCTAGTATGGCTGGATGCGCCGCCCCCTTCCCACTGACGCCGAGGCCCGCGAGATCCTGTCGCGCCGACGCACGCGCCCCGCGCCGCGCCCGACGCCAAAGGCCGGGCGCGCGCTCCAGGGGCTGATCAAGGAGCTGGACGGCAAGTTCGGACGCGGCGCCGCGGCGCTCGAGCCCCGCTGGCGCGAGATCGTCGGTGACCGGCTGGCGCGGGTGACCCGACCGCAGAAACTGACCAGGGGCCGGGGCGGCGCCGGCGGTACGCTGGAGCTGCGTGTGGCGGGACCAGCCGCCCTGCTGGTGCAACACCAGTCCGAGGATATTCTGGCGCGGGTCAATCTGTTCCTCGGGGCCGGCAGCGTCGACCGGCTGCGGATCGCCCAGGGGCCGGTCAAACCACCCTCCGACATCGCCGCCGCCCCGATACGCCGGCCGGCCGCCCAGCCCCTGGCCGCCCACGAGGAGGCCGAACTGAAGGCCGCCCTTGAGGCCGCGCCGGAGGCACTGAAGGGGCCGCTGGAACGGCTCGGTCGGGCGGTTCTGGGCGATCCGGAAAAGGGCCGCGACCGATCGGGCCGTTGACAAAACTTCGCCGTTTCTGTTCTCGAAAGTGCTGAAGCGCGCGTATCACCGGGGAATCGCGCGATGCTCTCCCGAATCCCGCATCCAGTTGAGGACGACGCCATGAGCGCCAAGACCAAATACGCCGCCATGAGCCGCCGCGCGGCGATGACCGCCGCAGCCCTGGCCGCCATGGCGACCCTGGCGGGTTGCGGCGGCGGCGGCGCGGGCGCGGGGGCCGAGGGCGACATGGCCATCGGCGCGTCCGAGGCCGACGCCAAGGTCACCGTGGTGGAATACGCCTCGGTCACCTGCGGCGTCTGCGCCGCCTGGCACGAGGAAACCTGGCCCGCCTTCAAGGCAGCCTATGTCGACACCAACAAGGTCCGGTTCGTGTTCCGCGAGTTCCCGACCGGCCCGGTCAATGTCGCCGTCGCCGGCTTCATGATCGCGCGCTGCGCCGGCGAGGACAAATATTTCGACGTCGTCGGCGGCATCATGTCCAGCCAGCGCGAATGGCAACAGGGCGTCAATCCGCGCGACACCCTGTTCCGCATCGGCAACGGCGCAGGGCTGAGCAACCAGCAGATCGAGACCTGCATCAAGGACCCGGAGAACATCGCGGCCGCCGACGCCCGCGCTCGCGCCGCCCAGGCGGCCGGTGTGGACGGCACGCCGTCCTTCTACGTCAACGGCGTCAAGGTCATCACGCCCGGATCGACCAGCGGCCCCAGCTTCGCCGACCTTTCGCGGGCGATCGACGCCGAACTGGCCAAGGGCTGAGGGCGGCGGTGACCACCCGGCGGAAATCCCTTCTGATCCTGGCGCTGGCGCTGGCGGCGCCCGCGGTCGCGGCTTCCGCGTCGGGGTCGGATTCCGCCTTGGCGCAGACGCTCGCTCCGGTCACGGCCGCGGATCGCAGCATCGGCCGGGCCGACGCTCCGGTGACCGTGGTCGAATACGCCTCGTTCGCCTGCAATCACTGCGCTGACTGGCATCGGTTCGTCTATCCGACGTTCAAGTCGCGGTTCATCGACACCGGACAGGTCCGGCTGGTGTTCCGCAACCTGCCGACCCTGCCCGAGGAAATGTCCATGCCGGGCGCCGCTCTGGCCCGCTGCGCAGCGCCGGAGCGGTTCTTCGATGTCGCCTCGGCCCTGATGCTCGGGCAGGACGCGGTCTTCCGGGGCGGAACGCGCGAGGACTGGTACGCCCCGGCCATCGCCGTCAGCGGCCGCACCCAGGCCCAGATCGAGGCCTGCGCCACGACCCCGGCGACCCTGGCCGCCATCAACCGCGACGTCGACAGTGCGAACGCCGCCGGCGTCAACACCACCCCGGCCTTCTTCGTCAACGGACGCCGGGTGACGGACCGCTCGCTGGGCGGGCTGGAGGTCGCGATCCGGGCGGCCGCCGCAGGTCAGTGACTGCGTAGGAGCCGATGCAGTTCCAGCGCCTCCGGCTCGTGGGCTTCAAGTCCTTCGTCGATCCCGCCGAGGTGCATATCGAGCCGGGCCTGACCGGCGTGGTCGGCCCCAACGGCTGCGGCAAGTCCAATGTGCTGGAGGGCCTGCGCTGGGTCATGGGGGCCAACTCCGCCAAGGCCATGCGCGGCCAAGGCATGGACGACGTCATCTTCGCCGGCGCCGCCGATCGTCCGCCGCGCAACCACGCCGAAGTCCAGCTGACCATCGACAACGCCCAGCGCCGGGCCCCCCAGCCCTTCACCGACAGCCCCATGCTGGAGGTGTCGCGCCGCATCGACCGCGGCCAGGGCTCGACCTATCGCATCAACGGCAAGGAGGTCCGCGCCCGCGACGTCCAGCTGTTGTTCGCCGACGCCTCGACCGGCGCCAATTCGCCCGCGCTCGTGCGGCAGGGCCAGATCAGCGAACTGATCGCCGCCAAGCCGCAGAATCGCCGCCGCATCCTCGAGGAGGCCGGCGGGGTCGCCGGCCTGCACACCCGCCGCCACGAGGCCGAGCTGCGGCTCAAGGCGGCCGAGACCAATCTCGAACGGCTGGACGACATCGGCCGCGAGCTGGAGACCGCACTGTCCCGGCTGAAGCGCGAAGCGCGGCAGGCCGAGCGCTACAAGAAGATCTCGGCCGAGATCCGGGCCCTGCAGGCGGCCCTGCTGTTCGTGCGCTGGAACGACGCCCGCGTGGCGGCCGAGGGCGCGGCGCAGGAACTGGCGGACGCGGAACGGGCTGTCGGCGAGGCGACCACCGCCTCCAGCCGGGCCCAGACAGCGGCGCTGGCGGCGCAGGAAGCCCTGAAACCCGCTCGCGAGGAAGACGCCGTCGCCGGCGCCCTGCTGCACCGCGCCTCGCTGGAGCGCGACCGGCTCGACATGGCCGAACAGGCCGCGCGGGCCGAGGTCGAGCGGCTGACCGCCGAGGCCGCCCGTATCGCCGCCGACATTGAGCGCGAGACCGCCATGGCCGGCGACGCCTCGGCCGAACTGGCCCGACTGGGCGCCGCGCTGGAGACCCTGACCGCCGAGATCGCCGGAGCGCCGACGCGCGGACCCGAACTGGAGGCGGCCCTCGCCGCCGCCGAGGATGCCCGCAAGGCCGCCGACGCCGAGGTCGAACGCGTCGCCGGGGCCGCCGCCTCCGTCGAGGCGCGGGTCAATGCCGAAAGCGCCCGCAAACGCGACGCCGAGGCGCGCGTGGCGCGGGCAGAGACCCAACTGGGTTCAGCCCAGGCCGAGCGCGCGGCCCTCGGCCCTCTGGAAACCCCCGAGATCGAGGCGGCCAAGGCTGCGCTCCAGACCGCCCAGGCTGACCTGGCCGCCGCCCGCGCGGCGGTCGAGGCCGCCGAGGCCGAACGCGGCGACCGCGCCCGCGCCGAGGCCGACGCCCGCACCGCCGCCCGCACCGCCGAGGACCGTCTGGGCCGGCTGCAGACCGAGGCGCGCGGCCTCGCCCAGCTGCTGGTCCACGGCAAGCGCGAACACGCGCCGGCGCTGGACAGCGTCGAGGCGGACAAGGGTTTTGAAGCGGCGCTGGCGGCGGCCCTCGGCGACGATCTGGACGCGGCGCTCGACAGGAAGGCCGCCGCCTACTGGGCCGGCGCCGACGTCCCTGCTCCGACCTGGCCGACCGGGGTCGAACCGCTCGCCGCCCATGTTTCCGCCCCCGACCAGCTGAAAGCCCGTCTGGCCCTATGCGGCGTCGCCCCGGCCAGCGAGATCGAGCGGCTGGCCGGATCCCTCCCGATCGGCGCCCGCCTGGTCACCGTCGCCGGCGACCTGTGGCGCTGGGACGGGTTCGTCCAGCGCGCCGAGGCCCCACGCCCCGCCGCCGTGCGACTCGCCCAGCGCACCCGCCTGTCCGAACTGGAAGCTGAAATCGACGCGGGCAAGCCCGCTCTGGAGACGGCGCAGGCCGCGCTCAAGGCCGCGACGGAAGCCTTCCGCGCCGCCGAGGAGGCGGTGAAGACTGCCCGCGCCGCGCCCTTCCCGCTCGACAAGGCCGTGTCCGCCGCCCGCGACCGGCTGGAGAGCCTCGGCCGCGATCAGGCCCGCAAGGAAGCCCGGGCGCTGGCGCTGGACGAGACGATCGGCCGGCTGACCGTCGAGGTCGAGGCGGCGCAGGCCGCGCTCGCCGAGGCGCAGGGCTCCGACGCACCCTCCGAAACCCTCGACGGCCTGCGCGCCGAACTGGCGGCGGCTCGGACGGCGGCGGACGCGGCGCGGGGCGCGGCGGCGACGGCACGGGTCGAGCGCGACGCCGAGGCGCGCGAGGTCGCGGGCCGTCAGGCGCGGCTGGACGGCCTGACCCGCGAACGCGACGGCTGGGCCGCCCGGGCGAAGGACGCCACGGTGCGGATCGCGGCGCTTGAGAAGGATGCGGAGAAGACGACCGGAAAGCTGAAGGCGGCGTCAGCGGCCCCCGCACAGCTGGCGACGCAGCGCTCGTCCCTGCTGGACGCCCTGACCGCCGCCGAGACGCGCCGCAAGGCCGCGGGCGATGCCCTCGCCCTGGCCGAGGGCGAGGCGACCGAGGCCGACCGGACCGCGCGGGCGGCGGAGGCGACGGCCTCACAGGCGCGCGAGGCGCGGGCCGGGCTGGCGGCGCGGTCCGAGGCCGCGGCCGAACGGCTGGCCGAGACCGAGGCCAACGTCCGGGAGACGGCCCAGATGTCGCCCGAGGAACTCGGCCAGAAGCTGACCGAAGACGCCATCGCCCGCCCGCCCGACGCCGCGGGGGCCGAAAGCCTGCTGTACGGTCTGGAGCGCGAGCGCGAGCAGCTCGGCCCCGTCAACCTGCGGGCCGAGGATGAGGCCGTCGAATACGGCGACCGGCTCAACACCATGAAGGTCGAGCGGTCTGACCTGACCAGCGCCATCGCCAAACTGCGCGACGGCATCGACGAACTGAACGCCGAGGGGCGCGAGCGTCTGGTGGCGGCGTTCGACATCATCAACGACAATTTCAAGAGTCTGTTCGAGGCCCTGTTCGGCGGCGGCCAGGCCGAGCTGAAGCTGGTCGAGAGCGACGATCCGCTGGAGGCCGGGCTGGAGATCTACGCCTGCCCGCCCGGCAAGCGGCTGGCCGTGATGAGCCTGATGTCGGGCGGCGAGCAGGCCCTGACCGCCGCGGCCCTGATCTTCGCCGTCTTCCTCGCCAACCCGGCCCCGGTCTGCGTCCTCGACGAGGTCGACGCCCCGCTGGACGACGCCAACGTCGACCGCTTCTGCCGCATGCTCGACGAGATGCGGAAGCGGACCGACACCCGCTTCATCGTCATCACCCACAACCCGGTGACCATGAGCCGGATGGACCGGCTCTACGGCGTGACCATGCCGGAGCGGGGAGTGAGCCAGTTGGTCAGCGTGGACCTGAGCCAGGCGGAAGAGATCGTGGCGGCCTAGCGGGCCTTCAGCACTTCCGTCCTGACGAACCACCCGAAGATCGCCGGGCCCTCGATCACATAGCGGCGGAACATCCGGCGCGGCTGGCTCATCAGCCGGTGCAGCCACTCCAGCGACAGCTGCTGAAACACCTTGGGCGCCCGCTGCTGGCGGCCGGTCAGGAAGTCCACCGAGGCGCCGACGCACAGGGTCACACCGGTCTTTCGGCCCGCGGCGCGCAAGGCATGCGCGAACAGCTCCTGTTTCGGGAAGGAGACGCAGGCCAGCAGCACGTCCCACTCCGCCCCGGCGGCGTGGCCGACGGCGGCCCTCCAGCCCAGGGTGCCGGGGACCAGCATGGGCGCCTCAAGGTATTTCAGCGTCTGGCGCGGATAGCGGGCGGCCAGTTCGTTGAACGCGGCGCGGTCGGGGCCGAAGACGGCGATGGTCAGGCCTTCCGCCGCGGGACTGGCCAGCAGGTCCGCCGTCATGTCCGAGCCCGGATAGACCGGCAGGGTCACCCCCCGCAGCCGCGCCAGATGGCTGAGGATCCGGCTGTCGCAGATCTTCAGATCGGCGTCCGCATAGACCTCGCGCCCCACCCGGCCGTCCATCAGCTTGACCACATGATCGACATTGGGCGTCACGACATAGCCATAGGCCCCGCGCGCCATACCGATCACCCGGGCCAGCGTCTCCGGCCGGTCGCCGTCAGCGAAATCGAGGGTCATGAAACGGGTCATGGCGGCAGCCTAGTCGCATCCCGGTCAACGCCCGGTTACGATGGCGAATGATTTTGACCCTGCTTGCGCTGCTGTCCGCCGGACCCGCCCAGCCCCCGCACCGGTTCGTCTTCCTCGGCGCCGACCGGTTCGCACACTATGCCGACATGGCCAGCCTTCAGCCGGAGGGTTCCGGCGGCCGTATTCGGGTGTTCCAGGTGGTCGAACCCGATTTCCGGGCCGCCGGCGACGCGTACTGGGGCGGCTGGTCGTGGTGGCGGTTCGACTGCGGCGCCGGCGGCAAGGTCGACCGGCTGGATTTCGCGGCTGTGCGCGAGGGCGGTGCGGAAGGTCCGGCCACGCCCGACGACGCCCCGGCCTATGCGGCGGTAGAGGGCGGCGACGCCTTCGAGATGCTGGTCGCTGCCTGCAATCCCGACGACTACGACACTGACGCGGTGACGCTGGAGGAGGCCGTCACCCACGGCCGGGCTCAGTTGGCGATCAACTGAGCGGGTTCGCGGCAGCATTGAGCTGGCGCTGCTGGGGCAGGGCCTCGGGGCATTCGTCGCGCATGAAGGCGAGCATTTTCTCGCGGATCTCGCAGCGCAGGTCGAAGGCCGTGGGCGCGCTGCGGGCGCTGGCCAGACAGCGGACCTGGGCGACCCGGTCAGTGATCTCGGTGACCTGAAGGCTGATCACATCGCCGTCCCAGAACGGACTGGCCCTGCAGATTCGCTCCAGTTCAGCCCGCAGCCGTTCAACCGGGGCCTCATAGTCGACGTACAGAAAGGCCGAGCCGATCAGTCGCGCGGTGTCCCGCGTCCAGTTCTCGAACGGGGTGTTGATGAAATAGCTGAGCGGCAGGATGAGGCGCCGCCAGTCCCACAGCTTGACCACCACATAGGTCGAGGTGATCTCCTCAATGGTCCCGAACTCGCCTTCCACCATGACGGCGTCGTCCAGCCGGATCGGCTGGGCGGTGGCGATCTGGATGCCCGCGATCATATTGGTGAGGAAGGGCTGAAGGGCCAGGCCGGCGATGATGCCGACGACCCCGGCGGAGGCCAGCAGCGACAGCCCCCACTGGCGGACCGCCGAAATGGTCAGCAGGGCCAGCCCAAGGGTGATGATGCCGATCAACAAGGCCGACACCCGCTGCAGGATGCGGGCCTGGGTGATGTGTTTGCGGGCGACGAGATTGTCCTCGGCGGCCATGTTGAAGCGGCGCAGATAGACCACCGCCCACATGTCCGAGGCCCCGATCAGCATCCAGCCGACGGTCAGGATGAAGGCGAACAGCAGGGTCTGGCGGATCAGCAAGGATGGTTCGGGGGCCAAGGGCGACACCGTGACGGCCAGCGCCATGGCGGCGATCATGACCGCGATCCGCACCTTGAGCCGCGCCCGGCCCACCGTACCGCGCCAGAAGACGTCGCGCTTGCGCACCGCCAGTTGCAGCAGGCTGAACACCAGCTGGTTCGCCGCCCAGCCGACGAAGACGAAAACGGCGACGATGACCGAGATCACCACCCATTCAGGCAGCCAGTAGAACTCGCGCCAGAGGCGGAAGATTTCGCGGGTCAGGTCGTCGACGAAGGGAGGCATGGCGACCTTATGGGCCGCCAAGGCGTCAGGAGGGTGGCGCCCGTTCCGCGGCCACCGCCTCGACCATGTCCGCCAGTTCCCCGGTCGCGTCCGGCAGGGCCGCCGACCGGGCGCCCACGCTCATGGCCTTGAGCAGGCCCGGATCGGACAGCAGGGCCTGGAGCACAGCCGTCAACCGCTCGGCCGTTGCCTCGTCCTCCAGCACCACCTGCGCCCCTCCGGCGTCGGCCAGGCTGGCGGCGTTGAAGCGCTGGTGGTCATCCATGGCGATCTTGAGCGGGATCAGCAGGGACGGCAGGGCCGCCACGGCCAGTTCCGAACAGGTCGAGGCCCCGGCGCGGCCGATCACAAGATGCGTCGTCGCCAGCCGCCGCGCCATGTCGCCGAAGAAGGGCGCCACCTCGGCCTCGATCCCGGCCGCCGCATAGATGGCTCGCGCGCTCTCCAGCATCTCGGGGCGCGATTGCTGCTGCACCCGCAGCCGCTTGCGCAGCGGCGCCGGCAGGGCGGCGAAGGCCTGCGGAACCGCCTCCGACAGGATGCGCGCGCCCTGGCTGCCGCCGGTAACCAGCACATGGATCGGCCCGCGCGCGGTCGGGGCGGCGTACGGCCGGTCGAACAGGGCGCGGATGTCGGGTCGCACGGGATTGCCGATCAGGCTCACCCGCGCCTCGACGCCGTTCGGGACGAGCCGCAGGTTCGGGAAGGAGGACGCGATCGCGCCGACATAGGGGCTGAGCCAGCGGTTGGTGCGGCCCAGCACCGAATTCTGCTCGTGCAGCAGGGTCGGTCGGCCCTGGCTCAGCGCCGCCAGCAGGGCCGGGGCCGACGGATAGCCGCCGAAGCCCACCACCACCGCCGCATCCAGCCGCGTCAGCGCCTTGCGCGCCTTGAACAGGCCGCGCGCGATGGCCACGCCCGCCTTGGCCATCCCGACCGGTCCGCGGCCTGTGGCGGCATCGAGCGCGATCCGCTCCTCGGCCGGAAACGTCTGGGCGTAGCTTTCGCCGCGATGATCGGTGGCCAGGACGATCCGCCAGCCGCGCCGCGTCAGTTCGCGCGCCAACGCCTCGGCCGGAAACATATGGCCCCCGGTGCCCCCGGCGGCGACGACGCAGACTTTGGATTTCATGCCGTGTGTTTGCCCCAATGCGCGGTGGCCCGCTACTCCCCGCTATCGTCATCCTCCGGCGAGCGAAGCGAGACCGGGGGACCCAGCGGCGCCGAAGGCGAAATGTCGGAGGCGAACGCGCTCCCGGCAGGTTCGCGCTATCGCGCGCCGCTGGGTCCCCCGGTCTGCGCGGCTACGCCGCTTGCCGGAGAATGACGATAGCTAAGGCAGTATCCGCCCGCGATCCGGCAGGCTGGTCCCCGGCTCGTAGGCGCCGGGGCGGCGGCGGGTCAAGGCCAGGGCCAGGCCCATGGTCAGCCCCATGGCCAGCATCGACGAGCCGCCATAGCTGATGAAGGGCAGGGTCATGCCCTTGGTCGGAATCAGGTTCAGGTTCACCGCGATATTGATGCAGGCCTGCAGGCCGACCAGCATGAACAGCCCCGCCGCCGCCGTCTGTTCGAAGGCGTCGGTCAGCTTCATCGCCCGCCGCATCCCCCGCACCACGATGAAGGCATAGAGACCGATCATGGCCAGCGACAGGACCAGACCGAACTCCTCGGCCCCCACGGAATAGATGAAGTCGGTGTGCAGGTCGGGCACCGATCGCTTCATCACCCCCTCGCCCACCCCGCGTCCGACCAGTCCGCCGGCGCGGATCGCCTCGGAAGCCCGGTCAATCTGGTGGGTATCGGTGGTCTCGGGCGACAGGAAGCGGCTCAGCCGGTCGCGCATGTGGCTGAAGGCGAAATACAGGCCCACCACCCCGGCGGCGCCGGCCGCGCCCAGAGCGGCCACCCATTTCAGCGGCACGCCGGCCATGAAGAAGACGGCCATGAAGGTGGTTGTGATCAGCAGGGTCTGGCCGATGTCGGGCTGGATCAGCAGCAGGCCGACGCACAGGGCCCAGGCCGCGAAGGCGATGGAGACTCCGGGCACCCCCTGCCCCTTCTGCGCCTCCGAGAACATCCAGGCCGAGAAGACGATCAGGCCGGGCTTGGCGAACTCCGAAGGCTGCAGGCTGAACGGGCCGAGATTGACCCAGCGCGCCGCCCCCTTCACCTCATTGCCGATGAAGGGCAGGGCCGCCATGACCACGATGGCGCAGACCAGGGCCAGCAGGGCGATCCGGCGCACGCCCTTCGGCGACAGCAGGGAAGCGACCAGCATGGCGACCGTCCCGCCCGTGGCCCAGACAAGCATCCGCCAGGAGTAGTGGAACGGGTCGGTCACGGATTCATCGGCCAAGATCGCCGCCGGGCTGGAGGCGAAACTCAGCGCCACCCCCATCCCGATCAGCGTCAAGGCCGCGGCCAGCAGGCCCCGGTCGACCGTCCAGAACCATTTGGCGATGGGGCTCTGGTCGTTGCGCGAAAAGGCCGGGGTGTAGTTGTGCGCGGTCATGGTTCGCTAACCATGCCCTGAAGGCGTAGCCCCGAGGTTAAGAACGGCGGCTCGGAACGCCTCGCCCCGCGCCTCGAAGTCCGGATACTGGTCGAAACTGGCGGCGGCGGGCGACAGCAGCACCACCTCCTCCCGCCCGGTGGCGGCGGCGGCCCCGGCGGCCGCGGCGACGGCCGAGGCCATGTCTCCGCTGATCCGGTGCGGCGTCTCGCCCAGCCGCGCCGCGAACGGCCCGGCCGACTCGCCGATCAGGAAGGCCTCGACCACGCGCGGGAACAGATCCTCCAGATCGTCGATCCCACCGGCCTTGGCCCGCCCGCCCGCGATCCAGAAACTGCGTTCGTAGCTGCCCAGCGCCTGCCGCGCGGCATCAGCATTGGTGGCCTTGGAGTCGTTGATGAAGCGGACGCGGCCGAGCCGGCCGACTTCCTCCATGCGGTGGGCGAGGCCGGGGAAGGTCAGGAGGCCCTCAACGGCGGTATCGCACGGCACGCCAAGGGTCCGTGCGGCAGCGAAGGCGAAGGCGGCGTTCTGGGCGTTGTGACGGCCCGGCAGCGATCGGGCGATCGACAGGTCGCACACATACTCACCGTGGCTGGCCAGGATGCCGTCAATGGCGGTGACCGCACCGGTCTTCTCGAAGCCGACACGCCAGTCGTCCCAACTGTGTTGTTTGACGGTGGTGACCAGGGTCAGCCGACCCGCCCGCCCCGTCAGCGTCTCTGCAATGTTCAGCCCGACCGCATCATCGATCCCGACCAGGGCCGTCGAATCCGGCCCCTGGGCCTGGAATATCCGCATCTTCGCGGCGACATATCCCGCCATCCCGCCATGCCGCTCCAGATGGTCGGGGCTGATGTTGGTCAGGATGGCCACGTCCGGTGCGAACGAGGTCGTCAGATCCAGCTGATAGCTCGATACCTCGATCACATAGACCGCACCCGGCGTCGGGGTCGGCAGCGCCAGCACGCCGATGCCGATATTGCCGCCGACGTGGACGGTCATCCCGGCCTGTTTCAGCACCCAGCCGATCAGCGCCGTGGTGGTCGACTTGCCGTTGGTGCCGGTGATGGCGACGACCTTTGGGCGCGCGGCTTCCGGCAGCGCGGCGATTGCCCGCGCGAACAGTTCGATATCGCCGATGACCTCGACGCCCACCGCCCTGGACTTGGCCACGGTCCAGTGCGGCTTCGGATGGGTCAGGGGCGCCCCGGGCGACAGCACCAGCGCCGCGAACCCTGACCAGTCGGCGGACGTCAGATCCTCGACGGCGAACCCTTCCGCCTCGGCCTGCATGCGACTGGAGACGCTGTCGTCCCACAGCACCGGCAGGGCCCCGCCGGCCTTGAGCGCCCGCGCGGCCGTCAGTCCCGACCGTCCCAGGCCAAAGACCGCGATGCGCCGCCCTTCGAAGCCGGGGACCGGGATCATGCAGCTAGCGCAGCTTGAGCGTGGCGAGACCGGCCAGCGCCAGCATGGCGGAGACGATCCAGAAGCGGATCACCACCGTCGATTCCGGCCAGCCCATCTTCTCGAAATGATGGTGGATCGGGGCCATCAGGAAGATGCGCTTCTTCGTGGCCTTGAAATAGGCGACCTGAATCATGACCGAGGCGGCCTCGATGACGAACAGGCCGCCGACAATGCCCAGCACCAGCTCATGCTTGGTAGCCACGGCGATGGCGCCGAGCGCGCCGCCCAAGGCCAGCGAACCGGTGTCGCCCATGAAGATCTTGGCCGGCGGGGCGTTGTACCAGAGGAAGCCCGTGCCGCCGCCGATAATGGCCGCCGTGAAGACCGCCAGCTCGCCCGCGCCCGGCACATGGTGAACGCCCAGATAGTCCGAGAAGATGAAGTTGCCGACCAGATAGCTGATGATGCCGAAGGCCCCGGCCGCCATCATCACCGGCACGATGGCCAGGCCATCGAGGCCGTCGGTCAGGTTCACCGCATTGGAAAAGCCGACCATGGTGAAGGCGGCGAACAGGACATAGAACCAGCCGACATTGAGCAGCACGGCCTTGAAGAAGGGGAAGGCGATCGAGGTCTCGAGATTGGGCGAGGTCGGCGAGGCCTTCATCCAGATCACGGTCAGGATCCCGGCGATGACCGAGATGACCACCTGGGCCAGGAGTTTCTGTTTCGAGGTCAGGCCCGCCGAAGTCTGTTTCGACACCTTGGCGTAGTCGTCGACGAAGCCCAGCAGGCCGAAGGCTGCGGTCACGCCGGAGACGATCCAGATATAGGGATTGGTCAGATCGCCCCAGAGGAACACCGCCACCGCGATGCCCGCCAGGATCATCAGACCGCCCATGGTCGGGGTGCCGACCTTGGACAGGTGCGAGACCGGGCCGTCCGACCGGATCGGCTGGCCCTTGCCCTGTTTGACCCGCATCCAGGCGATGAACCGGCTGCCCATGGTGACCGCGACGATCATGGCCGTGGCCATGGCCAGCGCCACCCGCACCGTCTGGTACTGGACCAGATTGAGGAGCGGATAGTCCTGCGCGATGTCGGCGTAGTGGAGATAGAGCAGGTAAAACATCAGGCGGCCCCTCCCAGAGCAGCTAGAGCCTTGGCGACCAGGGACGCCTTCGATCCGTTTGAACCCTTGACCATGACGATGTCGCCCCTGCCCACCAGCATGGCGGCCTCGGCGGCCAGCTCGGCGGCGGTCTCGCGCCACAGGCCCTGACGCGAGCCCGGCAGGTCGTCATAGAGCCGCTTCATCTCCGGCCCCGCGGCATGGACCAGATCGATGCCTGCGGCGTCAATCGGACCCGACAGGCCCTCGTGCAGCGCCTCTGACTGGTCGCCCAGTTCCAGCATGTCTGTCAGCACCACCACCCGACGTCCACCGGTGGCGGGCAACGGCCGCGCGCCGAGGCTGCGGAAACCGGCGGCCATCGACAACGGATTGGCGTTGTAGCTCTCGTCGATGAGGGTGAAGGCCCCGCCGGGCGCGTTCACGGTCAGCGTCTGGCCCCGCCCCGCCAACGGCTGGAACTCCGACAGGGCGGCCAGGGCCGTGTCCAGCGGCACGTCGAGGGCGTCGAGCATCAGCAGGACGCACAGGCTGTTCAGGCCCCAGTGGAAGCCCGACTGGGCCAGCTGGAAATCGATGGTCTTGCCGAACAGCTCGGCCCGGACGCGGGCCCCCGTGTCATGCGGCTCGAAGTCGATCAGCCGCGCGTCGCAGCCGGTCGCCGATCCAAAGGTCGCGAGCCGCGCCCCGGCCCGCCGGGCGCCCGCGTCCAGCACCGCGGCGAAGGCCACATCGGCGTTGCACACGGCCACGCCGTCAGCGGCCAGCCCCTCGAAGATGGCTGCCTTCTCCGCCGCCACCCCGGCCTCGCCGTCCGCGAAGGCCTCGATATGCACCGGGCCGACGGTCGTGACGCAGGCCGCATGGGGACGCACCATTTTCGACAGCGGCGCGATCTCGCCGGGGGCGTTCATGCCGATCTCGAACACGGCGCGCTCGGTCGTGCGCGGCATCCGCGACAGGGTCAGGGGCACGCCGATATGGTTGTTGTAGCTCTTGATCGAG
>DDSO01000068.1 GCA_002343425.1 Brevundimonas sp. UBA2388
CGATCACTGTGATCGTGATGTCGGACCGCATCGGGTGCGCTCGATGACGGGTCCGGCTTGTTTGTCCCCTCGAACTGACGGTCTCGCCGTCGAGCGCTCCCCTTGAGAGAAGGAGAGGCTCGATGTCTATCGTGTTGGCGCGCCGGTTGCGGGGATTTCACGCCCTGCTGGAGATGGCGCTGAGGGACGAACGCACGCGGCCGCAGCCGGACGACCGGGCCGTTGCGAGCATCAAGAAGAAGAAGCTCGCGATCAGGGACCGGCTCGTCGCCTTCAACGACCGTCAAGGCCGGTCGACGTCGCGCTGACGTCGACCAACCCGGCGGCGCGCGCTGCCCGTGGCCCCAGATCCCTCAACAAAGCCAACCCGTGATCGCCGCCTGGCCGGCGAGACGAAGGGAGCTCCGATGCCCGCAACGAACCCCGTCCGGCGGCAACGCCGCCCGGTCGATCCTCATGACGTCTGGACCATGGGCGACGTCGCCCAGATGGATGCGGTCGTCGCCGCCTGCGCGCTCGTCGCCCAGGCCGACGGCTGGGTCACCGCCCAGGAACGCAAGCGGATGATCGACCGGATGAGTCAGTCCCCCAGCATTCGCTTCTTCGGGTTGCACGAGGTGACGCTCGGCTTTGAGGCCCTGAACAGGCGGTTTGATCTCGACCTCGAGGACGGTGAGGCTGCGGCGGAAGCGGCGGTCGCGGCTCTCCGGGGTCAATCGGGGCCTTCGCACCTGCTGATCGATACGGCCTGTTCGGTCGCGGAGGCGGACGGCGGCTTCGACGCCGAGGAGCGCCAAACCATTCTGCGCCTCTGCCGGCTGCTGGACCTCGATCCCTCGCGCTATGACCTGATCTCCGGCGAGGAAGAGCGGCAATGAGGATCAGTCCGGTTCCCCTGCCGGTCGCCCAGGGCGTGGCGGTCCGGCACACGCAGACGACATGCCGGGTGGCCGCCCATCAGAGTTCGCCGACAGGCCGCCCCGTCGAGTCCCCGGGCGCGATCATCGACGACACGGCCGCCCGCCGTCCCACCCGGCACACCTTTGACATCCGCGTCTGATCGCCGGACCAAACTGGAACCCTGACTTGATGGATTTTTTGACCCAGGACGTCCTGACCAAGCCGGTTTGGATGTGGGCGACCTTTCTGACGCTCGTCGTCGTCCTTCTCGCGCTCGACCTCGGCGTCCTGCACAAGAAGCACCGCGAGATCGGCGTGCGTGAGAGCCTGCTGATGTCGCTCGGCTATCTGACCCTCGGCCTCGGCTTCGGCGGGTGGGTCTGGTTCAGTCTCGGCCAGCAGGCGGGGATCGAATACCTCACCGGCTTCGTGGTCGAGAAGTCCCTGGCGATCGACAACATCTTCGTCATCGCGATGATCTTCACCTACTTCGCCATTCCGAGGCTCTACCAGCACCGGGTCCTGTTCTGGGGCATCCTGGGCGTCATCGTTCTGCGGGCTGTCATGATCGCCGGCGGCGCGGCCCTGGTGTCGGAGTTCCCCTGGGTGCTCTACATCTTCGCCCTGTTCCTCGTGGCGACCGGGATCAAGATGATCGCCATGTCCGGCAAGACGCATGACCTTGCCGCCAATCCGCTGCTCCGGTTTCTCAAGCGGCGGCTGCGGGTCACCGAACAGCTGCACGGCGAACGTTTCTTCGTACGGTTGCCCCATCCAAAGACGGGGCGGATCGCGACCTTCGCGACGCCGGTCTTCCTCGCCCTGGTTCTGATCGAGGTGGCCGATGTGATCTTCGCGGTCGATTCAGTCCCGGCTATCTTCGCGATCACGACCGATCCCTACATCATCTACACCTCGAACATCTTCGCCATCCTGGGACTCAGGGCGCTGTATTTCGCGCTGGCGGCCATCCTGCCGCGCTTCGCCTATCTCAAATATGCGCTCGCGGTTCTCCTGATCTTCATCGGCTCGAAAATCTTCATCTCCGACCTGCTGGGCTGGGCCAAGTTTCCCGCCGAGCTCTCGCTCGGGATCACTTTTGCGATCCTCGCGACCGGCATTCTCTGGTCGATGTGGCGGACCCGTTCGGCCCCGCCGGGCGCGGCCGCGCCATGAAGCCGGACCCCGACGATCCCTTGGTGCAGGGCTACCGGCGCTTCCGCGCCTCGGTCTGGCCGGGCCAGGCGCAGCGCTATGCCCAACTCGCCCGACGGCGCCAACAGCCGACCACCGCCGTGATCGCCTGTTCCGACGCCCGGGTCGATCCGCAGACGATCTTCGACGCCGAGCCGGGCGAATTGTTCGTCATCCGCAATGTGGCGGGCCTGGTCCCGGAGTATGCGCCCGACGGGGGCTGTCACGGGACCAGCGCGGCCCTCGAATATGCGGTGAAGATCCTCAAGGTCCGACGCATCGTCCTGCTCGGACATGCGCGCTGCGACGGCATTCACGCGATGATCCATGGCCCCCTGCGAAACGCCCCCGACTTCCTGGGGCCGTGGGTGGACATCGCCGAGCCGGTCATGTGGCCCATGCCCGAGCAGGGCTCCGGCGAGGCGTTCGAGGCGGCGATCGAGGACGCCGTGCTGCGTTTGTCCCAGACCAACCTGAGGACGTTTCCGTGGATACGGGACGCGGAAAGGTCCGGTCATCTCTCCCTGACGGCCTGGAAGTTCAGCATCGCTTCGGGCGAACTGACGCCCGGCTAGCCGGGTCCATTGGCGATGATTATCGACCGTATGAGCACATATCATTGGGCAGCGCCGAGCAGCACATTCACTTTCACCAGGCGGGCCGGGCCCCTCTGACGATCTCTGTGATCGTGATGTCGGACCGCATCGGGTGCGCTCGATGCCGGGGCCAAGTCTATCCAGGATCCCCAAGCCCCGGCAAAGAGCGCACCCCTTCGAAAGAGGAGAGGCGCCATGGCGAGCGGACGGCCCGCTCTGGATCAACCGCAGCGGCGTCGAGCGTCGCCAACGGGTCGGCTGAGCCAGAATAAAGTCATGCGTCGCCCTGTGTGGCGCCCAACTCTCCTGTCGTGAGGATCAACAACGGCGATGCGCGATCTTCTCCTTCAGATCGACACCTATCCGGAAGCGACGCCAGCAGAGGCGTTTGATCAGGCGGTGCGGTTCGCAGCCGCGGTGGGCGGCGTGCTGTCTGCGCTCGCCGTAGAGGTCGATATTCAGGCGCCCAAGAACCGGCTGGCCGACTACCTGATCGGTCTCAGCCAAATGGCCCTGGAAGAGGAGCAGAAGAGCCGCCGGTTCTGCGAGATGGCGCTCGAGGCTTTCGCCTCCAGGGCCGAGGTGGCCGGCGTCCTGGGCGAGGTTATTCACGGCAAGGCGGACCTCTACGCGGTCGGGGCGTATGTCGCTGAGCGGTCGCGCACGCGGGATCTCTGTATCGTGCCGGTCGTCGATCAGTTCGACGGTCAGCGCTCCGTCGTCGAGGCCGTTGTTTTCGGGTCCGGTCGTCCGGTCCTGACCTTCCGCCCCGGCGTCGCGGACCTGCCTGTCGGCGGCCTTGGCACGATCGTGCTTGCCTGGGATCACAGCCGAACGGCGGCGCGCGCGATGGCAGATGCCCTGCCTGTCATGCAGACGGCCCGCGAGGTTCGGGTGCTCACTGTGACCAACGAGAAGCCTTCCGCTCACTCCGGCGTGGGGACGGAGGTGGCGCGTCATCTCGCGGCGCACGGCGTCAACGCCGTTGTCGAAGAGGTCGACGCGGGCGGGCGACGCATAGGTATGGTTCTGGAGGAGTTTCTCGCCGCGCACCGCCAGGACCTTCTCGTCATGGGGGCCTATGGCCGATCGCGGGCACGAGAGTTCATTCTGGGCGGGGCGACGGAGCATATGCTGCGCAACCCGAAGGTGCCTCTGCTGCTATCACACTAGGTCCCCTCTATCTCCTGAAGGGGCCGCGCCACTACCACAATCCTCGCACCCAACCCGGACGGCTGTCGGCGAGCAAACCTCTAATGTCGGGGCCCAGGGCAGACGCACCGGGTCCACAGTTCAGGGCCGTATGTCACGGCATGCAGTTCATCTGCCGCCCCCGAGGACCGCCTGCGTCAAAATCGGACGTACGTCCCGCTGCCGTGCAGCGCCGGGCGAAAAGAACATATTGGCAACCAGAACAAACCATGCACATAGTGCCGCTCACAAAGGGAGTGGGTCACGGTCATCGGACCGAAGGCGGGCCTCTCCTCCAGAGTACCCAACGGGAATCATGGCAAGGGAGAGTGGCAAGGTGGCAGCTCAGGCGAATCTGAAATTGGTGACGCGGGACGACGGCGACAAACAGCGGGCCCTGGAGGCGGCGATCGCCCAGATCGATCGCGCCTTCGGCAAGGGCTCGGTCATGAAGCTCGGCAAGAACGGCGTGACCGAAGCCATTCCCTCGGTCTCGACCGGCTCGCTGGGCCTCGACATGGCGCTGGGAATCGGCGGCCTGCCGCGCGGCCGGGTGATCGAGGTGTTCGGGCCGGAAAGCTCGGGCAAGACCACCCTGGCCCTGCACACCGTGGCCGAGATCCAGAAGGCCGGCGGCACCGCCGCCTTCGTCGACGCTGAACACGCGCTGGATCCGGGCTACGCCCAGAAGCTGGGCGTCAACCTCGACGACCTGCTGGTGTCCCAGCCCGACACGGGCGAACAGGCGCTCGAGATCGTCGACACCCTGGTGCGGTCGGGCGCCGTGGACATCGTGGTGGTCGACTCCGTCGCCGCCCTGACGCCGCGCGCCGAGATCGAGGGCGAGATGGGCGACAGCNNTGATGAGCCAGGCGCTGCGCAAGCTGACCGCCTCGATCAACAAGTCGCAGTGCATCGTCCTGTTCATCAACCAGATCCGCCACAAGATCGGCGTCATGTACGGCTCGCCGGAGACGACGACGGGCGGCAATGCGCTGAAATTCTACGCCTCGGTCCGCCTCGACATCCGCCGCACCGGCGCGATCAAGGACCGCGACGAGGTCGTCGGCAACACCACCCGGGTCAAGGTCGTCAAGAACAAGGTCGCCCCGCCGTTCCGCGAGGTCATCTTCGACATCATGTACGGCGAGGGCATCTCCAAACTGGGCGAGATCATCGACCTGGGCGTCAAGGCCGGCATCGTCGAGAAATCCGGCAGCTGGTTCTCCTACGACAGCCAGCGGATCGGCCAGGGCCGGGAGAATGTGCGCGCCTTCCTCAAGGCCAATCCGGACATCGCCGACTCGATCGAAAAGGCCGTGCGCGCCTCGACGAACAAGATCGCCGAGGAGCTTCTGGGCACGCCCGAGCCAGATGAGGGCCAGGACCTCGAGGGCTGATCCGACCGCTGTGAACGGTGTGAACGGTTCGGACGGTGTTTTTCTGAATCCAGACCTTCTCCGGCCGGGTCCCGCGACCCGCCTCCGACCCCCGCGGGGCCGGGCCGGACGGAGCGGGCCGTCCGGTCTCCACCCGGACCGGGCGGCCCTTTTTTATCGGCGAAGCGCGCGCGTGAGGGCCGGGCGCACCCGCAGGAAGGCGACATAGGCCCGCTCCAGCAACCCCAGCACCGTCCGGTTTCGCGCTGCCAGACCCAGGGGTCGCAACAGGGGGATGGCGCGCCACATGGCGGCAAAGGCGGCCGCCCCCGAGAGCATCGCCCCGTCCTCCCGCGCATGGAACCGGGCCAGCAGTTCGGCCCGGTCAATCGGGCAACTCCCCTGCCCGTTCGCCACATCGGTAAAGAGGATGGCGCCGCGCCGGTCGAGCCTGCGCATCACGGCGATCTCGCGCCGGCACAGGGGGCAGTCGCCGTCAAACCAGACTTCAAGCGCGGACATGTCGACACCCTACACCCCGGCGGCGCGCGACGCCCGTCCGTGCGGCGATCTGTCCGCCCACGGCCGCCCGGTCCTCCGCGATCACGGGCAGGTGATGCATTGGGGCTGAAACCCCTATATGACGCCCCTTCCCCGTTTCTCCCCTCGACCGAACGCGCACCGCCATGTCCAGCCTCAAACAGATCCGCTCGACCTTCCTCGACTATTTCGCCGCCGACGGGCACGAGAAGGTCCATTCCGCTCCGCTGGTGCCGCAGAACGACCCGACCCTGCTGTTCGTCAACGCCGGCATGGTGCCATTCAAGGACTATTTCACCGGCGCCTCGACCCCGCCCTGGCCCCGCGCCACCAGCTCGCAGAAATGCGTCCGCGCGGGCGGCAAGCACAATGACCTGGACAATGTCGGCTACACCGCCCGGCACCTGACCTTCTTCGAGATGCTGGGGAATTTCTCTTTCGGCGACTATTTCAAGGAACACGCGATCGATCGCGCCTGGAACCTTGTGACGAAGGACTTCGGCCTCGACGCCAAACGCCTGCTGGTCACCGTCTATATCGATGACGATGAGGCGGCGGCGATCTGGAAGAAGGTCACCGGCTTCGGCGACGACAAGATCATCCGCATCGCCGGCTCGGATAATTTCTGGGCCATGGGCGACAATGGTCCTTGTGGTCCGTGCACGGAAATCTTCTGGGACTACGGCGACCACGTCCCCGGCGGCCCTCCCGGATCGCCGGACGAGGACGGCGACCGGTTCGTGGAGATCTGGAACNNTGGAACAACGTCTTCATGCAGTTCGAGAAGGAGAACGACGAGATCGTCCGCTCCCTCCCGAAACCGTCCGTCGACACCGGCATGGGGCTGGAGCGGATCGCCTCGGTGCTGCAGGGCAAGAATTCGGTGTTCGACACCGACCTGTTCCAGACCCTGATCGCGGCCTCGGCCGACGCCACCTCGACCGATCCGAACGGCGAAATGGCCGCCAGCCACCGGGTCATCGCCGACCATCTGCGCAGCTCGTCCTTCCTGATTGCCGACGGCGTCACCCCCTCGAACGAAGGCCGCGGCTACGTCCTGCGCCGGATCATGCGCCGCGCC
>DDSO01000149.1 GCA_002343425.1 Brevundimonas sp. UBA2388
CAAGGTCATGAACAACGACCGGTTTGACCTGACCCTGAAGGAAGAGTTCGGGGCGGCGGCCGCCTAGTGGACTGAAAGGTTCATCACGACGGACACAACGAAAGGCACAACGGACACGACGGGACCGGTAAAGGGTCCTCAGTCGCGGATTCTCCCGGGGTCATGAGATCGCGGCTTCGCCGCCTTGATTGACCGACCCCGGAACCCGTTGCGTCCGTTGTGACCCCGTTGTGCTCGTTGTGATGAACCCGCCACCGCCCACAGCATAAGGCTGCTCGATTGCCTTTGGCCAAACGATAGCGGACGCCTATATGTCGGCCATGCTCCCCACCCTGCGCCAGCTCCAGTATCTCAAGCTTCTGGCCGAACACGCCTCGTTCAGCCGGGCGGCGGAGGCGGCGCATGTGAGCCAGCCCGCGCTGTCCGCCGGGGTGCAGGAGCTGGAGAAGATCCTCGGGGCACCGGTGGTCGAGCGGACGCGCGGAAACATCCAGCTGACCGCCGTCGGGGCCGAGGCCGTGCGGCGCGGCGAGGACGTGCTGGCCCGGACCGAGGATCTGGTCGAGGCGGCGCGCAATGCGGGCAAGCCGCTGTCCGGGCGGTTCCGGCTGGGCGTCATCCCGACGGTTGCGCCCTTCCTGCTGCCGGCCAAGCTGCCGGGGGTGAAGGCCGCATGGCCGGCGCTGCGGCTGTTCATCCGCGAGGATCTGACGCCGCGGCTGATCGCCGGGCTGAAGGCGGGACAGCTGGACGCGGCGGTGATCGCCCTGCCCTATTCGTCCCCCGGCATCGACCATGCCCGTATCGGCGACGACGAAATCCTGGCCGCCGCCCCGGTCGGCCATCCGCTGGCCGGAACCGGGCCGATCCCGGCGGGCTCGCTGAAGGCCGAGGATCTGATCCTGCTCGAGGACGGCCACTGCCTGCGCGACCACGCCCTCGCCGCCTTCGGCATCGAGCCGCCGCGCGGCGAGGACGTCTTCGCCGCGACCAGCCTGCATACGCTGGTGCAGATGGTCTCGGCCGGGCTGGGCGTCAGCTTCCTGCCCGAGATGGCGGTGCGGGCCGGGCTGGCGGACCTGCCCGGCGTGGTGGTGCGGCCGATCACGGCGAAGGCCCCGCGCCGCGAGATCGTGGTGGCCTGGCGCGCCGGCTCGAGCCGGGCGGCCGAGGCGAGGCTGCTGGCCGAGGCGCTGCGGCTGGACTGAGCGCCACTTCATTACGACTCCGTAAGGTGCGCCGCCTTTCGGCCCTGATAGGGTTCGCGCGCCCGCCTTCGCCGGGCGTGCCGGAGCCGTGCCCCATGAAGTCCCGCCTGTTCGCCGCCGCCTCGATCGCCGCCCTGATGCTGGGTGTTTCGGCCTGCGCCACAATGTCCGACTCGGATGTCGCAGCGCGACTGGCGGTGGACGCCGCGAACGCCGCCGCGGAAGGGGCCGCCGCTCCGGGGCCCATCGTCGTGCCGCCGCTGGGATTCGCCGAGCGGACGCTGCCGAACGGGCTACGGGTGTTCACGGCGCGCGACACGAGCACGTCCAATGTCACGGTGCAGGTCTGGTACAAGGTCGGGGCCAAGGACGATCCGGAAGGCCGGTCCGGCTTCGCCCACATGTTCGAACACCTGATGTTCAAGGCGACGCGGAACCTGCCGCAGGAGACCTTCGACCGCCTGACCGAGGATGTCGGCGGCACCAACAACGCCTCCACCGGACTGGACCTCACCAACTACTATGAGACCGTGCCGGCCCAGCATCTGGAACGGATGCTGTTCGCCGAGTCCGATCGGATGGGGTCGCTGGTCGTTGACGAGGCCTCGTTCGAGAGCGAGCGCGACGTGGTCAAGGAGGAGTTCCGCCAGCGCGTGCTGTCGACCCCCTATGGCCGCTTCCAGCGCCTGCACTCCCAGGCCTTCATCTTCCAGGACAGCCCCTACCGCCGCCCGGGCATCGGCTCGATCGCCGATCTGGACGCGGCGACCATCGACGACGTCCTGCGCTTCCACGAGACCTTCTACCGGCCCGACAACGCCTATCTGATCGTGGCCGGAAATTTCGACCAGGCCCAGCTGGACGGCTGGATCGACCAGTATTTCGGCGGCATCGAGAATCCCGATCGTGCCCTGCCCGTGAACAATGTGCCCGAGAGCTTCGGCACGGCGCGCGAGGCGACCTTCTATGGTCCGAACGTGCCGCTGCCGATGGTGCAGATCACCTGGCCGACCGTGCCCTACAACCATCCCGACCGGGCGGCGCTGGATGTGCTGGACGGCATCCTGTCGACCGGGGAGTCGAGCCGGCTGTACCAGTCGCTGGTCTATCGCCAGCAGATCGCCACCTCGGCCACGTCGTCCAACAGCCAGCAGCAGCAGGTCGGGGTGCTGAACACCTCGGCGATCATGAGCGCCGGCCGGACGCCGGACGAGGGCCTGGCCGCCCTGCGCGCCGAGGTCGCCCGCATACGGGACGAGCCGGTCACCGAGGCCGAACTGGCCGAGGCCAAGACCGAGCTGGTGGCCAGCGCCCTGCGCGGGCTGGAGACCATCGATGGCCGGGCCTTCGCGCTGGGCTACACCCTGATCATGACCGGCGACCCGTCCAGCGCGGACCGCGACGTGGCCAATATCCAGGCCGTGACCGTCGCCGATGTGCAGCGGGTGGCGCGCCAGTATCTGCGCGACGATCGCGCCATCGCCATGCGCTATCTGCAGGCCGATGACGAAAATCCGGCCTCGCCGGTGCAGGAGGTGTTCACGGCGCCGATCACCCTGGCCTCGCTGGCCCCCGCGGGCGAGCCGGTGACCCTGCTGCCGGAAGGCCAGCGCACGCCGCTGCCGCAGCCGGGTCCCGCGGTCGACGCCGCCACGCCGCAGGTGGCGGAGCGCCGTCTGGCCAACGGCATGCGGGTGCTGGTCGCCCGCAAACCGGGCCTTCCGCTGGTCTCCGCCCGGCTGAGCTTCAACGCCGGCACGTCGGACGACCCGGCGGGCAAGGCGGGCGTCGCCAACTTCACCGCATCGCTGCTGACCCAGGGAACCGAGAGCCGTTCGGCCCCGGAAATCGCCACCGAGATCGAGCGGCTGGGCGCGAATATCGGCGCGGGCGCCGGCGTGGACTTCACCAATGTCTTCGCCTCGTCGCCGTCGAACGTCTTCCCCCAGACCATGGCGCTGCTGGCCGATGTGGTGCGCAACCCGGCCTATGCCGCCGAGGAGCTGGACCGCGAGAAAACCCAGACGCTGAACGGCCTGCGGGTCCAGCTGTCGCAGCCCGGACCGGTGTCCAACCTGGCCGCCGCCCGCGCGGTGTTTGGCGAGGCGCCCTACGCCCTGCCCGGCTCGGGCACGCCCGGCACCATTCCGGGCCTGACCCGCGACGATCTGGTCGCCTTCCATGGTGGCCGCTACCGGCCCAGTCAGGCGACGCTGGTCTTCTCCGGCGACATCACGCCCGAGGCGGCCTACGCCCTGGCCGAGGAGGCGTTCGGCGACTGGCGCGATCCGGCGGGAACCGTGGCGACGATCGACGATCCGGCCGGGGCGCTGGTCGCGCCGCGCATCATCGTCATCGACCAGCCCGGCGCCGGTCAGGCAGCGGTCGTCGCGGCCCTGCGCGGCATCGCCCGCACGGACGAGGACTATTTCCCCCTGCTGGTCGGCAACGCCCTGATGGGCGGCGGATTCTCGGCGCGTCTGAACCAGGAGATCCGGATCAAGCGCGGCCTGTCCTACGGGGCCGGTTCGGGCCTCGGCGTGCGCGAGGACGAGGGCATCCTCACGGCCTCGGCCCAGACCCGGAATGACGCCGTGCCCGAGGTCGCCGAGCTGATCCTGGCGGAGATCACCCGCCTGTCGGCGACCACCGCCACCGAGGCCGAACTGGCGCCGCGCCGCGCGACCCTGATCGGCTCGTTCGGACGTCAGCTCGAGACCGTCGACGGTCTGGGTGGTCTGGTGGCCAATCTGGCGCTGTACGGCCTGCCACTGACCAACCTGGCCAGCTACGATGACGATGTGAACGGCGTGACCCCGGAGGCCATCCGGGCCGCGGCGGCGGAACATCTGCCCGCCTCGAGCGCCAGCCTGGTCATCGTCGGCGACGCCTCGGTGTTCCTGACCGCGCTGCGGGCGAAATACCCGAATATCGAGGTGGTGCCGCTGTCGAGCCTGAACATCGACTCGGTCAGGCTGAGGTAGGCCTCAGGCCGACAGACACACGACCTGCGCGACCCGCAGGTCGCGGCGCAGGTCGTCGGCGACCAGTCCGTAGTTGTCGACGGTGACGAGGCGGCCGGTGAGCGGTTCGTCGGCCTTCTGCACCCCGCGGATGGCCGGGCCGAAGGTGTCGGGCGAGGTGGTGTAGATGCGGCCGCGGCGCGGGCTTTCGGCGATGGTGACGCCGATGGCGCGGCCCTGGCGATCCAGCACCGGCGCCCCTGACAGGCCGGCGAGGGTGCCGCCCAGACCGTCGGTGCGGCCGACCTCGGCCCAGGCGAGAACCGGCTCATCGCGCTGGCCGCGACCCCGCACCCTGAGCGTCTCGCGACCCAGCAGGCGCGAGGCGACCTCGCCCGCCCGCGCCTGGGGGTAGCCGGGATGGAATCCGCGCTGTCCGGCGCGAAGGCCGTGAGAAGCCATCACCGGAACCGCGTCCGGGCCGCCCCGCGTCAACAGGACGGCGATATCGGCGCGGGGCGCCAGCCGCACGTCAGCAGCGATCGCGCGACCGCCCCCGACAAGGATGGCGGGCCGACGGCATCCCTCGACCACATGGCGAGCCGTGACCCAGCGGCCCTCACGCGAGATCGAGAAGGCGGTGCCGGAGGCGGGCTGGAACGGGATGTCCGGGGCGTTGACCGTGACGGCGGGGTCAAAGGGGGTGATCGGACCCAGCAGGGCGCCCTCGACCTCGTCGGGCGGCGGCGGCGCCGGGGGGGCGTCCGCGTTCTCGCGCAACCGGAGCGACCAGATGACCAGCACGCCGACGACCAGCGAATAGACGAGCCAGTCGGGTGGTCTCGGGAAGGCCACGGCCTCAGCCCGTCAGGGCGGCGGCGAGGATCAGGGCGGTCGACAGCTTGGCCCCGACCAGCAGAACCGCGGCGGCGACCTCACCCTCGCGGATGCGTTGCGGCAGTCCGGTCAGCAGCAGGTCCACGATGCGGAAGGCGAGAAGCTGCAGCACCACGGTGGCGACACCCCACAGGGCGATATCCTTGAGCGAGGTCGAGACACTGAGGCTGACGGCGAGGGGAATCGCGAGGCCGACAAGAACGCCGGAGAAGGCCACGGCGGCGGCGGCGTTGCCCTCGCGGATCAGGGCGATTTCCTTCCAGGGCGTGAACAGGGCGTAGAGGATCGCCCCGACGGCCAGCAGGGCCAGCGTCACGCCGAGGTGCGCCAGGGTGGTCGGGAAGCCGGTCGCGAAGGCCTGGACCTCAGCGCTTTCGAGCACGGTGTTTAGGGACGTCGAAGCCATGGTTGTCCGGTTGAATAAGCCCCATCGACGATTGCCCGGTTTTTGCCTCAATCCGCAAGAGGGACGGGGACACAGTTGGTGAAGAAGTGTGTCTGGGGAGGAAGTGGCGAGTGGCTAGTGGTAAGTGGCTGGCCGACCGTTGTGCGACGGTGCGGGCCGCGCCGCCCTTCCGCCGCCAGCGAAGCGGCGATCACTAACCACTAGCCACTAGCCACCATCAGGCCGCTTCGGCCGCCGCCTTGCGCAGCGCCGAGGCCCGCACCTTCTCGCTCTCGGACTTGAGCTGGCCGCAGGCGGCGAGGATGTCGCGGCCGCGCGGAGTGCGGATCGGGCTGGCGTAGCCGGCCTTGTTGAGGATGGCGGCGAACCGCTCGATCGTCTTCCAGTCCGAACACTCATAGTCCGTGCCGGGCCAGGGGTTGAACGGAATGAGGTTCACCTTGGCGGGAATGCCCTCGATCAGTTTGAGCAGGGCGCGGGCCTCTTCCGGGCTGTCGTTGACGCCCTTGAGCATGACGTATTCGAACGTCACGCGGCGGGCGTTGGAGAGGCCGGGATAGGCGCGGATGCCGGCCATCAGCTGTTCGAGATCGTATTTCTTGTTCAGCGGCACCAGCACGTCGCGCAGGGCGTCGTTGGTGGCGTGCAGGCTGATCGCCAGCATGGCCTGGGTGCGGGTTCCCAGTTCGTCGAGCTGCGGCACCACGCCCGAGGTCGAGACGGTGATCCGGCGGCGCGACAGGGCGATGCCCTCGTTGTCGCTGATGATGTCGATGGCGTCGGCGACATGGTCCAGATTGTAGAGCGGCTCGCCCATGCCCATGAAGACGATGTTGGACAGGCGGCGGTCTTCCTTGGGTGACGGCCATTCCTCGAGGTCGTCGCGGGCGACCTGGACCTGGGCCACGATCTCGGCGGCGGTCAGGTTGCGGACCAGCTTCTGGGTGCCGGTGTGGCAGAAGGTGCAGTTGAGGGTGCAGCCGACCTGCGACGACACGCAAAGGGCCCCCGCGCGGCCGACATCGGGAATGTAGACGGTCTCGATCTCGATGCCCGGGGCGGTGCGGATCAGCCATTTGCGGGTGCCGTCCTTCGATACCTGGCGCTCGACGATCTCGGGCCGGGCGAGGGTGAAGGCGGCGGCGAGTTTCGCCTGGGTGTCCCTGGCGATGTTGCTCATCGCGGCGAAGTCGGTGACGCCGTAGTGGTGGATCCAGCCCCACACCTGCGAGGCGCGCATCTTGGCCTTTTCCGGCGGGCAGATGTCGGCGTCGATCAGCGCCTGACGCAGGCCCGCGCGCGTCAGACCGGACAGGTTGACGGGGGTCGCCGGCTTTGCGGCGGACGTGCGGGAAAGGTCGAGCGTCAGGCTCAAGGCGGCATCCTGTGGGCGAGGGAGGCGCGGCTTATAACACAGATCGGGCTGGTTTTAAGGCGGGGAGGAAGCAGTGGTTAGTGGCTAGTGGTTCGTGGCTGGCCGCCGCCTGTGCGAGAGCGCCGCCCTTCCGCCATCAGAGAAACAGCAATCACTAACCACCAATCACTCGTCCACCTCGCCCTCCACCTCATCGATGCGGTCGTCGTCCAGCCCGAAATGGTGGCCGATTTCGTGGATCAGGACGTGGGCGATGATCTCGGACAGGCCGACGTCGCCGCGCTCGCACCATTCGTCGAGGATCGGGCGGCGGTAGAGGAAGATGCGGCTGGCCTCGGGCGCGGGACCCAGACCGTCTCGGCCGCCGATGTCGACGCCGTGATAGAGGCCGGTCAGTTCGAACGGGTCCTCCATCTCCATCATCGCCAGCGTCTCCTCGTCGGCGAAGTCATCGACGCGGATGACCACCTCGCCGGCCAGCGAGCGGAACGGTTCGGGCAGGGCGTCGAACGCCTCGCGCGCCAGCCGGGCGAAGTCGTCGAGGGAGGGGGCGGTTTGGGTGGTCCAGGTGGAGGGCATCGGGCCAGACTGAGTGGTTAGTGGCTAGTGGCCGGCGCCTGCGGAGCCGATGTGGCGGCGTCGCCCTTCCGCAGGCCGTGAAGCTGCGATCACTAACCACTAGCCACTAACCACTCGCCACTCCAACCCCTCGCCTCTCGCCCCCCATCAGGTATGGTTACCGAATCACGCCGGGGAGCTGACACGACATCATGGCCGAGGCCGACATCGCCTATGTCGCGACCGCGGGCGCCGCGGGGCTGGCCCTGGCCCTCAGCGCCTGGGCGGCGCGGCTGCGCGGGCGGCTGGCGGCGCGCAACCAGGTGGCGGAGGCCGAACTGGCCGCGGTTCTGGTCGATCTGGCCGATCGCGACGGCGCCCTGGCGGCCTTTGAGGATGTGCGGCTGGCGCTGACGCCCGATGGCCAGACCAAACGGCTGGGGTCGCCGCAGGCGTGGAACACCCTGACCCGGGAACTGGCCGGCGACGGTGAAGAGCAGCGCGATCCGGGGCTGGTGGTGCTGGACGCCGTGCGGCGGGCGGCCGGACCGCGGCTGGACGCCCTGATCGGTCAGGGCGAGGCCTTTGACGCCGTGCTGGAAGGGTCGGGCGGGGCCTGGTCGGTCGAGGGCCGGTCTTCGGCGGGCGCGGCCTGGCTGAGACTGTCGCGGCTGGGGCTGGTCGGCACGGCGACCGAGAGCGGGCTGGGCCTGCTGGCCGATTCCTATCCGGCCCCGACCTGGATCACCGACGCGGCGGGGCGGCTGGCCTGGGCCAACAAGGCCTGGCTGACCGAGATGAAGGCCGACAGCGTCGAACAGGCACGTGAGAGGGGCCTCAGCTTCGATCGCGGGGCCGACGCCATCGTCGCCGAGGCGGGCCGGACGCGTCAGCCCCAGGACGGCTTCCGCTGGACCACCGGCGGCGGACGGCGGCGGGCCTGGCGGATCGTGGCCGAGCCGGTTCAGGGCGGCGCGGGCGCGGTGCTGGCCTTCGCCCTGGACATGACCGAGGCCGAGGAGACGCGCGACACCCTGCGTCGCCACGTCGAGGCCCATGACGAGACGCTGAACCATCTGGCCGACGCCGTGGCGATCTTCGGTCCGTCCAAACGTCTGGCCTTCCACAACACGGCCTTCCAGACCCTGTTCAACATCGATCCGGCCTGGCTGGACGAGCGGCCGACCCATGCCGAGCTGCTGGACCGGTTGCGCCAGCGCCGCCTGCTGCCCGAGGTCATCGACTACGCCGGCTGGAAGGCCAAGGAGCTGGACTTCTACGGCGCCTCGGCCGCCGCGCCGGACGACAGCTGGTCCCTGCCCGACGGGCGGACGCTGCGGGTGGTGCGCCAGCCGCATCCGCTGGGCGGGGTTTTGCTGCTGTTCTCGGATATCACCGACGAGCTGAAGCTGCGCAGCCGGTTCAACGCCCAGATCCAGGTCCAGACCGCGACGCTGGACAAGCTGAACGACGCCGTGGCGGTGTTCGGTTCGGACGGACGGATCCGGTTGCACAATGAGGCCTTCGACGCCTTCTGGGGCGTGACGGGCGAGGCGCTGGACGCGGCGGGGGATTTCGACGCTGTCGCCGCCCTGTGCCAGTCGACCATGCCCGATCCGGCCCTGTGGCTGGGACTGAAGGCGCGGGTGGCGGACCCTGATCCCGAAAGCCGTGTGCCGATCGCGGGCGAGGGCAAGACCACCGACGGCCGCATCGCCTCATGGCTGACCCGGCCCCTGCCCGACGGCGCGACGCTGGTGGCCTTTTCGGACGTGACCGCCCGGCGCGGGCTGGAACAGGCGCTGGCGGCCAAGGCCCAGGCGCTGGAGGAATCGACGGCGCTTAAGCGCGAGTTCGTGGGCAGTGTCTCCTATGAACTGCGCACGCCGCTGACGACCATTGTCGGATATTCGGAACTGCTGGAGATGCAGGCCGACCTGCCCGAGCGCAGCCGCCAGCATGCCGGGGCCATCCGGGTCGCCGCCAGCCAGCTGGCCAGCTCGATCGACGACGTTCTGGACATGGCCCAGATCGACGCCGGCGAAATGGAACTGCAGCTCGGCGATGTGCGGGTGCGCGACCTGATGGACGCGGCCGCCGAACGGGTCTGGGCGCGCATCGAGGCGCGCGGGGCCAGCCTGAGGGTCGACTGCCCCAACGGCCTGCGCCCCATCCGCGCCGACGCCCAGCGGGTCGGTCAGGCGCTGGACCACCTGCTGGACCACGCCGCCCGGGCCGTGTCGGAAGGCGGGTCCGTGATCCTGGCGGCGGAAGCCACGGCGTCGGAGGTCCGCATCCGCGTCGAGGACACCGGGCGCGGCATTCCCTATCACCTGCAGGCGCATGTCTTCGACCGGTTCGTCCGGCGCGAGCGCGGCGGGCCGGGCGTCGGACTGGCCCTGGTCAAGGCCCTGGTCGAACTGCACGGCGGCTGGGCCGAGGTGGAAAGCGAGCCCGGCAAGGGCGCGACCTTCATCCTGCATCTGCCGCTGGAAGCCGCGGGCGTGGCGGCGGCGCCGGAGTTGAGGCTCGGCTGACGCCGTGTGGCTAGTGGCTGGTGTTGAACACGGCCGGCGGCTTTGACACCCCAGTCACTAGTCACTAGCCACTAGCCACCAGCCACTTCCTGGACCTCCGCCATGGCCAAGCCCCTCAAGACCGCGCTGATCTACGATTTCGACGGCACCCTGGCGCGCGGGAACATGCAGGAGGTCACCTTCATTCCGTCGATCGGAATGGGGGTCGGCGACTTCTGGGGGGAGGCGGACAAGCTGACCCGCGACGCCGACGCCGACAACATCCTGATGTACATGCAGCTGATGCTGAAACAGGCGCGCGACAACAATGCGCCGATCACGCGCAAACTGCTGGCCGAACATGGGCAGGACGTGAAGCTGTTCGACGGTCTGAAGTCCGACCTGACCGGCAAGGGCTGGTTCGACCGCATCAATGCGATGGGAAAGAAGTACGGACTGGAGATCGAGCACTACATCGTTTCGGCGGGGCTCGAGGAGATGATCGACGGCTGCCCGATCCGGCCGGAGTTCCGGCACGTTTTCGCGTCCAAATTCGTCTATGACGAACACGGGGTGGCGATCTGGCCGGCCGTGGGGGTCAACTACACGACCAAGACCCAGTATCTGTTCCGCATCAACAAGGGCATCGAGGATCTCGGCGAGAGCATCAACGCGCACATGCCCGAGGAGCAGCGACCGATCCCCTTCCGCAACATGATCTATTTCGGCGACGGCGAGACGGACGTGCCATCGATGGCGCTGATGCGCAAGAGCGGCGGGCACGCGATTGCGGTGCATCCGGCGGAGATGGGCAAGGGCTACGACACGTGCGTGGAATTGTTCCGCGCGGGGCGCGTGGATTTCTACGCCGCGGCGGACTACCGGCGCGGCTCGGAGCTCTTCAAGCGCACCTGCCTGCTCCTCGACCGCATCCTCGC
>DDSO01000027.1:0-984 GCA_002343425.1 Brevundimonas sp. UBA2388
TCGTTGGCGTTGGCGACGGCGCGCTCGACCTCTTCCAGGGTCAGGTCGTAGGCGCGAAGCTTCTCCACATCGACCTGCACCTGATACTGCATCCGGCCACCGCCGATGGGGATGGCGTTGGCCACGCCGGGAATCGATAGCAGGCGCGGGCGCACCGTCCAGTCGGCCAGCAGGCGCAGTTGCACCGGCGGGATCGTCTGGCTTTTGAGGCCGATGAGCATGATTTCGCCCATGATCGACGAAATCGGTCCCATTTGCGGTTCGATGCCGGCGGGCAGGCGGTCGCGGGTGGCGGCGAGCTTCTCGCCGACCAGTTGTCGCGCCAGATAAATATCCTTGCCCCAGTCGAATTCCACGAAGACGATGGACAGGCCGACGGCGGACACCGACCGGACTCGCTGCACGCCGGTGGAGCCATTCAGGGCGGTCTCGATGGGAAAGGTAACCAGGGTTTCCACTTCCTCGGGCGCCAAGCCTTCGGCCTCGGTCAGCACCGTCACTTGCGGCCGATTAAGGTCGGGCAGCACATCTACTGGCAGCTTCGCCATCTCGTGGAGACCAAAGAGCGTGAGCGCGAACGCCGCCGCCAGCACGAAGAGGCGATTCTCGATCGAGAAACGGATGAGTTGCTTGAGCATGACCTTGCGCTTCCCAGCCTCTCGTAAGCGGGGCGACGGGATCGGTGAGTGAACGGGCTGGACGGGGCGGCCGCTTCGGCGCGTCAGCGGCTCGGTTTCCCCGCGACCTGTTGCCGGATGCCGGCGATCTCGGTCTTGAACCGGGCGAGGACGGCGCGGGTCTGGGTGGCGTCGCCGGCGTCGCCGAACTTGTCGAGCAGACCCGCCTGCTGGCGGACGCGGCCGATGGCGGCATCGAGTGCCTTGGCGTCCGCTGGATCGAGGCCAGCGACTTTCCCCGGCAGCGCGGCGAGCAGATCGCGGGCGGCAAAGGCTTCGTTATGCACCTTGGCCAGCTTGCCGGTGG
>DDSO01000027.1:995-8146 GCA_002343425.1 Brevundimonas sp. UBA2388
ACCGACTCATCATGCCCGTGATGTTGCTCGTGACCGGTGGCGGACGCGGTCTTGTCCGGCATGGCGGACGCTACCTCGATCCCGAACGGCGCGAACACCGATTTCCCGTCGATCCGTACCTGGGCGAACAATTTCTGGTAGCCGGCCGTGGCGAAGTCGATGTCGAACTCCAGGGTCGGTCCGTCGCGCTCCTGGGTCGTCGTGGGTTCCTTACCCTGCGGATGGATGTGGGCGATCACGGAGCGATCCGCGTTGAAACCCACCAGGTGCGCGAACGCGCCCATGATCGGTTCCAGCTTGGCGAACGGTTTTCCGTCCGGGCCGGTCACGGTCAACCAAGCCTTGTGGGGATGACCGGCGGCGGGCGGATCTTCCGCGAATTTCAAATCGAACCGGTAACCCGCCACGGTTGTGGTCCGATTAACGGCTTTATCGACCGCCGTCGGCGTACCCGCCACCGTGAAGCGGGTCACGGCGTATTCCTGCTGGTTGGTGGCGACCGGCAGCAGATCGGCGAAGACTTTGTATTCACCCGCTTTACCGGGGGTGAGGGGGAAGATGTAGGTTCCCGGCGTCGGCCCAGGCTTCGGATGCTCGTGGTGGTAGTCACTCAAGCTCGGATCGACGATGAGCAAATGAACTTTCTCGGTATGCGCCACTTGCAGATCGGCCAGGGTGATTGGCTTGCCGTCCTTGGCGACGAGCGACAGTGTAAACGTTGCCGGTTCGCCGACTTTCAATCCGCTGGCCGGCGCGATGGAAACGCCGATGGTGGTCGGGCTGACCGCGCCGTGCGCGCCGTGGTCATGGCTTTCGGCGGCACCCGATGGGGCGTTGGCGACGGCGGCCAGCCAGGCCAAGGCGAGCAGGGAGGCGGTGGAACGTCGGAATTTCATGGGAATCTCCTGGAAGGTAAAGTCGAGCGCATCGGTTGGAGGGAGTTGAAGGGTTGCCGATCGACAGGGTTCGACGGGTCAACGGACCGACGAGTCGCTCGCCACCGGCAAGGGCTTGGACAGGCGGACCTGATAGGTTCCCTGGACGACGACGCGGTCGTCGGGTTTGAGCGTTCCGTCGTCGGCCAGCAGCAGACGGTCGCTCAACCGTTCCAGAATCCGCACCGGACGCGCGGTGAACCGCTCGCCGCCGGTTTTCACATAGACCACGGGCTGACCGTCCAGGTCGACCAGCGCCGATTTGGGCACCGCGATTCCCGATATCTCGGCCCCGGTTTCGATGTAGACGCGCCCGAACATCCCGCCGAAGAGGCGGCCCGCGGCGTTGGGCACGGCGAAGAGCACCGGCAAGGCGCGCGTCCGTTCGTCGACGACGGCCCCGCGCGAGACGAGGCGGGCGGGGAACGACTCGCCGGGAAACGCTTCCACGGTGAAGGACGCCCGCTGGGCGGCCAGGATCGCGGCGACGTCGGTCTCGAAGACGCTGGCCTCGACCAGCAGCTCGGTCGTGTCGACAATCTGGAATAAGGGCTTGTCGCGGCTGACGTTTTCACCGAGGGTGACGTGCGTTCGCGCGATCGTGCCGTCGAGCGGCGCCCGAATGATTCGGCGTTTCTGGGCGAGAATCCCCGTGGTCGAGGCGGAATCGAGCAGCGCCACCTGCTCGACAAAGCCGTCGCGCCTGGCCCTGGCCACCTCCAGGGCGTTGCGAGCGGCGGTGATGTCCTTGTCCGTGGCCACGCCCGCCAGCTTGGTCAGGCGGTCATGCTCGCGCTGGGCGAGCGCCAAACTCGCCTCGGCCTGCCGCAAATCGCTGGCGGCGCGGGCGCGCTCGGTCGCAATCGTCACGAGGTCAGGGGCCGCGATGGATTCCTCGACGATGGCGATGACTTGGTCCCGCTTCACCCGCTCGCCGAGGGCGGGAATCTTGTAGTCACCGGCGGCGATCAGGCGACCTTCCTGTGGCGCCGTCACGATGGCCTCGCGTTCGGAACGGATGAGGGTGCGGCCCAGGACCCGGAGCGTGCGGGGAACGGTTTCCAACCGCGCGCGGGTCGTCTCGATCCGGGCCAGCAATTGCGTCTCGATGGGGACGTGGAGAGGGGTGGTGAGCAAGGCGGGCGGGGCGGTCGCCAAACCGGCGCCGGAATGGTCCTCGCCCTCGTGGGCTTGAGCGAGCGGCGCGGCGACCGCCAAGGCCGAGGCGACCAGCAGGCCGAGCGGGTTTCGAGTCATGTGGCGACTCCTTTGCGAGCGGTCATGCGGCCCACCACGAAGGCGGCGATCAGCAGCGGAACTCCGACTGCGGCCAGGACCGCCGGTCGGAGAGATGCCGTTCCGTCGCGGCGGAGGGAGGGGTCACCGACGGCGGGGTTGGACTTGGGCGGGCTGGCCTGGAATCCAGTTAGGCCGATCAGGTCCGTGTCACCGCCCGCCGTTACGTCGAACAGCCACGACATCGGCGCGGCGGTCGTGGGGGTGACGGTGGCGCTGCTGTACGCGCCAACCGGCCCGCCGGGTTTCGGCGCGAACGCCACGCTCGTGCTTCGGTCGCCCTCGGAAAGGCTCGCGCTGACGGTGGCGTCGGCAACCGGGCGATTGGTTTCCAGCGAGACCAGGTAGAGCGTCACCGCCACCGGGTCCCCCGGCGCGAAAGGGCGGTGCTTCAGGACGGCTTCGAACAGCGCGCCGCCGCCGCTCATCGTCAGAAAAGTCTCGCCCGGAATGGCAATCTCGACGGAGCCGGCCGCGCCATGGTCCTCGCCTTCGTGAGCCAGTACCGGGAAGAGCGGCGCGGTGCCGAAGACGAACAGCATCGCGGCGAGCCAGGGGGCCGCGCGGTGGGTCGGATGTCGATTCATGGCTACGTCTCGGGTCGAGGAGCGAGGATTTTGGGATGCGCCTCCCTATTCATGACAAGCGGATGGGCGAACCTTTGGAAACCACCCAGAACGCACGGTGGGGCGCATCCCGTTCCTTGGACAGGACGGGCGATGAAACGGTCAACCGCGTCCCGCCAGCGCTTGCAGCACCGGGTCTTCCGCTTCGATGGCGGCCAGCAGTTCGCGGCTCCAATCGTCGGCCAGCACCAGCCGCTCGTAATCGAACGCCTGTTGCAGCGGATGATTGAGAATCAGCCAGTCGCCCTCATCCCCACCGGGCAGCACCCCGGCGAAGTGAAAGCCCAGTCGTTCCCACTCGGAAGCGAAATCCGACAAGGCCGGATCGCTCAGGTTCAGATACAGCAACACGCATTCCATGCCTTGGCGGCGGAGTTCCAGCAACTGCCCGGCCACGACGCGCGCCGCGTCCTGGCCTGACTGATGCAGGGTGAGGATCGCGGTTCCAAGATGGGCCTTGGCGGTGGTTTCCCAGCGGCTGGTCGCGGCGGCGGGGGCCTGGCCCGGCGCGAACGAGACCGGGCGGTCAAGTCGACCGTAAATCCGGGTCAGCAGGTTCTGGTAGCGCAACGGTGGATAAAGGGTTCGGGCCGGCGCGGGTTGCAGGGCGCGATACGCCAGCACGCAACTTTCCCGTTGCCGCAGTCGGTCGGCGATGCCATGAAACGACAGACTGGCCGGCGCCAGCCCCAGCAACAGGCCGCAGGGGCGGAAATCCAGCCGGGCGCAAAGGTGCTGGCTGAAGGGATGCGAGGTGACCGCGTTGGCGTTGACGCCGTGCCAACCCTGCCGCGCCGCCCAGTCCAGCAGCCATGCGCTCAACTGGTGGGCGACGCCGCCGCTTCGGTAACGAGGCGAGACGGCGGCGACGCCCAGTTCGCCCGTGCGCGCCGTGGGGTCGGAGCGAATCAGGGCGGCGTGACCGAGCACCTCGCCGTCCGCCGCGACCGCCACCGCCGAGATCAGTTCGCCGCTGGCGTTCATCGCCGCCAGCCGGTCCGGGTAGTAAACGAAGTCGTAGACGTAGGAATAGCCGTAGCAGGCATGGATGCAGCGGGAGACCGCCAGGGCGTCGTCGGCTTGCAGGCGGCGAATGGCGAAGGCCGGAGTCGCCGCCGGCGCGGCGGGCGCGACGGGCGGCGGCTCCGCGCCCACCCGCGGCGTGGCTAGATACTTGACCAGTTGCCACTCCTGGCCTCCCTTGCCCAGATTGCGCCAGCAGGCTTCGTCGAACGCACGCCGCATCAGGTAGGCGCTCAGGCCGTCCAGATGGGCTTCCGGCTGGCTCGGGTCGTACTCGGGCCAGCGGGAGCAGTCCAGCGGCGACCCGTGGTGGCGCAGGCGCAGGATCAGCCGGGTGGCCTCCGGTTCGCACGCCAGTTCCAGGGTGGCGGTTTCGTCGTCGGCCAGCCCGATGAACTGGGCGACCGCTTCCTCGGTCCCCAATTCGATGGCGCGGCAGGCGGACGGGTCGAAACCGCTTTCCTGGGCGACGACGCGGGCGTGAGCGCGGACCAGCGGAATGAAACGCGGTCGCGCCGGGACGATCAGTCGGCTGAGGTCGGCCGTTGTCATGGCTTAACCCGCCATCCGCTGGTCGACGATGGGTTTGAGCTTGCCGGTGCGCGGGTTGATTTCCAGTAGACGGGCATCGGTCCACTCGAACCGCGGCGGATGAATCGCACCGCGCCGGTGCTCCTCGCGCAGCATGGGCCGGGCGGCGTACAAAGCTTCGATCAGCCGTTCGCTCCAGGTGGTTTGCGCCTCGGCGGGCGGGGACGCGGCGACCCGCACGGTCAATTCGTCCCGCTGGTCATAATGGCGGATCAGCAACTGAAAACCGCTGGCGTTCAATTCGGTCTGATAAGGCGCCAGCACGGCGTGTACGTCCTCGTAGTACAGCGACACCACCCCGACGCGCGCCCCTTCCTCGGAACGGCCCAGCAGGCGGAACTTGCGGTCGGCCATTCCCGCCGGTTCGACCCATTCCGCTCGGTCGCCGGCCGGATAGCGAATGATCGGCATCAGCAGCCGGGTCAGATTGGTGATCAGGACCTTGCCAGGTTGGCCTGGTTCGGTGATCGGCCGGCCATTGCCCTCGTCGACGATTTCCAGCAGGGTCGCCGCGCCAAACACCCGATGTTCGTTCCAGCCGCAATCGGGACTGGCGTAACCGAGCAGACCGGCATCGACGCTGGCGTAGCCGATGGAGGCGATGCCGACGTTGGGAAACACCCGCCGCAGCGTGACCGCCTGATCGGGGTAAAGGGTTTCACCGCCGAACAGGATGCGTCGCACCGAGGGCAGCGTTACATCTTCGCGCGCCAGCGTGGCGGCCAGGCCCAGCAAGGTGGTCGGCACGCCGGCCAGGGTTTCCACCGCGAAATGGGCGACGGTGTGCCGCAACATGTCGGCGTCCACCCGCCCGGCCAACGGGAAATGCACGACCGGCACGCCGGAACGCTCCAGGGAATGCGTGATGAACAGGAACGAGGCGTACAGGTCGCCGGCGTAGAACAGATTGGCCAGCCGCTCGCCAGGGCGCAGGCCACCCGCCGCCATGCCCCGCCCGAACCCTTCGCACAGGGTGTCCCATTCGCTGGCGCGGAAAATGGAGAATTTGGGCTTGCCGGTGGTGCCGCCGCTCTTGAACGCCGTGCCATCGGTCATCCGACCGGTCAGCACCGCGCCGGTTTCCGCCGCTTCCCAGAAGGTCTTGCTGTCCACCGGCGGCAAATCGGTCAGCGTCCAGCCGCTCTCCGGCAAACCGGCATGGAGCGCGCGGTAGTAGGGCGACCGGGACCGCGCCAGGGCGACGATGGTTTCGAGTTCGTAGGCGATCATGACGGGCGCTCCTGGCGCAGATCGACGACATGCTGGAGTTTGCCGCTGGTCGGGGTCGTCGCGAATTGCGCCAGCGGCGACCGTTCCACGCTGAATTCGGTCAGGCCGCGCTCCACCACGAACTCGCGCAGGTCGTGGTAATGAGCCAGCACCAACTCGCGGGCCTGGCTGGCCTCCAGGGCGGTCCGGTCGGACAGGCGCAACGTGATGCGCGACCGGCCCTCGCCCTGGGTCAGCACGATCTGGATTTCGCCGTCGTAGCCGGCCTGCTCGGCCAGGATAGCGGCGAACGTCGCGTAGCTGAAGAAATAGGGCGCGCGGAAAATATCGCCGTGGCGACCCAGCAGCTCGAAGCGGGGCGCGCGGCGGCCGCAGGGACAGGGGCTGGCCACCCAGCGGCCCAGATCGCCGGTTTCGTAGCGGCGGATTGCCTGGGCGGTCCGCGCCAGCGGCGTGACCACCAGCCGCCCCACTTCGTCCGCCGCGACCGGACGGTCGGTGTCGAGGGCCAGAATCTCCAGGTGCTGAGTGCTCAGCAGGTGATGGACGCCGCCCGCGCAATGTGGGCACTGGTAGCCCATCGGTCCGGCGTCGTTGCTGCCATAGGCGGCGGAGCGGATGATGGCCACGCCAAATTCCCGATGCAGCCGCGCCCGTTCGACGGGTGGAAAATGTTCGCCGCCGTAGAAGATCTTGCGCACCCCGCCATGGTGCCGCAGCCGTTCGCCCTGTTCGTGGAACAGCTTCACCAGGTAGAACGGCATACCCAGCAGGGTATCGACCTGGAAGCGTTCGATGATGGCCGCTACCTCGGCCAGATCGTCGATGGCGGTCATCGGCAGTTGCACGGCTTGCAAATGCTCCAGGGCGCTCCAAAAGCTGATGAAGCCGCCGTACAGGTGACCGGCAAAAAACAGGTTCATGCAGCGGTCGTGGACCGGATCGAGACCGGCGGCGTACAGCCCATCGCCGGCGGCACGCATTTGCCGGGCATAGTCGGCGTGGCTGAACACCGACACCTTGGGATCGCCGGAACTACCGCCGCTCTTGAAGTAAAGCTGGGCGGCGGCGGCATCGGTCGGCAACGCCAGGAACCCGGCCTTGTCCATCACCGGCGCGGCGGCGGCGTCCGCCGGCAGGGGCGGCGGCGCTTCCAGTTCGGCGAAACTGGTGATGCCCTGAAGATTGGCCGGCAGTTCCAGCGCAACACGCCGGGCGTAGCGTTGCAGGCTGTAGACTCCGTCGTGGGGGCCGCCGAAGTAGCCGCCGACCTGTTCGCCGGGCCGGACGATGCGGGTGACGCCCGCGGCCAGCAGGGCGCGGCTCAGTTCGGCCAGCCGCTCCAGCGGACAGGCCAGCCCGGCGGTTTGCAACCAGGCTCGCAGCGGCCGCAGGGTCGCGACGATGGCGGCCATCGGCAACGGCTTGATCCAGAGGGTGCGGAACAGCG
>DDSO01000076.1:0-21731 GCA_002343425.1 Brevundimonas sp. UBA2388
CGGTCACCATGTTCCGCGTGTACTGCTCATGCCCTGGCGTGTCGGCCAGGACAAAGCGACGCTCGCCGATGTCAAAGAAACGGTAGGCGACGTCGATGGTAATGCCCTGCTCGCGCTCGGCGGCCAGACCATCGACGAGGAAGGACAGGTCCGGCGCGCCGTCGATATCGGGCAGGGTGGTCATCTGGTCGGACGGGATGGCGCCGGCGTCGTACAGCAGGCGGCCGATCAGGGTCGACTTGCCGTCATCGACCGAGCCGCAAGTGATCAGGCGGACGATCTCTTTCGGGCCATGGTCATGCAGCGCCGCCATCAGAAATAGCCCTCGCGCTTCTTCTGCTCCATTGAGGCCGACGGATCGTGGTCGATGGCCCTGCCTTGCCGTTCGGACACCGACGCCTCGCGGACCTCCCGCACAACGGCCTCGAGTGTGTCGGCGTCGCTGTCGACCGCGGCGGTCAGGGGCCAGCAGCCGAGGGTGCGAAAGCGGATGCGACGCATCCTTGCGGCTTCGCCGGGCCGCAGGGGCATGCGGTCGTCGTCGAGCATCAGCAGGGCGCCGTCGCGCTCGACCACCGGACGATCGGCGGCGAAATAGAGGGAGGGCAGGGCGATGTTTTCGCGCTGGATGTAGCGCCAGACGTCCAGTTCAGTCCAGTTCGACAGGGGGAAGGCCCGGACCGACTCTCCGTCACTCAGACGGGTGTTGTATAGACTCCAGAGCTCCGGCCGCTGGCGTTTGGGATCCCAGCCGTGCGCTGCCGTGCGCACCGAGACGACCCGCTCCTTGGCCCGGCTCTTCTCCTCGTCGCGGCGCGCGCCGCCAAAGGCGGCGTCGAACCGGTGCAGGTCCAGAGCCTGCTTCAGGCCCTGCGTCTTCCACAGGTCGGTATGAACGCTCGCTCCGTGATCGAACGGGTTGATCCCGTCTGTCTCGGCCTCGGGATTGCGATGGACCAGCAGCCGCATGCCCGCCTCGGCCGCTGCCTGATCGCGGAAGGCGTACATCTCGCGGAATTTCCACATCGTATCGACGTGCAGCAGCGGGAAAGGCGGCGGGGCCGGGAAGAAGGCCTTGCGCGCGAGGTGCAACAGGACCGCGGAATCCTTGCCGCCGGAAAACAGCAGCACGGGCCGTTCGCATTCGGCGACGACCTCCCGGAAGATGTGAATGGCCTCGGCTTCGAGAGAACCAAGGACGTCGTCGTGCAGCCGCATGCTCTAGCTGTGGCCCCGGAATCGCGCGGCGCCAAGCCTCACGCGGGGATGACGGCTGTGGTCTCGATCTCGATCCGCGCCGCGTCCTCGATCAGGCCCTTCACCTCGACGACGGCCATGGCCGGATAGTGCGGGCCGATCAACTCACGCCAGATCGCTCCGATCTCCCGCAACGCGTCGAGGTATTCGCGTTTGTCGACGATGTACCAGGTCATCCGGACGATATGCTCCGGACCGGCACCGGCCTCGGCAAGGACCGCGAGTGTGTTCTCGATCGTCTGGCGGAACTGCCCGGCGAAGCCGGTCTCGACAAACACGCCTTCGGGCGCCCAGCCGATCTGGCCGGCGACGAAGACCATCCGGCCACCGGCCTCGATACCGTTGGAATACCCCTTGGGCCGGGGCCAGCCTTCGGGCAGCAGGACACGGTTCATGCGGGCGTCTCCACGAAGGGGGCGATGCGGGCGCGCAACGCGTCGGGCCATGGCTCGGGCTTCAGCGACGCGCCGACATAGACGATGGTCTGGGTGGCTTCGAAGCGGAGGTCCGCGCCGGAGGAGATGCGGTGGCGTAGGGTGCAGGACGCGCCTCCCAGGCGCGTGACCGTCAGGGCAAATGTCAGTTCATCCTCCAGCCGCGAGGGGGCGATGAATCGGGCTTCGACGGCGGCGGTGGGGACGCTGACGTGGCGCTCGACATGCAGTTCGCGGAACGAGGCCTGCAGCGGTCCGGCGAACCAGTCCTCGACGACCCCGTTCAGCATCTCGAAATAGCGGGGAAAGAAGACGATGCCGGCGGCGTCGCAGTCGGCGAAGCGGACGCGCCGTTCGGTGGTGAAGATCCGGCCGGTCATGCGTCTGCCTTCAGCCGGAAGCGTTGCAGCTTGCCGGTCTGTGTCTTGGGCAGGGCGTCTACGAAATCGAGGGCTCGTGGGTATTTGTAGGGGGCGATGATGCTTTTCACGTGGTCCTGCAGGGCGATCCGCAGTTCATCAGTGGCGGAGTGGTCCGGGTTGAGGACGACAAACGCCTTCACGATCTGGCCGCGCTCGGCATCGGGGACGCCGATGACGGCCGCCTCGGCCACCGCTGGGTGTCGCAACAGGGCGTTCTCCACCTCGGGCGCGCCGATGTTGTAGCCGGAGGAGACGATCATGTCGTCCGACCGGGCCACGAACCAGAAATAGCCGTCCTCATCGAGGCGGTAGACGTCGCCGGTCAGATTCCAGCCATCCTGCACATAGGCCGCCTGCCGCTCGTCATACAGGTAGCGGCAGCCGGTCGGACCACGCACGGCCAGCCGCCCGGTCTCGCCGGTCGGAAGTGTCCGACCCTCAGCGTCGATGATCCGCGCCTCATAGCCGGGGACGGCCTTGCCGGTGGCGCCCGGGCGAATGGCGTCGCCCGAGGCGGAGATGAAGATGTGGATCATCTCGGTCGAGCCGATGCCATCGATGATGCGGACGCCGGTGGCCTCGTGCCAGGCATCGGAGGTGGCGGCGGGCAGGGTCTCGCCGGCGGAGACGCAGGTGCGCAGGCTCGACAGGTCGTGGTCGCCGGCCAACTTGAGCAGGGCGCGATAGCCGGTCGGGGCGGTGAAGAGGGCGGTCGCCTTCTGACGCGCGATGGTCTCGGCGAGGGCGTCGAAGCCGGGCCGGGGGGCGAAGGCGGTGGTGGCGCCGACTGCGGCGGGGAAGACTACCAGTCCTCCGAGTCCGAAGGTGAAGGCGATCGGCGGGGTGCCGACGACGATGTCGTCCTTCGTCAGGCCGACGATGTGGCCGGCGAAGGTGTCGGCCATGGCGAGAATGTCGCGATGGAAATGGACGCAGCCCTTCGGCTTGCCCGTGGTGCCGGAAGTGAAGGCGATCAGGGCGGGGTCGTCGGCGGCCGTGTTCACGGCGTCGAAGCGGAACCCCATCGGCATGGCCTGTGCGGCCTTCTGCAGCGCGGTGGAGTCCATAACCTGCGTCAGCGACGGCGAGGTTTCACGCGCTTCGTCCACCACCTCCTTGAACGCCGCATAGACCAACGCATGGCTGATCTGTGCCTTGTCGATCACCGTCGCCAGCTCGGCGGCGCGGAGCATGGGCATGGTGGCGACCACGACGCCGCCGGCTTTCAGGATCGCGAACCAGGCCAACACCGTCCAGGCCGAGTTCGGCCCGTGCAGCAGGACGCGATTGCCGGGGACCAGGCCCATGTCCTCGACCAGCACACTCGCCATCCGGCCCGAGATCGCATCGACGCGCGTCCACGAAAATTCATGGTCGAAGTCGATCAGGGCGCGGGCGTCCGGACTGGCGGCGTCAATCGCCCGGCGCAGCAGTTCGGTCGCGGCATTGAGCCGGTCGGGGTAGGCGAGCTCGGGCAGGCTGAAAATCAGGTCGGGCTGCTGGTCCGCTGACGGCAGGTGGTCAAGGACGAACCGGTCGATGTGCGCGCTGGTCCCCATCAGGCGCCTCCACCCATGGCAGCGAGCGCCTGTCGGGCGATGACGATCTTCTGCACCTCGGACGCGCCTTCGTAGATGCGCAGGGCGCGGATCTCGCGATACAGCCGCTCGACCGGATGGCCCGAGACGACGCCGAGCCCGCCGAACAGCTGGACGGCCGCGTCGATGACCGCCTGGGCTTCGTCGGTGGCGTAGAGCTTTGCCATGGCGGCCTCGCGGGTGACGCGCGGCGCGCCCTGATCCTTCAGCCAGGCGGCGCGGTAAATCAGCAGGGCCGAGGCATCGATCTTCAACGCCATGTCGGCCAATGAAGCCTGTACCAGCTGCAGGTCGCTCATGGGCGCGCCGAACAGTCGGCGGTTTGTCGTCCGGTCCGCGGCCTCGTCGAAGGCGCGGCGAGAGAAGCCGAGGGCGGCGGCGGCGACGGTGGATCTGAATACGTCTAGCGTGCCCATGGCGATGCGGAAGCCCTCGCCGGGCTGGCCGAGCAGGCGGTCGCCGTCGATGCGGCAGTTGTTGAACCGGATCGTGGCCAGCGGGTGGGGCGCCATCAGGGGGATGCGTTCGACGATCTCGAAGCCGGGCGTGTCCGCATCCACCACGAAGGCGCTGAGGCCCTTGGCGCCGGGCGCCTCGCCGGTGCGGGCGAAGACGGTGTAGCGGTCGGCGAGACCACCGTTGGAGATGAAGGTCTTGGTCCCGTCCAGCACCCAGTGGTCGCCGTCGCGGCGGGCGCTGGTGGACAGGGCGGCGACGTCGGAACCGGCGTCGGGCTCGGACAGGGCGAAGGCGGCGATGGTCTGGCCCGAGGCGACGCCGGGCAGCCAGCGGGCCCTCTGGTCGTCCGTGCCGAACAGGCTGATCGGACCCGAGCCAAGTCCCTGCATGGCGAAGACGAAGTCGGCGAGGCCGGAGCGGCGGGCGAGGGTCTCGCGCGTCAGGCACAGGGTCCGGACGTCCAGCTTGCCGTTGGCGCCGGGCACCGCGTTGTTCAGCCACCCGCTCTCAGCCAGCGCCTTGAGAATGGTGCGGCAATCGCCGTCGAGGTCGTGGTCGCCGTGCAGGCCGATGGCGTCCGTCGCGCCGACCCAGGCGTCCAGTTCGGCGGCGAAGGCGCGGTGGCGGTCGTCGAAGAAGGGCCAGTCGAGGAAGGTGCGATCGCCCATGCTCAGTTCCCCTCGAATACCGGCTCGCGTTTCGCCGCGAAGGCCTCGTAGGCGCGGCGGAAGTCGTTGGTCTTCATGCAGATCGCCTGGGCCTGGGCCTCGGCCTCGATGGCGGCGTCGAGACTCATGTCCCATTCGACATTGAGCTGGTTCTTGGTGATGCCGTGGGCGAAGGTCGGCCCCTTGGCCAGCGAGCGGGCCAGGTCCAGGGCCGTCTCCATCAGGACCTCGCCCTCGACGAGACGGTTGTGGAAGCCCCAGCGTTCGCCCTCGTCAGCCGTCATGACGCGGCCGGTGAACAGCAGCTCCGACGCCCGGCCCTGACCGATCTGGCGGGGCAGGATGGCGCAGGCGCCCATGTCGCAGCCGGCCAGGCCGACGCGGGTGAACAGGAAGGCGGTCTTCGTGCGCGGCGTGGCGATGCGGAGGTCCGAGGCCATGGCCATGATGGCGCCGGCGCCGACGCAGACGCCGTCCAGCGCGGCGATGATCGGCTGGGGACAGCTGCGCATGGCCTTGACCAGATCGCCGGTCATGCGGGTGAAGTTGAGCAGAGCCGGCATGTCCATTTCGGTCAGCGGACCGATAATCTCGTGCACGTCCCCGCCCGAGGAGAAGTTCCCGCCCGCGCCGGTGACGATGACCACCTTGCAGTCATCGGCATGGACAAGGGCACGGAACAGGTCGCGCATCTCGGCATAGGACTCGAACGTGAGCGGATTCTTCCGCTCTGGCCGGTTCAGGGTCAGGGTCGCGACGCCATCGTCATCGACCGACCAGAGGAAATGGGCCGCCTTGTAGTCGCGCGCCTTCATCCGTTGAGCTCCTCGTAAGTCGTGGCGTGGAGCGACCGCTTGGCGCGCTCCAGCAGGCGGGTCAGGTCGTCGGTCTCGGTCGTGGTCAGATCGGCGAACAGGGCTTCGATCCAGCGTTCATGGGCGCGGGCCATGGCGGCGAAACGGGTCTGGCCCAGGGGCGTCAGGCGCACGCGCTGCACGCGGCGATCTGCGCCGGCCATGGCCTCGATCAGGCCGTCGGCCTTGAGCCGGGCGGCCAGGCCGGTGACATTGCCGTTGGACACCATCAGCATGCCGGCGGCCTCGCCCATGGTCAGGCCCGCCTCGCCCGCGCGGTCCAGCGCCGACAGCATGTCGAACCGGGGCAGGGTGGAGCCGAACTCGTCGCGCAGCCGCTGCGATACCGTTTGTTCGATCCGGGTCGAGCAGGTCAGAAGCCGCAGCCACAGCCTCAGCGACCGCTTGCCGTCGGGGGCGCCGCCCAGCCGGTCCGGCAGCGAGGCGACCGCGGCGCTCACAGTTCGCCGCCCGCGACCGGCACCGCCGCGCCGTTGACGCCCGAGGCGCCGTCGCCGCACAGCCAGACGATGGTCGTGGCCACCTCGTCCGGGGTGATCAGGCGACCTTGCGGGTTGGAGGCGGCCAGCGCGGCGCGGGCTTCCTCTTCGCTACGGCCGGTCTTGGCGATGATGGACTCGACTGACTTCGCGACCAGCTCGGTCTCCGTGAAGCCGGGGCAGACCGCGTTGACGGTGACGCCTTTCGCCGCGACCTCCAACGCCAGGGCGCGGGTCAGGCCGACAAGGCCGTGCTTGGCCGCGACATAGGCGGAGACATAGGGATAGCCCTTCAGGCCCGCGGTCGAGGCGACGTTGACGATCCGGCCCCAACGGCGGGTCAGCATGCCGGGCAGGACCAGACGTGCCGCCTCGGCGGGGGCCTCAAGATTGAGGGCCAGCATGGCGCGGAGGGCTTCGGCGTCGGTCTTGAGGAAGGGGGCCGAGGTGGCGGCGCCGGCGTTGTTGACCAGGATGTCGATGGGGCCGAAGCGGTCGCGGCCGACTTCTATGGCGGCGGCCAGCATGTCCGGGTCGGTGACGTCGGCGGTGGCGGCGAAGGCGAGGTCGCCGATGCGGTCCGCCGTCTCGTTCAGACGGGCGACGTGGCGGCCGATCAGGGTGACCTGACAGCCCGCCTCCGCCAGTCGTTCGGCTGTGGCCCGGCCGATGCCGGAGCCCGCGCCGGTGACCACGGCATGATGTCCGGTCAGGCTCATACCGGTCCGGCCTGCTGCTGCTTTTCGAGATTGCGGGCCAACTGGCCAAAGCCGGCGAGATACTGGACGGGAGGCGACTGGCCGCGCCAACCCAGTTCCGCGGCGGCGCGCAGGCTCCAGTTTGGATCAGCCAGGTGCGGTCGGGCGAGGGCGCACAGGTCGGCGCGGCCGGCGGCGAGGATGCTGTTCACGTGGTCGGTCTCGTAGATGTTGCCGACCGCCATGGTGGCGACACCCGCCTCGTTGCGGATGCGGTCGCTGAAGGGGGTCTGGAACATCCGGCCATAGACCGGGCGGCTGTCGGGCGAGGTCTGACCCGCCGAGACGTCGATCAGGTCGCAGCCGGCCTCGGCGAAGGCGCGGGCGATGGCGACGGAATCTTCGGGCGTCAGGCCCTCGTCCATCCAGTCGGTGGCCGACAGGCGGACGGACATGGGTTTGTCATTCGGCCAGACCGCGCGCATGGCGGCGAAGACCTCCAGCGGGAAGCGCAGGCGGTTCTCGACGGTGCCACCGTAGTCGTCGGCGCGGTGGTTGGAGATGGGCGTCAGGAAAGAGGACAGCAGATAGCCGTGGGCGCAATGCAGTTCGACCATGTCGAAGCCGGCCTCGGCCGCCCAGCCGGTCGCGCGAACGAAATCATCGCGGACACGATCCATGTCACCACGGGTCATCTCGCGCGGCGTCTGGTCTTCGTCCGACCACGGAATGGCGGAGGGGGCGATCAGCTCCCAGCCGTCCTCCAGTGGCTTGTCTGCGCGCGCACCCCATGGCCGCTCCACCGAACCCTTGCGGCCGGCATGAGCCAGCTGAATGGCGATGCGCGCACCCTGGGCATGGACGAAGTCGACGATCCGCTTCCAGGCGTCGCGGTGTTCCGTGCGGTACATGCCCGCGCAGCCGGGCGTGATGCGGGCGTCGGCCGAGACGTCGGTCATCTCGGTGAAGACCAGACCGGCGCCGCCCAGCGCCCGTCCACCCAGGTGGACAAGATGGAAATCGCCGACCGTGCCATCTTCGGCCGAATACATGCACATGGGCGAGACCACCACGCGATTGGGCAGGGTCAGGCCGCGCAGTGTCAAAGGCGCGAACATGGGTGGCGGCGGATTGTCCGTAGACGGAGCACTGGCTTTTTCGGCGAACCAGCGCTCGACCCTGGTCAGGAACGGTCCATCGCGCAGGCGAAGGTTTTCGTGGCTGACGCGCTGGCTCCGGGTCAGCAGGCTGTAAGTGAACTGAAGAGGATCGAGGCCGACATAGCGGTCTACCGTCTCGAACCACTCGGTGGAGTTCCGGGCGGCGCTCTGAAGCTTCAGCACCTCGATCCGGCGCTCGGCTTCATAAGCAGCGAGACCCTCGTCCAGATCGTCGGCTTCGGTCAGGGTCTCGGCCAGGCGAATGGCGTCCTCGAAAGCGAGCTTCGTACCGGAGCCGATAGAAAAATGGGCCGTGTGGGCGGCGTCGCCGAGCAGCACCACCTTGCCGTCGCGCCAGTTGGAACAGGCCACGCGCGGGAAGTTGAGCCAGGCCGAGCCGCGCAGGTGTTTCGCATTGCTCATCAGGGCATGCCCGCCTAGCCAGTCAGCAAACAGGGCTTCCGCCGCGCGACAGGTCTGGTCGTGGTCCATGGCTTCGAAGCCGAGGCCGCGCCAGGTCGCTTCCGAACATTCGACGATGAAGGTCGAGGCGCCGGGCTCGAACTGGTAGGCGTGGGCCCAGATCCAGCCGTGCGGGGTCTCGACGAAGGCGAAGGTGAAGGCGTCGAACGACTGTTTCGTACCCAGCCAGATGTACTTGTTGGTCCGCACGTCAACGTCGACGCCGAAGACCTCGGGATTGTCGTTGCGGATGCGGCTGTTCAGGCCATCGGCGGCGACGATGACATCAGCAGGCAGGGCGCGGATGTCGGCGACTTCGCTCTGGAACCGCAGGTCGACGCCGAGCGACCGGGCGCGTTCCTGCAGGAGGGTCAGCAGCCGCTGGCGACCGATGCCCGCGAAGCCGTGACCGCCCGAGCGGATGGTCTCGCCGTGGATGTGAACGTCGATGTCGTCCCAATGGACGAAGGCGGCCTCGATGGTGGCGGCGGTCTCCGGGTCGTTGGCCTTTAGGTTGGCCAGGGTCTGGTCGGAAAACACCACGCCCCAACCGAAGGTGTCGTCCGGCTGATTGCGCTCGTGGACCACCACCGAAAGCGACGGATCGCGCAGCTTCAGGGATATGGCGAGGTACAGGCCGCCCGGCCCGGCCCCCACAACGGCGATGCTTCTGACGGCGCTGTTCAACGACATATTTTAAGCCTGAAACAACTCCGTCCGGTTGTCCAGCGTCAGCCGCCGGTGAACATGGCCCGGTCGGCCCTGACCGCCTCGACGATCATCGCCGTGACGGCGCGGATGCGGGCCAGCGGCTTGAGGTCGGCGTGGGTCACCAGCCAAAGGCTGCGGTCCAGATGCACGGCGTCGGGAAGCACGCGGCGGAGGCCGCTTTCACGGGCGGCGATGAAGTCAGGCAGAACGCACAGGCCCGCGCCGGCGAGTGCCGCCTGGAGCTGGGCGATCAGGTTGGAGCTTTGCAGGGCGACATGAATGTCGACGTCCGGCGCCTGCATATAGTCGAGCTCGGGCGCATAGAGCAGGTCGCCGATGTAGCCGATGAAGCGGTGGCCGGCCATGTCGGCGCGGGTGCGGATAGGCGGGCGGGCGTTGAGATAGGCCGGGGCGGCGTACAGGCTGAGGCCGTAGTCGGTCAGTTTGCGCGAGATCAGCCGGCCTTCGCGCGGCGCGCTGAGCGTCACGGCGATGTCGGCCTCGCGTTTGGAGAGGCTGAGCACGCCGGAGATGGCCACCAGCTGTATATCCAGTCCGGGATGCCGGTCAGCCAGCTTCGCCATCAAGGGCGCGAGGACATAGCTGCCGAAGCCTTCGGGTGCGCCGATCCGTACCGTGCCGATCAGGGCCTGATCGGACTCGCCCAGTTCGTTGGCGGCCCGCAGGGTCAAGCTCTCGATCTTTTCCGCCGTCGGCATCAGCCGTTCACCATGCGGGGTGAGGGCGTAGCCTTGGGGACTGCGGTCGAAGAGGCGAGCGCCCAGTCCGTCCTCAAGCGCTGCGATGCGCCGGGCCACGGTGGTGTGGTCCATGCTGACCCGCGCCGCCGCCATCGTCAGCCGCCCGGTGCGGGCCACGGCGAGGAAGGCGCGGAGGTCGTTCCAGTTGAAATCGGCCACGATCCGCTCCTGTGCAAAAATGCACAACGATTCCGCAATCCTTGGCATCGTCCGGACAGAAAAGCCATGGCATATCGTCGTCATCCGAACGTCTCCGTTCCGAGGACACCGTCATGGCCTTCGACTCCGCCGCCTATACGCCCGCCATCCGGAACGCTATTCCCGTGCCGACAGCCGCGCTGATCGACGCGTTCGACGCTCCGTGCCCGATCTGGGCGGCCGAGAACCCGGACCGCGCCCTGGCGTTGCTGTTCGTGGCCCCGCGTGATTGCGCGGCCGTGGATGTCCTCGTCTCGCTGTAAGCGGAAAGCCTGCCCCATGACCGTCTCCCAGCCGCCGGTTCCCCAGCTGCCCGATCCGACCGTCGTGGCTGAAGCCTTGACCACCCTGATGCAGAACGCCGCCGCCGCGGTGCGTACGACCATGGTCCAGGCCGCGACTCCGCAGGCGCTGCCCTACGACCCGACGACGCTGACGCGGGCGATGATCGACTTCAACACCGCCGTCATGACCCAGCCGGCGGCCCTGCTGGAGGCCCAGGCCAGGAACTGGAATGACTGGACCGCCCTGTGGCGCACCATGGGCGAACGGGCCATGGGCCAGCAGGCCGAACCCGTCGCAGTGCCGGCCAAGGGCGACCGCCGGTTCTCGGACCCGGCCTGGAGCGACGAGCCGGTCTATGACTATCTGAAACAGGCTTATCTGCTGGCCGCGCGCCAGCTGCAGGATTTCGTCGCCGCCGCCCCGGTCGATGACGCCACCCGCGCGCAGGTCGATTTCGCCAGCCGGCAGATGATGAACGCCCTGGCGCCAACCAACTTCCCTCACACCAATCCGCAGGTCGCGCGCCGCACGATCGAGAGCGGCGGTCTGAACCTGATGACCGGTCTGTCGAACCTGCTGGAGGACGTCGGCAAGGGGCAGGGACTGGTCAGCCGCCGTGCGCCGAACGATTTCGAACTGGGCGTCAATGTCGCCGCCACCCCGGGGGCGGTGGTGTTCCGGAACGACCTGATGGAACTTATCCAGTATGCGCCGACGACCGACAAGGTCTATCGCCGCCCGCTGCTGTTCGTGCCGCCGCTGGTCAACAAATACTATCTCTTCGACCTGACGCCCAAGGCCAGCTACCTGAAATGGCTTGTGGATCAGGGCCACACCGTCTTCGTCATCTCCTGGGCCAACCCCGACGAGAGCCACGCCGACACGGGCATGGATGCCTATGTTAAGGATGGCGTCATCGCCGCCCTCGACGCCGTCGAGGCCGCGACGGGCGAGGCCGACGCGGATCTGGTGTCCTACTGCCTTGGCGGCACCCTGTCGGCCATGACCCTCGCCTATCTGGCCCAGACCGGCCGCGCCGACCGGGTCGCCTCCGCCACCCTGATCGCGACCCTCGTCGACTTCGGCGACATGGGCGAATGGTCGGTGTTCACGAGCGAGCAGGACCTGAACGCCTTCGACCGCTATCTGGACGACAAGGGCTATGTCGAGGCGCACGACCTGACCAAACTGTTCTCGGCGGTGCGCGCCAACGACCTGATCTGGTCGTCGGTGGTGAACCATTATCTGCTCGGCGACGAGGCGCGCGCCTCGGACCTGCTGTGGTGGTTCGACGACGGTTCCCGCATTCCGGCGCGCATGCTCAAGGAGTACGGGCGTCAGATCCTGCGCGGCAACCAACTGAAGGACGGCGGCGTCGCCATCGACGGTGTGACGCTGGACCTCAAGGCCATCGAGACTCCGGTGATGATCGTGGCGCTCAAGGACGACCATGTCTCGGCGTGGAAGAACACCTATGCCGGCCGCCACTTCTTCGGCGGACCGACGCGGTTCCTGCTGGGCGGCTCAGGCCACAACGCCGGGATGATCAATCCGCCCGCGGCCAACAAGCACGGCTACTGGACCAATGATGACGCCCCGGCCGACGCGGAGGCCTGGCTGGCCGGCGCCGAGCAGAAGCCCGGCTCGTGGTGGCCGGAATGGCAGGGCTGGCTCGACGCCGCCGCCGCCGACGACAAGGTCAAGGCGCGCAAGGTCGGCTCAGGCAAGCTCAAGGCCGGCGCCGCCGCGCCCGGCGACTACGTCCGCGTTCGCCACTAGGCCTTCGCGATCTCCTTTTGGGCCGCTGCCCGCAACAGCAGGGCGGCGGCATAGAGGACCACGACCACGACCGCCCAACGCAGCGGCTCGATCGGCATTTCCTTGACCACGAAAGCGGCGACCAGAACGGCCGGTATGCCGCCCAGCGCGATGCCGATGACGATCCGCAGGTCGATCCGCTCGGCGTTGATGTAGCGGAAGCCGGTGGTCGGCATCAGGAAGGCGCAGGCGCTGGCCATGATCGGGAAGGCCAGGCGCGGGTCCAGACCCAGCAGGCTGAGCAGGATCAGGGCCGGGGCGTAGAGGCCGATCCCGAAAGACATCAGCATTCCCATGATGAAATGGCCTGCGATGGCGATCCACATCAGGCTGGGTTCCAGTGCGGTGGCGGTTCCGCCGATCGGCATCAGGTCCAGATTGCTCATGGCGTAGAGCGCGGCTGCGATCAGCAGGGCGACGCCGACGATCCCCTGAACCACCCGCACCGGGGCGCGGACCATCAGCGGCGCTCCGACCACGGCGCCCGCCACCGCCGCGACGATGCAGGAGACCAGCAGCATCGGGTCGACGTGGATGCCCAGCAGCACCAGAAAGACCGCTGACTGAACCATGGTCGGCAGGGCGTGGCCGACGTTCAGCGTCGCGGGGATGAAGCTGTCGGGCGTCATCTTGCGGAACCGGAGCCAGGCGGTCGTCGGAGCGAATGAGCCGATGCCGAGGGTGTCGAAGAAATTGGCGACGGCGCCGAGGATGACGGACTCAGGTCCGGGCGCGCCGGTCCCGCGCTTCAGCGCCGCCCGGCCGAGCACCACGACGAAGGCCGTAGCCAGCAGGGCCAGGGCCGTCAGCAGAATTGTCAGGACCAAGGTCTTCCCCCCCTTGTCGTTCGATGCCCAACTGAGCACGATCGTATACGATACTCAATCCAGCGACGCGCGGAGCAGGTCATGGCGAGCGGTTCAACATCGGTTCCGGCCCCGATCGGCGCGGTCGAGCGGCAGGCGCGTCTGACGGGTCTTCGAATGAGCATGGAAGCGGCAGGGGTCGCGACCGTGCTGCTGGGTTCGACTTCCAGCCTGCGCTATTTCACCGGCCTCGACTGGTATGCGTCCGAACGCCTCGTGGGTGCCTTGGTCCATGCCGCGGGCGGCCTCGATTACATCACACCGCAGTTCGAGCTGGAAAAGGTCGAGGGGCTGATCGGTCTTCCGGGCGAGGTCCTGACCTGGGAGGAAGATGAGAGCCCCTGGAGGCTCGTCGCCGACCGGATCGGCCCCACCGTGCGGATGGCCGTCGACGAGCGGATGGCGCTGGCCATGTATCGGAGCCTGCGCGCCGAGATCGACGATGCGCGTCTGGCCGACGCCGCGCCGCTGATCCATGCCCTGAGGAGTCGTAAGTCGCCCGCCGAGATCGCGCTGATGTCCCACGCCAAGGCCATCACCATCGAGGTTCACCGGCGCGCCCACGCGCAGCTTCATGCCGGCCAGCGCGCCTCCGAGGTCGTCCGCTTCATCGACGACCAGCATCGGGCTCTGGGCGGGTCGGGCAGTTCCTTCTGCATCGTCTCCTTCGGCGAGGACACCTCCCTGCCGCATGGCGGCGAGGGCGACCGGGTCCTCGCTGAAAGGGATGTGGTGCTGATCGACACCGGCACGCGGATCGACGGCTACAGCTCCGACATCACCCGGACCTATGTGTTCGGCGACGCGAGCCCGGACGTGCGGCGCGTCTGGGATGCCGAGAAGCGGGCGCAGGCGGCGGCCTTCGAGGCGGCGCGACCGGGCGTGCCCTGCGAGGCTGTCGACGCGGCGGCGCGGCGGTCGCTCGAGGCCGACGGATTCGGCCCGGACTACAGCCTGCCGGGCCTGCCGCACCGCACCGGCCACGGCATCGGCCTGGATATCCATGAAGGGCCGTATCTGGTGAAGGGGGATGCCACGCCGCTGGCGACCGGCATGTGCTTCTCCAACGAGCCGATGATCGTCGTGCCCGGTCGGTTCGGTGTGCGGCTGGAGGACCATTTCCACATGACCGACGCCGGGCCAGCGTGGTTCACCCAGCCGCAGCACAGCCTCGACGAACCGTTCGCCGACGTCCCGGCCTGGCTGGCCGGCTAGACCTCTGGCAGCTGGGCCCGCAGGTCGACGAGCGTGGCCCTGATGTGCGCGCGGGCTTCCCGACGAACGGTCTCGGTCCGGCGTTCCAGCCAGGCCTGAAGCAGGGCTTCATGCTCGTGACTGGCCCGGTCGAGTCGGCGGTGCTCGCCAAGGTGCACCCGTACATAGCGTTCGGACAGGGCGAGCAGCCGGTCGACCGTCTCGATGGTCACCGCGCGGCCTGAAGGCCGGACCAGCGCCAGGTGGAACTCGCGATTGCGGCGTCCGACATCGGCGAGGCCGTTCTTCAGCGCGGCGTCCAGTGCGGCGAAGGCGCTACGGGCCGCTTCATGCGCGGCCGCGTCGGCCTCAAGCGCGCCGAGCACGCAGGCGATCGGTTCAATACGAAGGCGCAGGTCGAAGACGTCCTCGGCGTCGGCGCGCGACAGGGGCCGGACGATGAAGCCGCGGTTGGGGTGGGAGACGACCAGCCCCTCGCTCTCGAGCCGAGCGAGGGCCTCACGCAGGGGAATTTTGCTGACGCCCAGCTCCAGCGCGAGGGCGTCCTGACGGATCGGGGCATCGGCGGGCAGGCGGCCCGAGAGGATGCGTTCGCGCGCCTCGGTGAAGACCTGGTCGGGCAGCAGACGCGGCGCGCGGGTCGTCATCCTCAGACCACCTGAAATCCGTGGGCGAAGACGTCCTCGTCGTCGATCCAGATCTCGTTCAGGCTTGTGGCGATGGCCGAGCCCTCGACCGAGGGGATGATGGCGGGGCGGCCGCCGACCTCTGTCTCGGCTTCCACTCGGCCGATGAACCGGCTGCCGATATAGCTTTCATGGACGAAGGCCTGACCGACCGGCAGCCGGCCTGTCGCGTGTAGATGCGCCAGGCGCGCGGAGGTGCCTGTCCCGCATGGACTGCGGTCGATGGCCTTGTCGCCGTAGAAGACGGCGTTTCGGCCATCCGCGCCCTCGCCCTTCGGCTTGTCGGCCCACAGAAGGTGGGAGACGCCGCGGATTGTCGGGTCGAGCGGATGGACGGGCGTATAGACCTCGCGCAGCAAGGCCCGGATGACCGGCGACAGTTGCAGGATGCGGGCGGCACCCAGATCGTCCAGGCCGGCATAGGCGCCCTGGGGTTCGATGATGGCGTAGAAGTTTCCGCCATAGGCGACGTCGATGGTCAGGGGGCCGAACCCGGGAACGTCGATCTCGATGCCCTGCTGCGCCAGATACGACGGCACATTGCGAATGCGGACGGACCGGACGCGCGTGCCGTCCTGCACATAGTCCAGTTCGATCACGCCGGCGGGCACCTCGGCGATGACCTTGCCCAGCGTGCGCGGTTTGATCAGCCCGTGCTCCAGCGCGAAGGTGATGATGCCGATGGTGCCGTGACCGCACATGGGCAGGCAGCCGCTGGTCTCGATGAACAGGATGCCGACGTCGGCCTCGGGCGTGGTCGGCGGATACAGAAAGCCGCCGCTCATCATGTCGTGGCCACGTGGCTCGAAACAGAGGCCGGTGCGGATCCAGTCGTAGCGGGTCATGAAGTCCTGACGCCGGGCGCTCATCGTATCGCCGGTCAGTTCAGGCGCGCCCTCAATCACCAGCCGCACGGGATTGCCGGCGGTGTGGCCGTCTATGCAGCGGAAGACGTGCCGCGCCATGGCTACAGGACCGGTCGGGTCGCGGCGGCCTTTTCGACCATGGCGATCACCTCGGCCCGACGCGCGCCGACCAGCGGATGGCGCGGTGGCCGGACGCGCTCATGGCCGCGTCCCATAACCTGTTCGGCGATCTTGATGGACTGGACCAGGTCATGGTCGGCGTCGAGGTGGAGCAGGGGCATGAACCAGCGGTAGATGGCGAGGGCCGTCTGCATGTCGCCGCGCTTGAACGCGTCCCACAGGGCCAGGGATTCCTTCGGGAAGGCGTTGGTCAGGCCGGACACCCAACCCTGGGCGCCCAGCATCAGGCCTTCCAGCGCCACATCGTCGAGACCGGCGAACAGGACGTAGCGGTCGCCGAACTCGTTGAGCAGGTCGGTGAAGCGGCGCGTGTCGGGCGCGCTCTCCTTGAGGGCGACGACATTGGGCAGGTCCGACAGGGCGTGCAGGGCCTCGAAGCCGATGCTGACCCGATAGGCCGGCGGGTTGTTGTACAGCATGATCGGCAGGCCGGTGGCCTCGGCCACGGTGCGGAAATGGGCGGCCAGTTCGGCCTGGGTCGGCACATAGACCATGGCCGGCAGGACCATGAGGCCGTCGGCCCCGATGGTCTCGGCGTCGCGGGCGAAGGCGGCTGCGCGACGGGTGTCCAGCTCGGCGACGCCCGCGATCACCGGCACGCGTCCGGCCACGGTCTTCACCGTCGCGGCCAGCATGGCGCGCTTCTCGTCGGCGTCGAGCGAGTTGTTCTCGCCCACGGTGCCCATGACGATCAGCCCGTGCACGCCGTCGCGGATGAGGCCATCCTGCACCGTCGCGGTGGAGTCGAAATCGATCGAGAAATCCGCCGCGAACTGCGTGGTGGCGGCGGGGATCACGCCCTCCCAGGAAATCGACATCGGGTCCTCGCTTCCAGTGACTTAAGCCATTATCGTATACGATCCTGAGGTCGAGGCAACGGGAGTCCGATGCAACCAAAGTCCTGGCTCGTTATCGGCGGCGGTCTGGTCGGGGCCGCCTCCGCGCTGCGGCTGCAGGCGGCGGGCTTCGCCGTGACCCTGATCGACCCGGGCGATCCGCGCCGCGCCGCCTCATTCGGCAATATCGGACATATCGCGGCCGAACAGGTGTCGCCGCTGGCGTCGCGCGAGAGTCTGCGGACGTTTCCGGGCCGTCTGTTCGGCCTCGGCGGACCGCTCGATTTCCGCTGGCGGGACGCCGGCCTGTGGGGGCCGTGGGCGATGCGGTTCATCGCGGCCTCTGGTCCGGCGCAGCACGCGCGCGGGCAGGCGGCCCTGACCGCCATCCTCGCTCAGGCACTGCCGGCATGGCGGCGACTGGCCGACTTCTCCGGAGCGCCCGGGATCGTCGGTCGCGACGGCCATGCCGTGGTCTGGATGTCGGAGCAGGCAGCCGGGAAGGGGCTCAAGGCGTGGGAAAGGTCGCCGACCGGCAGCACCACGTTCAGGTCGATGGATGCGGACGATCTGGCCCGCTATGCGGAGGTGATGACCCGCGCGCCGGTCGCGGGCATTCGCTTTTCCGGCACGGCCCAGGTGAGCGAGCCACAGGCCGCCCGTGACGCCCTGATGGCCGCCTTCAAGGCGCAAGGCGGGGAGGTGGTCCATGCTAGGGTCGAACGTCTGTCGGGCGGCGATCGCGTGATCGCTCATCTCGACGGCGGCGGAGCGCGCGAGGCCGAAGGCGCGCTGGTCGCGGCGGGGGCATGGGCCGGTTGGCTGATGCGCGGGCTCGGCGTCGACGCCCCGGTGATCGCCGAGCGCGGCTATTCGGTACAGAGCGCCGACCACAGCTGGGACGAGACCCTGCCGCCGACGGTGTTCGAGGAGCATTCGATGGTGGTTTCCCGCTTCACCAGTGGTCTGCGCGCCTCCAGTTTCGTCGAGTTCGGCTCGCCCGATGCGCCCGGCGATCCGCGCAAATGGCGGGCGCTGGAGCGGCGGCTTGGCGATCTCGGCATTCGCTTCTCGCCGGAGCCGGATCGGTGGGTCGGGCCGCGGCCGACCCTGCCTGACTATCTGCCGGCCATCGGGCGGCTGGAGCGTGACCCGCGCATCCTCTATGCCTTCGGTCACCAGCACCTCGGTCTGACCATGTCAGCGATCACCGCCGAGCTGACGGCGTCACTGGCGCAAGGAACGGAGCCGGTGATCGATCTCGCACCCTTCCGGATCGAACGGTTCGGCCGAGGTTGATGGATGGGCAGGCCCGCTTCCGTTCATTGCCTCCCGGCCTGATCCAGCATCCCTTCCAGCGTCGTCAGCTCGTCCGCCTCCTTCGCCGGCTTGTCCCAGCGGATGCGGCTGATCCGGGGGAAGCGCATGGCGACCCCGGACTTGTGACGCTTCGACCGTTGCAGCCCCTCGAAGGCCACCTCGAGTACGAGGCCGAACTCGCGGCTCGCCTTGACCGACCGCACCGGGCCGAAGCGTTCGACGGTGTTGTCGCGGACGAATTTGTCGAGCTGCTTCAGCTCCTCATCGGTGAAGCCGAAATAGGCCTTGCCCACCGGTGTCAGGGCGTGACTGCCGTCGATGTCCTCGGTCCAGACCCCGAAGGTGAAGTCGGAATAGAAGCTGGACCGTTTGCCGTGCCCTCGCTGGGCATACATCAGCACGGCGTCGACCAGATGCGGGTCCTTCTTCCACTTGAACCACGGCCCCTTGGGGCGGCCCGCCTCATAGACGCTGTCGAGTCGTTTCAGCATCAGGCCTTCCGCTGCCTGTGGGTCGCCCTCCGGCGGCATTGAGCGCAGCGCCGCGAGGTCGTCCCATGAGGCGAAGGGCTGGATCGGGGACAGATCGATCCGGTCGGACGCAAGCAACGCGACCAGAGCCTCCAGCCGGGCCCGCCGCTCTGCAAAGCTCAGCTTGCGCAGTTCGACTCCGTCCGCCGCCAGCAGGTCATAGGCGCGAATGCCGGCGGGATATGCCGTCATCACCTTGGCGTCCGCCGTCTTGCGGTTCAGTCGCTGCTGAAGGTCGCCGAATGAACCGACCCGTCCCTCGCGCAGCACCAGAAGCTCGCCGTCGATGACCCCCTCATGGGTCAGGGCCGCCAGCACGTCCGGGAAGGTGGGTGATATGTCCTCGCCGGTGCGGCTGTACAGGCGCCTTACCCCGCCCTCGCTGACGGCCTGCACGCGTATGCCGTCCCATTTCCATTCGGCGACATAGGCGGAGGGATCCAGCTTCGCCATCTCCGCTTCGTCGATCGGCTGGGCCAGCATGACCGGCCGGAAGCGGCCGTGGGCATCGGCCGAGGGACGCTCGGCCCGGCCGTCCAGCCAGGCCAGAAGGTCGGCATAGGGCGGTGACTGGGCATGCCAGACCTCCTGGATGTCCGGCACCTCCACCCCGCCGAAATCAGCCGCCGCCTGCCACGCCAGCCGCGCCGAGACTCCGACGCGCAGCCCCCCCGTCACCAGCTTCAGAAGGGCCCAACGGCCGTCGGCGTCGAGGGCGTCCAGCCAGCCTTCCAGCAGGCCCTGCACATCGCCGCGCCTTGCCTGCGTCAGGGCGTCGATCACCTCGGACAGGTCCGGCTCGCGATTGGCGCCGTGACGTGCTGGCCAGATCAGGGCGACGGTTTCGGCGAGATCTCCGACATAGTCGTAGGACAGGCGGAACAGTTCGGGATCGACGCGCGCCTCGACGGCCCGGCGGATCATGGCGGGCTTGGCGGCGGTGAAGGTCAGGGCGCCGGTCAGGGCGGCGAGCGCCCATCCGCGGTCGGGGTCCGGCGTGTCCGCCAGATGGTCGCGGATCAGACGGAGCTTGGCGTTGCGCGACGCCGTCAGCGACAGGCGATCCAGCAGGGCGGCGAAGGCGCGCATCAGTCGTCGTCCTCGTCCTCATAGCCCACAAGGTGCAGGGCCCGCGCCTTGAGGCCATTCAGCTCCGCCCAACGGCGCAGGGCGTCGTCGCGTCCATGGGTGATCCAGACCTCCTGCGGCGACAGTTCCGTCAGCGTCTCCGTCAGCTCATCCCAGTCGGCGTGGTCAGACAGTACGAGCGGGAGTTCCACGCCGCGCTGTCGCGCGCGAGCCCGGACGCTCATCCAGCCAGAGGCGAAGGCGGTGACGGGATCGGGGAAGCGTCGGCTCCACCGATCCGCCAGCGCAGATGGCGGGGCGATGATGATCCGGCCGGCGAAGTCGGCCTTTGATCCCGTCGCCGGCGCCAGCGGGCCCAGCGTCACGCCGAAATGCTCGTAGAGACGGTTCAGGCGTTCCAGTGCGCCGTGGACATAGATGGTCTCGTCATACCCGGCTTCACGCAGCAGCCGGATCACCCGCTGCGCCTTGCCCAGGGCATAGGCGCCAACCAGATGGGCGCGCTCGGGAAACTGCTGAACCGAGCGCAGCAGCCGCGCGATCTCCTGTGTATCCGGTGGATGGCGGAAGACCGGCAGGCCAAAAGTCGCTTCGGTGATGAAGACGTCGCTGGGCACGGGTTCGAACAGTGCGCAGGTCGGGTCGCGGCGGCGCTTGTAGTCGCCCGAGGCGGTGATCGTCAGACCGTGCTGGCGGACGGTCGCTTGCGCCGAGCCCAACACATGGCCCGCCGGCGCCAGAGACAGCTCGACGTCCCCGACCGTGACCTGCTCACCATAGGCCAGCGGCTGTGTGTGCCCGGCGAAGTCATGGCCGTAGCGCTCGCCCATGATGGCGAGGGTCTCGGGTGTCGCCAGCACCGCTCCATGCCCCGCCCGTGCATGGTCCGCATGACCATGGGTGATGACCGCCCGATCGACAGGCCGCGGCGGATCGATGAAGAAGGCGCCGCCCGGACACCACAGCCCATCGGGTGTCGGCCTGAGGATCGCTTCGAAACGGCGTGAATGACGAGGGTCTGAGGGCTGGGGCATGGAGTTCCGAAGCGAGCTTGCAGAACCTTGAACGCCGCGACAATGCGAGGTTTCCGTTCCGATCGATCTTCAACCGGAAACGCCCGGCGCGCCGCCTAGCGAAGCGCCGCGTTGATCCGGTCGAGAGCCGCCGCGCCCGGAACCAGTTCAGCATCGGACAGGGCGTTGAGCGGCTTCGCGACGGTCGCCAGGGCGTCATGCAGATCTTCGGACTCGGCCTCAACATAGAGCAGGCCGGTGACGATCTCGCCGACGGCTTCCCGTTCGTGCAGATAGGCCATGGCCTTGACCCGGTCTGTCGCGTCGTAGTCCCGGGCGACCTTGCGCAGCATCAGGACCGATCCGTCGTGCTGGGCCACCTCAACCAGTGAGCCCGGCGGGTAGGCGGCGGTGACTGGCGCGCGACCTAGGATCACATCCAGCCGGTTGACCGCCTCATTGTGCTCGCGCACCCAGTCGAAACTCTTGGTTGATCCCTTGTGGTTGTTGAACGCCACGCAGGGACTGAGCACATCGATGAAGGCCGCGCCCTTGTGCGTCAGGGCCGCCTTGATCAGGGGCACCAGCTGGTCCTTGTCGCCGGAGAAGCTGCGGCCGACGAAAGTGGCGCCCAGCTGCAGGGCCATGGCGACCAGGTCGATGCCGCTGTCGGAATTGACCGCGCCCTTCTTGGACTTGCTGCCCTTGTCGGCGGTCGCCGAGAACTGCCCCTTGGTCAGGCCGTACACCCCGTTGTTCTCGACGATATAGGCCATGTTGACCCCGCGCCGCATGGCGTGGGCGAATTGGCCCAGACCGATCGAGGCGCTGTCGCCGTCGCCCGA
>DDSO01000076.1:21876-24818 GCA_002343425.1 Brevundimonas sp. UBA2388
CGTAGTCGCGGCGGGTGAAGCCGAGCTTGTTGGTCGGCAGGGAGGGGTGATGGAACTGCGGTTTGACGATGTATGTCATTGCGCCATCTCCCCGGCCGCATTGGCGTCGACCGCGCCCATCCCCCTTGCCAATTCGGCCTGGATGAAGCGGGCTGTGATCGGCGAGCCATCGTAGTTGAGCACCTTGACCAGCCGGGCCGGGTCGACCCCGCCTTCGTTGATCAGCAGGGTGCGGAGCTGGGCGTCCCGGTTCTGCTCGACCACGAAGACCAGTTCGTGATGGGCGATGAATTCGAACACCTCGCCGGGGAAGGGGAAGGCCCGAACGCGCAGGGCATCGACGTTCAGACCCCGTGCTTCAAGACCCGCCAGAGCCTCGTCCATCGCAGGAGAGGTGGAGCCATAATAGATCACGCCATAGGACGTCCGCTCCCGGGCCTTGCGCAGGATCGGCGCGGGCACGAGCGTCCTGGCCGTGTCGAACTTGCGCAGCAGCCGCTCCATGTTGTCGACATAGACGGCACCCTCCTCGCTGTAGCGGGCGTAGGGATCGCGCGAGGTGCCGCGGGTGAAATAGGCGCCCTTCGAAGGGTGCGTCGCCGGCAGGGTGCGGTACGGGATGCCGTCGCCGTCGACATCCTTGTAGCGACCGAAGTCGGCGCCCGCCTCGAGCATTTCCGCCGTCATGACCTTGCCGTGGTCGAGGCAGCGGCTGTCGTCCCACCGGAAGGGTTCGACCAGCCATTCATTCATGCCCATGTCGAGGTCGAGCATGACGAAGACCATGGTCTGCAGCCGGTCGGCCAGGTCGAAGGCGCTGGCGCCCATTTCGAAGCATTCGCCCGGACCTTCGGGCAGCAGCAGGACGTGTTTGGTGTCGCCGTGGCTGGCGTAGGCCGCTGACAGGATGTCGGACTGTTGGGTGCGGGTCGGCATGCCTGTGGAGGGACCGCCGCGCTGGACGTCGAAGATCACGGCCGGGATTTCGGCGAAATAGGACAGGCCGATGAACTCCTGCATCAGCGAGACGCCCGGCCCCGAAGTGCAGGTGAAGGCGCGCGCGCCGTTCCAGCCGGCGCCGACGACCATGCCGATCGATGCGATCTCGTCCTCCGCCTGGACGATGGCATAGCGGGCCTGCCCGGTCTCCGGGTCGTGACGCAGCTTGCGGCAGTATTCCGTGAAGGCCTCCGCCAGCGAGGTCGACGGGGTGATGGGGTACCAGGCGCAGACCGTGGCCCCGCCGTAGACCGCGCCGAGCGCGGCCGCTGTGTTGCCGTCGACAAAGATCCGGTCCCCTACGGCGTCGGCCCGCTTCAGCTGCAGACCGAGCGGCTTGAGGTTCTGTTTCGCGTGGTCGAAGCCGATATGGAGGGCCTCGATATTGGCCGGAATCATCGCCGGCTTGGAGGCGTATTCCTCTGCCAGAAGCGCTTCGACGACGTCCTGCTCGATGCCGAGCAGGAAGGTCAGGGCGCCCAGGCAGATGATGTTTTTCATCACCTTCCGCTTTGACGGCTCGACGTAGGCGGCGTTGCAAAGGGCAGTGAGGGGGACGCCGACGACCGTGATGTCCTCCCGGAACTTGCTGGCCGGCATGGGTTTGGTGGAATCGTAGAAGAGGTAGCCGCCCGTATCGATCTCGGCGACGTCGCGGTCCCAGGTCTGGGGGTTGAGGGCGACCATCAGGTCCACGCCGCCGCGCCGACCCAACCAGCCATGGCCGCTGACCCGGATCTCGTACCAGGTCGGCAGGCCCTGGATGTTCGACGGGAAGATGTTCCGCGCCGCCACCGCCACCCCCATCCGGAGGATCGCCTTGACGAAGAGGCCGTTGGCGCTGGCCGAGCCGGAGCCGTTGACGTTGGCGAACTTGACCACGAAGTCGTTCACGGCGGCGGTCGGGCGGGTCATTTCGAACACCCGCCGGCATGGGTCATCTCGATAAGAACCTTCTGCATGTCCCACGCCCCGGTCGGGCATCGCTCGGCGCACAGGCCGCAGTGCAGGCAGACGTCCTCGTCCTTCACCATCACCCGCCCCGTTGGCAGGGCCCCGGATATGTAGAGATCCTGGGTCAGGTTGAGCGCCGGCGCCTTGAGACGGGGGCGCAGTTCTTCCTCTTCGCCATTGACGGTAAAGGTGATGCAGTCAGTCGGGCAGATATCGGCGCAGGCGTCGCATTCGATGCACAGCGGGGTGGTGAAGACCGTCTGGACGTCGCAGTTGAGGCAGCGCTGGGCCTCGGCCAGGGCCAGGGCGGCGTCAAAGCCCAGCTCCACCTCGGCCTTTACATTGGAAAGAGCCTCCGCGATCGGCAGCTGGGGCACGTTCTGGCGGTCATCATTGGAGATGTCGTTATCGTAGCTCCACTCGTGGATGCCCATCTTCTGCGACGAGACCAGCACGCCCGGCGGCGGGCGGAGCCTGACGTCGTTGCCACGGCAGAAATGGTCGATCGAGATCGCCGCGTCATGGCCGTGGGCCACGGCCCAGATGATGTTCTTGGGCCCGAACGCCGCGTCGCCCCCGAAGAAGACCTTGTCGTTGGTCGACTGAAGCGTTGTCTCATTGACGACGGGCATGCCCCATTCATCAAACTCCAGACCGATATCCCGCTCGATCCACGGGAAGGCATTCTCCTGGCCGATGGCCACCAGCACGTCATCGCACGCGATATGCTCGTCAGGCGCCCCCGTCGGCCTGAGCGTGCGGCGGCCCTTCTCGTCGACGACGGGCGTGACCTTCTCGAAGGTGACTCCGGTCAGCTGGCCGTCGGCGTGGGTGAAGGCCTTGGGGACGAGGAAGTTGAGGATCGGGATGCCCTCGTGCACCGCGTCCACCTTCTCCCACGGTGAGGCCTTCATTTCATCGTAGCCGGAGCGGACGACGACCTTGACGTCCTCGCCGCCGAGGCGGCGGGCGGTGCGGCAGCAGTCCAT
>DDSO01000111.1:0-12169 GCA_002343425.1 Brevundimonas sp. UBA2388
GTCGCGGCGCAGTTCGACGTCGACGCCAGCGGTCGGCTCGTCGAGGAACAGGATGTCGGGCTCGTGGCTCAGGGCCTTGGCGATCATCACCCGGCGCTTCATGCCGCCGGACAGGGTCATGATCTTGTCGTTGCGCTTCTCCCACAGGGACAGTTCGCGCAGGGTCTTTTCGATATGGGCGGGGTTCGGCGCCTTGCCGAACAGGCCGCGGCTGAAGGTCACCGTGGCCAGCACGGTCTCGAAGGCGTCGGTGGTCAGCTCCTGCGGCACCAGGCCGATCTTCGAGCGCGCCGCCCGATAGTCCTTCTGGATGTCGTGACCGTCGGCGATGACCGTCCCCGTCGTCGGGGTAACGATGCCGCAGACGATGGAGATCAGAGTCGTCTTGCCCGCGCCATTGGGTCCCAGCAGGGCGAAGATCTCGCCCTTGCCGATGGTCAGGTCCGTGGTCTTCAGGGCCTGCAGCCCAGATTTGTAGGTCTTGGTCAGACCCTGGATGGAAATAACCGGCTGCATACGCGCCCTCCCGAGACGCAGGCAGATATGCGTCCGCCTGTCGCACCTCAAGGGCGGGCGAACGCCGGGAGCCATATACGGGTCCGCGGGTTACCGTCGCCGTGCCCGATCTCGTCGCCCTTGTCCGCAATCGTCTGGCCGACCTGGGCGAACGCGGTCGTCGGCGATCCTCCCTGCTCAGTCGGGTCCCGCCGCTGCATGATCTGCTCGAGTGGGCGGCGCGCATCGGCTACGGCGCGCGGGGCTTTGTGTACCTGTCCGCCGGCATGCTGATCCTGTTGGCCGCGGTCGATCTGGTCGGCGACGCCGTGGGGATCAAGGGTTCGCTGGACTGGCTGGCGATGCGCCCCCTCGGCCGGGTCTGGATGTTCCTTGTCGGGCTGGGACTGGCCGCCTTCGTCGTCTGGCGCGTCCTGCAGTCCGTCTTTGACGCCGACCACGAGGGAACCTCCCGCCACGGCCTGAGCACGCGTATGAGCCAGGCCTTCAGCGGATTCAGCTACGCGGCCCTGTCGTTCGCCGCCTTCAGCCTTCTGATCCGCGCGCCGGAAGGCGATCCGGCTGCCGAGGGTGTGATCCGCAGCCGGGAGCAGGCCGAGACGGTGCTGGCCCTGCCGTTTGGCAAATGGCTTCTGGTCGGCGCCGGGCTGGTGATCTTCGGGATTGGCGCGGGCAATGTCGTCAAGGCGTGGCGCGAGGATTTCACGGAATACCTCGCCTGTTCGCCCGAAACCTGCCGCCGGGTGACGCCCCTCGCGAGAATCGGCCACGTCGCCCGGGGTCTGGCTTATTTGCCATTGGCCACGCTGGTGGTGCTTGCCGGGCTGAACTCGAGCGCTTCGGACGTCACCAGCCTCGGCGCGGCGTTGGAAGCCGTGGAGCGCCAGCCGGCAGGATCGTGGATCCTCATCGCGGGCGCGCTGGGCTTTATCGCGTTCGGCGCCTTTTCGTTCATCGAGGCGCGGTTTCGCCGCATCCGGCCGCCGCGCGATCTGAATCCCCTGACCTGACGCGTCCGTCCGGAACCGTTGCCGTACCTGTATGTTCAACCCGAGCCGGAGACCGTCCCCATGCAGATGCGAAGCCTCGCCGCCGCCGCCCTCATCATGACTGGCGCATTGTCGTTGTCGGCCTGCGTCACCGCGCCCGGGCCCGATGAGGTCCGCGCACCGGCTCCGACCCGGGCGGTTGATCTTGAGCGGTTCTACAGCGGCCGTTGGCTGGAGATCGCCCGCCTGCCGATGCGGCTTACGGATGGCTGCGTGGCCGGCGCGACCAACTATGTCGTGGTCAATCCGACGCGGGTCGATGTGCGCGACACCTGTCAGGTCGATACCCCGCAAGGTCGGGAAAAGGCCATCGGCGGCCGCGGCGAGGTCCTTGATCCGGGCATGAACGCCAAACTTCGGGTCCGGTATCTCGGCGGTCTGGTGACCTGGGATTATTGGGTGCTGGATCACGCCGAGGACTACAGCTGGTTCATCTCCGCCGATCCGACCTTCGACAAGCTGTGGATCTACACGCGGGAGGTTCCGGACGCCGCCGAACGCGCGGCGCTCGTCGCCCGCGCAGCCGCGCTGGGTTATGACGTCAGCCGCCTGGAATTCCCCGAGTTCTGACCCGCCCCCGCAAAGGTCGTCCCATGATCCGTCCAACCCTGCTCGCAGCCTCCGTCCTGGTGCTCACGCTCGCGGCTTGCGGAGGCAATGAGGCGGCGCTGGACCCGGCCCTCGGCTTCGGTCCGAACCCGACCCTTCCCGAGCCGGCGCCGCAACGGATCCCGACCGTGAACATCGCCGAGGCCGTCGGCTGGCCGGCCGGCGTGGCGCCCACGCCCGCCCGGGGCTTCCGGGTGCAGGCTTTCGCATCGGGACTGGATCATCCCCGCTGGATCTATCGCCTGCCCAACGGCGACATTCTGGTCGCCGAGTCGAATGCCCCTCCCAAGCCGGAAGGCCAGTCGGGCGGCATCCGTGGCTGGATCCAGGGGCTGGTCATGAAAAAGGCCGGCGCCAAGGCGCCGAGCGCCAACCGCATCACCCTGCTGCGTGACGCCGATGGCGATGGCGTCGCCGAGACCCGGACGGCCTTCCTCGAGAACCTGACCTCGCCCTTCGGTATGGCGCTGGTCGGAGACACCCTCTACGTCGCCAACGCCGACGCCGTGGTCGCCTTTCCCTATGAGACCGGCCAGACGCGGATCACCGCCGCCGCGCGCAGGCTCGCCGCCCTGCCTGCGGGCCGCAACCACCACTGGACCAAGAGTCTGGTCGCCAGCGCGGACGGGACGCGGCTGTATGTCGGGGTCGGATCCAATTCCAACATCGCCGAGCACGGCATGGTCGAGGAGGAGGGCCGCGCCGCCATCCATGAGATCGACATCGCCACCGGCGTCGGCCGCGTCTTCGCCTCGGGTTTGCGCAATCCGGTCGGTCTGGCCTGGCAGCCGGACAGCGGCAAGCTGTGGACGGCGGTCAATGAGCGCGATGAACTCGGCAACGATCTGGTGCCTGACTACATGACCTCGGTGACGCCGGGCGGCTTCTACGGCTGGCCGTGGAGCTACTATGGCCAGATCGTGGATACGCGGGTCGAACCGGCCAATCCCGGGATGGTCGCGCGTGCGTTGAAACCCGACTACGCCCTGGGCGCCCACACGGCGTCCCTCGGCCTGACCTTCGGAGAGGGCGGCCTGTTTCCGGCCCGCTATCGCGGCGGGGCCTTTGTGGGGCAGCACGGATCGTGGAACCGGACGCCGCGCAACGGCTATCGCGTGATCTTCGTACCGTTCTCGGGCGGCGTCCCCTCAGGGCCGCCGGAAGACATTCTGACCGGCTTCCTGAACGAACAGGATCAGGCGATGGGCCGGCCGGTCGGGGTCCAGTTTGATGGCGCAGGCGCCCTGCTGGTCGCAGATGACGTCGGCAACGTCATCTGGCGGGTCTCGCCGGCCACCTGACCCCGGACAGACAAAGGCCCCGGCGGATCGCTCCGCCGGGGCCTTGTTTCCGGATTGATGCCCAATCAGCCGACCGGTTCGACGATAATCACCGGGGGCGTCCGGGCCGGAGCCGGCGTCGCCGGGGCCGGGGTGGCGGACGCCGTGTTGAGCGTCGAGGTCGACGGCGCGGCCGTAGCGGGCGTGTAGGCCTGCGGGCCGGTCGGCGCGGTCGGAGCGGGCGTCACGGCGCGGGCGGCTGCAGCCGGAGCCGGATCGGGCGTGCGGACAGTTTCACGGCGTGCGGGAGCCGGCGTCGGAGCGGCGCGGCGCAGGGGAGCAGCTTCGCGAGCCACAGGCGTGGCAGCAACCGGTTCGGGTGTCGACATGGTGGTCAGAGGCGCCGTGGCCGTCGCGGCCGGCGCGATGGGCAGGACCGGAGCCGTTGCGGCCGGCTCGACCAGGGGGGCGGCCGCCTCTTCAGAGCCGTTCATGAGCATCATGGCGACAATGCCGCCCAGCGTCAGCACCGCCACGGGGGTCAGGATCATCCACGTCCTGATCTTGCCCCGACCGCCGCGCGCCTTGGCGCGACGGGCATAGACGGGGACGAAAGGCTCGTCATGGATCATCTCGGCGCGCGGCGCCTCGATACGGTCGCCATACGGCTTGGTCGGTTCGACAGGATAGGTCACGGTCATAGCTGTTCCTCCAAAAACTCAGGAGAGAAACAAGCCTGTTAGATCACAGTTCCGCGATTCTTGAATAGCCGCGAAGAAACACCGTTGCCGCCATATTTGAGGCGGCAACGGTGCAAATTTAAGCTCAATCAATACTGAAAGACGAGCGTCAGAAGTTGGTGAGCTCCGAGATCGACAGGACGGCGGGCTGGGGATCGCCGCTGGAGTAGGTGCCGACCCAGATTTCATAACGGCCGGACACGGATCCCAGGGTGATCAGCGGGTTGTTGTCCTCGCCCGTGTCGTCGTCGCAGTACCATTCGCCGTTCGGGCCGTTCACCACCAGGGTGGTGTCGGCCTTGGACAGCACCGAGATCTTGATGTTCAGCGAGCCGTTGCCGTTCCACTGGAAGCGGAAGTCGGGCGCGTTGGTGATGAAGCCGGCGCAGCCGCTGCCGGCGTTGGAGGCGCTGATGTCGCCACCGGCGCGCAGGCTGACAAGGTGCGGATCGGGCTGGAAGCCCGGCGCCAGGGTGATGCTGCCGTAGTTGGGTTCGGCGTTGTAGTTCTGGGCGGCGGCCGGCCCGGCCAGCGCGAGGGCGCAGGCGGCGATCAGAAGGTGTTTCATCAGTGTTGTCCCCCGTGGATCGTTCCGGCCCCACGCCGCCAATCCGCGTTCGGTGATTAAGCCTTGCTGTTTCGCGTTCCACAAGCGGCTGTCAGACATCGGCAGGTTCACCCAGCGTCACCGCCGCATCGGCGCCACGCCCCCGCCGAAACCGGCAGTCTTTTGCCCTGAAACGCGCCTGTGATTCCCCTGCCGGTTGACCAGGGCGGATGGCTTGTCCATCACCAAGGCAGGGGCGGCTTTCCGCGGAGTGATGACGACGATGGGTCTGGTGGCGAACATCAAGCGCAATATGCGTTTCGCCAAGGGGCTGCGCCGTCTGCTCAAGCGCATCAAGCCGGTCGATCTGGATAGCGCCGATCTGGTCTGCGACGACTGGGAAGAGGCGGTTGACCGGTTCGGGGACCGGGTGGCGATCCAGGACGATCGTCGGACGGTGACCTATCGCGAGCTCGACGCCATGGCCAACCGGTTCGGCCATTGGGCCCAGAGCCGCCGGCTCAAGCGCGGGGACACCATCGCCCTGGTGATGCTCAACCGGGCCGAATACATCGCCGCATGGATGGGATTCGCCAAGGTCGGCGTCGCCACCGCCCTGATCAACACCAACCTGACCGGCCACGCCCTGGCCCATTGCCTGTCCATCTCCAACGCCTCCCAGGTGGTGACGGACGAGGATTGCTGGAAGCGGGTGGAGGACGCGCGGGCATTGTCCGGGCGAAACCTGATGCTCTGGGTTCTGGGACTGCGCGATGAGGACGAGGCGGACGAGCGACGTGGCCTCGACAAGCCGGTGCGCAGCGGTTCGTCCGTGCGCCCCGCCCGATCGGCGCGCTCGGGGCTGACCAACCGCGATACGGCGATGTTCATCTACACCTCGGGCACGACCGGGTTGCCCAAGGCAGCCAAGGTCACGCACGCCCGCGCGCGGACCTATATGCGCGCGTTCGCCGGGGCTACGGGTGCGACCGAAAAGGACATCACCTTCAATGTCCTGCCCCTCTATCACTCGACCGGAGGGTTGGTGGGCGTCGGACCGGCCCTGCTGAACGGGGGCCAGCTGGTTCTGCGCAAGCGGTTCTCATCGACGAATTTCTGGCCAGATGTGAAGGCCTCGGGCGCAACCCTCTTCGTCTACATCGGCGAGCTGTGCCGCTATCTGGTCAACTGCCCCGAAAATCCGGAAGAACGGTCTCACAAGCTGCGCCTCGCCTTCGGAAACGGCCTGAGGCCCGATGTCTGGACCGAGTTTCAGAAGCGGTTCGCTGTACCGAACATCTTCGAATTCTATGGCTCGACCGAGGGCAATGTCTCGGTGTTCAATTTCGACGGCAAGCCGGGCGCGATCGGCCGCGTGCCGGGGTTTCTGAAAAACCAGATCAATTTCCGCCTCGTCCGGTTCGACATGGAGACGGAAGAGCCGATGCGCGGCCCGGACGGCCTGTGCCAACTGGTAAAGGCGAACGAGGTTGGCGAGGCGATCGGCCGGATCGGTGACGACCCCCGCCACGCCTTCTCGGGCTATGCCGACAAGGCGGCCTCCGAGAAGAAGATCCTGCGCGACGTCTTCGTGCGCGGCGACCGCTGGTTCCGCACGGGCGATCTGATGAAGCAGGACAGCGAAGGCTATGTCTATTTCATCGACCGGATCGGCGACACCTTCCGCTGGAAGGGCGAAAACGTCTCGACCGCCGAGGTCGAGCAGCGGCTGGCCGATGCGCCGGGCGTCAAGGAGGTCATCGCCTATGGGGTGCCGGTCCCGGGCCATGACGGCAAGGCCGGCATGGTTGCGCTGGTGATCGATGGCCGGTTCGCCGCCAAACCCTTCGCCGACTGGGCCGATCAGGAGCTGCCGACCTATGCCCGGCCGGTCTTTGTCCGGCTGATCAAGTCAGCCGACACCACCGGAACCTTCAAATACAAGAAGGTCGATCTCGTCGCCGACGGCTTTGACCCGGCCAAGGTCGATGGCCCGCTCTATGTCCGGGGCGGCAAGAACGGCTACACCAGGCTGAGCGAAGCCGCCCGCGCCGCCATCCTTGCCGGCGAAACCAGGCTTTGAAGGACGGCGGTTCGCAACCGCCCCTTAATCATTAACGGCGAAGGTCGGCGTCCCACACGCTCAGGACGTCCCGGCTTTTCATGTTCCAGATCATCGGCATCGTCCTCCTGTTCGGCATGGTGTTCGGCGGCTACACCATCGCCGGCGGCAAGATGGGCGTCATCCTCCACTCGCTGCCCTATGAGATGATGATGATCGGCGGCGCGGCGGTGGCGGCGCTGGTGATGTCCAACTCGGTCTCGACCCTCAAGGGTGTGGCCGGCGGCTTCGGCAAGGTGTTCGCCGGGCCCAAATGGAAGAAGCAGGACTACAAGGACCTGCTGTCGCTGCTGTTCCAGCTGACCAAGACGATGAAATCGAAGGGCGTCATCGCCCTCGAGAGCCACATCGAGAAGCCGGCCGAGAGCACCATCTTCCAGAAATACCCCAAGGTGCTGAAGGACCATTTCGCCACTGACTTCATCTGCGACACCCTGCGCATGATGACCATGAACCTCGAGGATCCTCACCAGATTGAGGACGTCATGGAAAAGCAGCTGGAGAAGCATCACCACGAGGCGCTCGGGCCGGCGCATGCGCTGCAGAACATGGCCGACGCCCTGCCTGCGCTGGGCATCGTCGCCGCCGTTCTGGGCGTGATCAAGACCATGGCGGCGATCACGGAGCCGCCGGAGGTGCTGGGCGGCATGATCGGCGGCGCCCTGGTCGGCACCTTCCTGGGCGTCTTCCTGGCCTATGGCCTGGTGGGTCCGTTGGCGGCGCGCCTGACGCAAATCATCGACGAGGAGAGCGCCTACTACAAGATCATCCGGTCTGTGCTGGTGGCGCACCTGCATGGCAACGCCGCCCAGATCTCGGTGGAAATCGGCCGCGGCGACATTCCTTCCTCGGCCCAGCCGTCTTTCCTCGAGATGGAAGAGTCGCTCTCGGCCGCGCCGACCGACGCCTGATCTCACGGGCGTTCGCCCGGTTTCGAGGCCCGGCGGCTGGCCGATCCGGGCGCCGGCGACCGCTCATTTCCGTCCGCAGGTCACGCCGGTTCACGAATGCGTGAGAATAAGGCTTGGCTTTCGCTCACGTTCCCGTTATCTCGGGAACTGCGAGGAGTTCATGACCTCGTATGACCCTTCTGAAGGAATAAACATTATGCGCATCACCGCTCTGGTCGCCGCTTCGGTCGCCGCTCTGGCCTTGGCCGCCTGCACCCCCGCCGCTGACAAGGCTGAAGAAGCTCCGGCCACCGACGCCGCTGCTGAAGCCCCGGCAGCCGACGCCGCCATGGCCCCGGCTGCCGACGCCGCTGCTCCGGCTGCCGACGCCGCTGCCGCCCCGGCCGCCGACGCCGCTGCCGCTCCGGCTGCCGACGCCGCTGCCCCGGCCGCCGCTCACTAATACGAGCGACATCATTCGGGCCTTCGGGTCTGATGAAGGAAGGGCCGTCCCGGAAGGGGCGGCCCTTTTTCGTTGTCCCGACCGCTGCGCCGCGCCGAACGTGGGCGCTATTTAACTTGCCGGGCCTCGCCGGCGGTCGGTATCCAGTTCCACAGGACGCCCTCGTCCGCCGAATCCAAGGAGCCATCCGATGCGCATCACAGCCCTGATCGTGGCCGCCACCGCCGCGCTTGCCCTCACCGCCTGCCAGAACGCCGAAGACAAGACCGACGCCTCGACCGAAGCGGTCGAAGCCGCCGGCGTCGCTGACCCCGCCGCCGCCAATGTCACCATTGATCAGGCCGCCGCCGACGCCCAGGCCGCCGCTGACGCCGCCGCTGCGGCTGAACTCGCGCCGGCAGCGGCGGACGCCGCCGCCCCGGCTCCTGCCGCCGCGGCCCCGGCCGCTCCGGCCGCCGCTCACTAGACGTCGCAGTCCGGCGGCTGGCCGCTGGACAGGACCATGGACAGAGGGCCGCCCGCGTGGGCGGCCCTTTTTCTTTGCGCCGCGGCCGGAGCCGTATAGGCCGTGGCCCATGGCTGAAGACCGCGCGCCCCGCCTGATCTGGACCGAAGACGGCTCGCCGCGCTCGGGGCGGTTCGGCGATGTCTATTTCTCGCAGCAGGACGGTCTGGCGGAATCCCGCGCGGTCTTCCTGGCGGGATGCGGCTTGCCGAACGCGTGGGAGGGACGCGGGCGCTTCTGCGTGGCCGAACTGGGGTTCGGCACGGGTCTGAACATCGCGGCCCTGCTGGATCTGTGGCGTCGTGAAGGACCTGCCGACGGTCGTTTGAGCCTGTTCTCGGTGGAGGGCTTTCCGCTGAGCCACGATGAGGCGGCGCGCGCACTCGCGGCCTGGCCGGAACTCGCGGATGCGGCACAGGCCCTGCTGGATGTCTGGCCGGAGCCGACGCCGGGATTTCACCGACTCGATCTGCCCGGCTTCAACGCGACGCTCGACCTCGCCGTCGGCGACGTCGGCTGGGCCCTGTCGCAGTGGACGGGACGGGCCGACGCCTGGTTCCTGGACGGGTTCGCCCCCTCGACCAATCCGGACATGTGGTCGGAGACGGTTCTGGACGGCATCAAGGCCCGGTCGGCGCCCGGCGCGCGCGTCGCGACCTTCACCGTGGCCGGGCAGGTCCGCCGGGGGCTGGCGGAGCGGGGGTTCACCGTCGAGAAGCGGCCGGGCCATGGCCGCAAGCGCGAACGGCTGGAAGCGCGTTTGCCCGAGACCTCCACCGCCCCATGCCTTGCGCCGTCCGTCGCCGTGATCGGGGCCGGGATCGCAGGGGCGGCGCTGGCGCGGGCCTTTGCGGCGCTCGCCGCGCGGGTGACCGTCATCGAGTCGGAACGACCCGGCGCGGGGGGATCGGGCTTTCCGGCCTCCCTTGTCACGCCGCGCCTCGACGCCGGCGATGGGGATATCGCCGCCCTCCACGCCCAGGCCCTGACGCGTGCGGCGAACCTCTATGCCGCCATCCCCGGCGCGGTGATCGCGGAGGGCGTGCTTCAGCTCGAACAGGCCCCACGCGACGCCGTCCGTTTCGCCAGGGTGGCGGTCCAGCCGATCTGGGCAGAGGGCGCGATGGAGGTTCGTGACCCCGTCGCCTGTGCCGATCGGCTGGGAGAGCCGGTCGGGAGCGGCGGCTTGTGGATGCGCGACGCCATGGCGATCCATCCGGCAGCGGTCCTTGAGGCCTGGCTCACCGAGGCTGACCGGATCACCGCGACGGTCGGGCGGCTCGCGGCTGTGGATGGCGGGTGGCGGCTGCTGGATGACGGCGGGGCCTCGATCCACGAGGCGGACATCGTCGTGGTCGCGGGCGGGTGGGGGACCGCAGGACTGGTCCCGACCCTCCCGCTGGCGCCGGTCCGGGGGCAGGCGCACTGGGTCGAGGGTGTAGAGGCCGGTCCTGTCGCCTGGGGTGGCTATGCCGCGCCGACGGGCTCCGGCCTGCTGTTCGGCGCGACCCATGATCGGGGCGAGACCGACGGCGGGCCGTCGGAGGGGGCCGGCGCCCGCAATCTGGCGACGGTGGCGGCCCGTCTACCGCAACTGGCGGCCCGGATCGCGGCAGCGGGGCCGGGGCAGGCGCGGACGGCTGTACGGGCGACCACGCCGGATCGGCTGCCGCTGGCGGGCGCCGTGCCGGGCGCCGAAGGCCTGTTCGTGCTCGGAGGGCTTGGCTCGCGTGGCTTCTGCGTCGCGCCGCTGCTGGCGGAGCATGTCGCGGCCCTTGCGACCGGAGCGCCGTCGCCGCTGCCGACCGGTCTGGCTGCCCGGGTCGATCCGTTACGAAACGCTACCGCCGGACCCCTTGTGCAACCGGTCGGCAGGGCGGACGGTTGAGGTTCGGTACCTCGAGGAGACTCCCCCCATGCGCACCCTCGCCTTCGCCGCTCTCGGCGCCGCTACGTTCCTGACCTCCTGTGCTCCTGTCGACAGCGGCGGCATGGCCGGTGATGCGCCGCCCCGCGCGCGCCAGTGTTTCGGCGTGCGTCAGGTGGACAATTTCGAACAGGGCCGCCCGGATCAGGTCTTCCTGCGGGTGGGCCGCAATGACGTTTTTGAGCTGAACGCGGCCGGCGGCTGTCCTGACATGGACTTCGCCAACCGGATGGCCCTGATCCCGGATGGCGGCATGGTCGGTTCCCGGCTGTGCACTGACGACTGGGCCCGGATCGTCGTGCCGGGTTCCACGTCCCAGACCTCGGTCTGCCGGGTGCGGGTCAGCCGCAAGCTGACGGCTGACGAGATCGCGGCCCTGCCGGCCCACCACAGACCCTAGGTCCTCTGGCCTCAGGTCTTCTGGGCGTAGCCGAGGCGCTGGTTCAGCTTGTCGATCAGGTCGATGGCCGTGTCGGCGATGACCGAGCCGGGCGGGTAGACGGCGGCGGCGCCCATGTCGATCAGGGTCTGGACGTCCGAGGGCGGGATCACCCCGCCGACCACGATCATGATGTCGGGCCGGCCCAGCTTCTCCAGCTCGGCCTTGAGTTCGGGCACCAGCGTCAGGTGGCCGGCCGCCAGCGAAGAGGCGCCGACGGCGTGGACATTGGCGGCCACGGCGTCGCGGGCGGCCTCGGCCGGGGTCTGGAACAGGGATCCCGCGGTCGCCTCGAGGCCGAGGTCGCCATAGGCGGTGGCGATGACCTTCTGGCCGCGGTCGTGGCCGTCCTGCCCGAGCTTGGCGATCAGGATGCGCGGCGGGCCGCCGTCATTGTCGACAAAGGCGGCGACCATGTCGCGGGCGCGGCTGATCTTCGGGTCGTTGCCGGCCTCGCGCGCATAGACGCCGCGGGCGGTCTTCACCGTCGCCACATGGCGGCCGAAGGCGGCCTCCAGCGCATCGGAGATTTCGCCGACGGTGGCATAGGCCCGGGCGGCCTGAACCGAGAGCTCGAGCAGATTGGCGTTCCCCTTGGCACCCTCGGTCAGGGCGTCGAGGGCGGCCTGAGTCTTCGCCTCGTCGCGTTCGGCCCGCAGCCGTTTCAGCTTGTCGATCTGGGCCGCGAGCACGGCGGCGTTGTCGACCTTCAGCATGGGGATGTCGTCGACCGAGTCGGATAGATAGCGGTTCACGCCGACGACGGTCTGCTGGCCCGTATCGATCCGGGCCTGGGTGCGGGCCGAGGCCTCCTCGATCCGCATCTTGGGCACGCCGGCCTCGATGGCTTTCGCCATCCCGCCCAGGGCCTCGACCTCGGCCATCAGAACGCGGGCCTTGTTCGCCAGTTCGTGGGTCAGGCGTTCGACATAGAAGCTGCCGCCCCAGGGGTCGATGACCTTGGTCAGGCCCGTCTCCATCTGCAGCAGCAGCTGGGTATTGCGCGCGATACGGGCGGAGAAGTCGGTAGGCAAGGCCAGCGCTTCGTCCAGGGCGTTGGTGTGCAGGCTCTGGGTCTGGCC
>DDSO01000111.1:12287-12431 GCA_002343425.1 Brevundimonas sp. UBA2388
GATGGCCCAGAAGAAGCTGAGCCGGGGCGCGAACCGGTCGACGTCCATGCCCGCCGCGACGCCCGCCTTCAGATATTCGACGCCGTCGGCGAGGGTATAGGCCAGCTCCAGATCGGCCGAGGCCCCGGCCTCCTGCATGTGGTA
>DDSO01000111.1:12524-48764 GCA_002343425.1 Brevundimonas sp. UBA2388
GTCGTTCTGGATGGTCCCGGTCAGGGCCGCGTGCGGCACGCCCTGTTCCTCGGCCGCGACGACATAGAGGGCCAGGATCGGCAGGACGGCGCCGTTCATGGTCATGGACACGGACATCTGGTCCAGCGGGATACCGTCGAACAGGGTCCGCATGTCGTAGATGCTGTCGATGGCCACACCGGCCATGCCGACGTCGCCTTTCACCCGCGGATGGTCGCTGTCGTAGCCGCGGTGGGTGGCCAGATCGAAGGCGATCGACAGCCCCTTCTGCCCGGCGGCGAGGTTGCGGCGATAAAAGGCGTTTGAGGCCTCGGCGGTCGAGAAGCCGGCGTACTGGCGGATGGTCCAGGGGTTGCCGGCATACATGGTCGGATAGGGGCCGCGGACATAGGGGGCGATGCCGGGCAGGCCGTGGATGAAGTCGAGTCCCTCGACGGCGTCGGGGCCGTAGGCGGTCTGGACCGTCAGGCCCTCGGGCGTGTTCCAGACATCGCGGGCGGGGCCGGCGCCGGTCGCGCCGAGGTCGAGGGTAATTTTGGTGAAGTCGGGCGCGCTCATCGGCCGGCCTCCCAGGCTTGCGTCTCAAAGGGCGCGGCTAACCGGATGGGGGCCAGCGGGTCGCAGGCGTCGCCGCCCGTCTGCGCCGGTCGTGCGGGCTCGGCCTCGAAAGGCGCGGGCCGGGGATCGGGATCGACGAATTTGGTCACGCCGACCAGCTGCGACGCGCCGCTCGCCAGCGCGGCCTCGCGCTCGGCGCGGGCGGCGGCGACGCGGTCCTGAATGTCGCCGGTGCGCAGGGCGACGATCAGCCCGCCCTCGCCCTCGATGCGCTGGAACTCGGCCCAGCCGGCCTCGGCCAGATCGCGGGTGCGGGCGTCGAGGAACCACGATCCCGCCGCCGGATCGTCGACCCGGCCGAGATGCGCCTCTTCCATCAGCACCGCCTGGGTATTGCGGGCCTGCCGCCGTGCAAAGGCGTCGGAGCGGCCATTGGCGCGCGACAGGCCGTCCAGCACCACGGCGTCCGCCCCGCCGACCGCGCCGGCGTAGCCCGCCGCTGTCAGCCGCAGCAGGTTCGGCCAGGGATCGCGCGCAGACAGCATCCGCCGCGACGACCGCGCTTCGATGACGGCCGGCGTCTCCACACCGAACGCCTTCGCGAGCGAGCGCCACATCAGGCGCAGGGCCCGGATCTTGGCCAGGCCGTCGAAATATTCCTGGTCGAGGGAGACTCCGAGGACCGTCCCCTTGAGCGCCGCCTCGGCTGTCATGCCCGCCGCAATCGCCGCCTTGACCAGCGCCACGGCATTGGCCGCCGCGAAGCCCAGTTCCTGACCGATCGAGCCGCCCGCCTCGTGCACGACCCGGCCGTTGGCCATGAAGAAGGAGGCCTCGGGATAGGCGCCAGCGTGCCGCGCCGCCGTATTGGCGGCCAGCATCAGATGCTCGTCGATCAGGCGCGGCGCGGCGCCGGCTTCAGCGAAGGCCGACAGGGGATCCATGTGGAACATCAACCGGGCGCGCGGCGACCCCTTGGCCGCCACGGCCAGCGCATTGGCCGCCTCGGGTCCGTCCAATCCGGCGTCGAGCCCGACCGCCGCCAGCTCAAGCGCCACGCCGTCCAGCGCGCGGGTCAATGGTTCGGAATCGGCCAGAATGGCGCCCTTCAGCAGAACCGAGGCCGCGCCGCCTTCGAGATCCGCCAATACGGCGGCGTTGACGGCTGCGGCGTCATCGCCCTCGACGAGCGTCCGCACATCCCACGCGCGGCCCTCGGCGTCGGACGGACGGGGCGCCGACAACGGCTGGCCTCCGGTCGCCGCCGCATAAAGCGGCCGCACAGCAAGGCCGTCGGCGTCCAGATGCACCAGGCTTTCAAGCGGTCGGTCCTTCAGCGCCTTTTCGGCCAGGACGCGCCAGTCTGCGGGGGACGGGATCGGAAAAGTCATGCGTCTCCATTGCCCGCGCGAGGGCCTCGGGTCCAGTCAGGACGGAACGGATCGGCGAATACGCCACTATGTCGGTTGCGGATGAGATCGGCCCGCCTACATCCATCCGGAACGCAGCAGGAGCCCGCCTCATGGCCGACCTTTCCGTCTTTCCGATCACCCAGCGCTGGCCGGCCCAGCACCCCGACCGCCTGCAGCTCTATTCGATGAACACGCCCAACGGGGTGAAGGTCTCCATCATGCTTGAGGAGATCGGCCTGCCGTATGAGGGCCATTTCATCGACATCGGGAAAAACGAGACCTGGACGCCCGAATTCCTGTCGCTCAACCCGAACGGCAAGATCCCCGCCATCCTCGACCCCGACGGGCCGGGTGGACAGCCGCTGACCCTGTTCGAGTCGGGCGCGATACTGGTCTATCTGGCCGAGAAGACCGGCCAGCTGATCCCCGCCGATCCAGCCGCCCGCTACGAAACCCTGCAGTGGGTCATGTTCCAGATGGCCGCCGTCGGCCCGATGTTCGGCCAGCTCGGCTTCTTCCATAAATTCGCGGGCCGGGCGTTCGAGGACAAGCGCCCGTTGGAGCGCTACGTCACGGAATCGAAACGGCTTCTGGGCGTGCTGGAAGCCCGCCTGGATGGCCGCGACTGGATCATGGGCGACTATTCGATCGCCGACGTCGCGACCCTGGGCTGGGTGCGCAACCTGATCGGCTTCTACGAGGCGCGTGATCTGGTGGAGTTCGACAGCCTGAAAAATGTCCCTGCTTGGCTGGAGCGCGGTCTGGCGCGGCCGGCGGTTCAGCGCGGGCTGGAGCTTCCGCCGCGGCCCTGAGCCGACGGGCTCAGCGAGGGTCGAACGACTTGTGCTCACCGACCGGCGCGACGAACAGCCGGTCGCAGCGTTGAGCCTCGTCAGTCAGCAGGATGACCTCAAAGTCGTCGCCCGACGCGGCCCGCACCTGTTCGGCGAGGGCGTCGAACGCCGCCTCGTGGCCGGGGCGTCGAAAGAGCACGACCCCATCCCTGGCGTCCACGACGCCATAGGCCGGAGACCCTTCGAGAAGGGATTCGAAATCGAGAGCCATGGATGGGGAAGCCCTGAACGACGCAAAGGTTTCCCTCGGTGCGCCGAAGTCCGTGGCCTGGATTGTCGGGGGAGAAAGGAATGGTGGACGCGACAGGGATTGAACCTGTGACCCCCTCGATGTCAATGTGGGGGTGATTGATTTCCACAGGTCGCGACGTGTTTCCACGCGCCCACGTTATATGCGGTTTTTATGTAAAAAATGATCAAATAGGGCCGACGTAAGGATCTTTCGGTGTCGGTGAGTTTCGCCCGTCGTGGTATCTAGACGGTATCGGGAGTCGGTCACTTCGCCGGTCCCATCGTTCCAGGATCACAAATGCAGAGTCGAAAGGCGCGCATCACCAAGCGCACGGTCGATGCGACCCTAGTTCCGGCCGCGGGGGAAAGCCGCCTTTGGGATACCGACCTCAAGGGCTTTTTCCTGCGGGTCTATCCGACTGGCCGTCGTGTCTACGCGCTCAAGTACCGCCTCGGCCCATTGCAGCGGATCTACACCCTGGGCGTCCATGGCTCGCCGTTCACGCCCGAGTCGGCGCGGGATGCTGCAGAGATCGCCCTTCGGAGGGTTGCGGCGGGTGAAGATCCGGCGACAGAGAAGAAGGCGGCGCGTGAAGCCCTCACCGTCTCGGCCCTGATCGACCGCTACCTGGAAGATGGACCGGCGACGAAGCCCGGCAAGCGCGCGAGCACCTGGGAAAACGACGGCTCGAACCTCAAGCGACATATTCGACCCCTGTTGGGCCGTAAGGTCGCCAACACGATCACCAAGGCGGAAGCTGCCAAGGCCATTCGCGACATCACGGTCGGAAAGACCGCCGTCGATGAGAAGAGCGAGAAGAAGCGCGGTCGGGCTATTGTCACGGGCGGCGCCGGGGTTGCGCGCCGGACTCTGACCACGACGGCAGCGATGTTCGCGTGGGGTATGGAGCATGGGCTGGTGACAGCCAATCCATTCACCTCGGTCAAACTGTCGGCCGCGCCGGTGCGCGAACGTTTCCTCAGCAGCGAGGAGGCCGGCCGGTTGCTTGACGGACTCAACGACACGGAAGCGGCCGGGGAGGTCAATCCGGCCTTCTGCGACGCTATCCGTCTGCTCCTCCTTACCGGGGCGAGGAAGACTGAAATCCTCGGCTTGCGATGGGCTGAGGTAGATATCGAGCGCAGGCTACTGGTGTTGCCGCCCGAGCGTACGAAGGCCGGGGGGCAGAACGGTGAGCGACGCATCACCCTTTCCCCGCCGGCGCTCGAAATCCTCGCCAAGCGTCGCCCGGCCAAGGCTGCTCAGTTCGTGTTCCCCGCTACCCGTGGTGACGGTCATATAGTCGGGGTTCGCCGCGCCTTCGCCAGGGCATGTGGTCGGGCTGGCCTCGAGGGCGTTCGGATCCACGATCTGCGACATAGCTTCGCCAGTTTTGCTGTGGCCGACGGCGCCAGTCTGTTCCTGGTCGGGAAACTGCTCGGCCACGCCAGCGCGCGGACCGCAGAGCGGTACGCCCACTTGAGCGGAGATCCACTGCAGGATGCCGCGGCGGTTATCGGCCAGAAGTTGATGCCAGTCGATGAGCGGCCCAGCGGAATGTCGTGACGCTTATGCCGGGGGCCTGACCCCGGCCCCTCATGTTTACCGGGGCGGCCCCATATGGCGCGGCAGTGAGAGCAGCCCCGGTTTTACCCGCGCGATCCAGAATGAACTCGGCGAACAGCATTATCCGGTGCGGATCGGGCGTGTATGATGACCCTCATCACAGCGGTGTGGTTGTCATCCGTTGTCTTAATAGGGGGACCCGAGATGAAGACGCCGACAGCAGATCCGAGCGGGCAGCACGCTGATGAGTTGAAGGCACAAATCGATGCCGCCATCGAGAAGGATGACATTGACGAGGTCGTAAATCTCTCCATTCACGCGATCTGGGTTACCGCGCTTGCTATCTGTCGAGAGGCGGGAATTCCGGCACCTCGCCTAGTCGGCCTATCGCAACTGCGCCGTTTTCTCGCCTTTCGGGACGCCTGCGACGCGCACCTCGAAACGGCTGCCGATCACAGGGTCTCCTTTGCGCGAGAAGCATTTGAGGCCCTTGCGATGGTGGAGGCCCAGTTGCGAGTCTCCAGTCCAACCCTGGGCGGAACAAAGGCGGGAGATGCGGCGCGTCTTCTGTTGCTGGGAAAGCGGCTTGGTCATTCCGACGTCATGCTTGCGATGGTCACCTCCGGCATCTGGAAGGACTATGGAGAAGCACTTCTCAGCATCCACAATATGGGGACTCACCGTCGCGGCTTCGTGCCCGAATGGGAAAAAGCCTTTCTGCCGGTCGCCGTGGAGTATTGTTCCGGAAAGGCGAAGGTTCCTTTGGCAAGACTACGACGCCACGCCGAGAAGTGGGATGCGCGGGAGCGCGAAGCCGGTAGAGATCACGGTCTTCCCAAAACTGAAACGGGTATCGATGCTGGGCTCAAGCGTATGGAGTCGACCGGCAGGTTGATAATACCTGGCAGGCAGAAGGGTAACTGAAGGCTTCCGTCACCAAGGCAAGGCTTGAGGGTCTTTTTCTTTCTCAGAAGGGTGCTCAGAAGGGCAACGAGACGCCACCGGAATTCTCTGGTGGTCTCTCGGGATCTCATCGAAGTTGGACACTCTACTCTCAACCACTGACGTCGCCCGTCGCTTAGGCGTGGCCGAAGTCACCCTTCGCAAATGGCGAGTTCACGGCGCCGGTCCCCGGTTCATCCGCTGCGGCGCCAATGTCAGGTATCGCGAAGTTGACCTCGAAAGCTGGGTGACTTTGCGCACCGTCGGCAGCACGAGCGAGGCGGTCCGATGACCCGTCGGACTGGCAAACCGGCCGCGGGCCGTTCACCGGCTGACCTCGAAGCCACCCTCAACGGATGCTGGGTCGTCCTCATCCTGGACCCCGACTGGGAGGACACCTCGCCTTGGCCCGTGATGGCCGACGAGATCGGCGAGGCAGTCGCAAGGGCTGTCGAGGACTGGAAGGCGTGGCTGACCGATCCCGATGATCCAAATCCCGCGCCACTCCCGAAGCCCCATGTCGTGAAGGTCTATCGCAAAAGTTGGGTCACCCAAATCGAGTGGGGCGAGCGCTATCCCGTAGGGCTGGGCACCTTCGACATGACCATGTTGTCGAACCACAGCCGGCCATAGGTGCCGCCAGTAATCCCTTGGCGCGGTTCGGCAGTGACGTCGCCGGCCCGCTGAGGGCCGGCCACGCCCGTCCAAACTCGACCCATCCAAAATCGGCTGCTTCGTGCGGCCAGGAGACCCCCTATGTCGAACTACAATACATCCCGCGAACCGATGACGATGGGCGAGTTTATCGCCCTCGCCTTGTCTAACGGTTGGACGCTGTCCGCCAAGGACGCCGACCAGAACGTCGACGAGATCAACCTGGTCGATGCCCGCGGCCGGATGATCGTCGCGTTTCCTCAGCCGACGATCCACGGCCATCACATCGGCTTTATCGGCAGCGTCTACGGCCTGTGTGAGGTGCTGGAGGAAGGCACGATCGATCAGAAGATCCTAGAGGGTCTGGCCCCTGGTGCCACGGCTGTCGGCGCGGTCGAGACACTGGCCTCCTGCGTTCAGGAACCGAATGACACTGAGGAGATACCCAGGACTCTTACGGAACTCGGCGGCGGGGAGATATGGCCGGTGTTTACGAACATCGACCATCGGTGGAACCTCTGGAAGCCGTCGGACGCGGAGAGAGCGCACTTCTGCGCGACCCGCGAGACGGTCGAGTGGCTGTGTTCCCAACGCGACGGCGAAACGGACCCACGGATAGCCAAGGCGTATGACGGATTGGCCAGGAAAGCCCTGGCGGTGCACCGCGAGGCGGCCGAGCCGCCGCTGACCCAAGTCGAAACAGACATGGCGTGGAGCGTGTTTTTTTATGACGCCGACCACGTTTCACAAAGCGACATCGTAGATGAGTGGATGTTAACTGAGGGCCGAGCGGGAGCCCGCTCGGCGATCGACGACTTCGCGGATAGGCTAGACGAAGTCGACCGCTTCACCGAGGGCGTTACCGTCTCTACCCATCCCGTCGCCGTTGTGACGGGGCGTCGCGATCACGGCTGCTACCCCAACTTCGCCTTCGCGGTGAAAGAACCGTCGCTCGCGGTTTGGCTGGACGCAAACCGAGCCGCGCTCCCCGAGCCCCCTTATGTCGCGCGGATCAGCATCAGGGAGTGCGTGGAGGAGTCGGAAATCGTGTGTGACTCCTCCATCGAGGTCGCGCCGCTCGTCATCACTATGGCTGACACGCTGGCGGACGAGTTCCGCACACAGTTTCCCCATCTCATCGCGACGTTCGTTCCGTTCGGCGGGGCAACCGCGGCAGGCGATAAAAGCCCAATAGCTAACGACCGGATCGAGCGCCCGGAGGCCAAGAATGGTTGACTCGCTTGTCCCGGTAGAGCGCGTCACGCTCGACAAAATCATCACCGCCGCGCCCGCAGAGGGTTTTTCCATCATCGACCCCAGCAGCCCCTTGGCTGCGCCGGCACATACGGAGTGTGAGATGCCAACGACCGAAGCACAGCCGGAGACGACGTGGACCCCAACGGACCAACGCGCATGGGACGGGACTATCGCACTCGTCGGCGCCCTGCTCTCGAATACCAGTGCACAGTTGAGCGGCGAAGACCTGCAGAGCCGAATTCAGGACACCTTCGCCACGCTGCTGAGCCTGGGTCATCCTTCCGCCGATCCGCGGCCTGAGGGCCCGTCGGTCTCCTCTCTCACCTGGAGAGAGATCGAAAATTCAATCGGCACCGACGCCATTATCAGTTTCGAAGACGGTCGCCCCTATAAGAACCTGAAGCGTCATCTCCACACTCGCGGAATGACTCCGGATCAGTATCGCGCAAAATGGCGGCTGCCGGCGGATTATCCAATGATTCATCCCGGTTATCGCGCTCTTCGCTCCGAGATGGCCAAGGCGCAGGGATTGGGGATCAAGAGACGAAAGGCCAAGGGTGAAAACGCGGCGGACACAGAACTCCCCTCCTGCCCCGTTCCCGCCCTGAGCTCGAATGAAGACTGCCCACTTGCGACAGTCATGACTGATGCGCTGGCAGTGGCGCAGCCTGTCCGGTTCTTGGAATCCGACACCCGCCATCCAGGCGCCGGAGACCAGTTGTGAAGAGCCACTATCGCTTCAGCGTTCGGTTCCCTGCGTCCAGTGGGTGTCCACGCGCCATGTTCAAAGAGACGACAATTATTGGCTCGCGGTCGCCGGATGAAAGGATCCGCAAGATCCAAGAGCGCATCTGCATGAAAACCATTTCGGCGTGCATGCGTACGACGGCGTCTTGCTCCTTGGCGCACAGTTTCCTGAGGCCACTCAGCGGGGAAGAAGGTGTCGCTCGCAATAAAGGTGTCGATCGGTGAACGGTCTAGGCCATCTCCCAGCGGCAGCACTGACCCGCGCCGGCCGACCGTGAGGCGATCCTAAATAGGTGGTCGGTCGGGCCAACGATCCGACCGATTTCCACCTTGCGGCGGCCGCGCGCGCGCTGGGGGATGGGGATCGCGGCGTTGGCCCGCCCGATCCCCGTCAACCCGCAAGGAGCGCCATGAAGACCAGTATCCCATTCATCCTCAAAGCTACCCCGGACCCACGATGGGGCCGGTACGTGGTTCACTCGGCCAATCGGCACGATATTCCCGACGAGATCACGGCATTGATCGGTCGAGCGGCCGACAATGTTCGCTGGCGCCTGAGGGGCCGGCCATGACCGGTCACGTCACCCTCAGCGAGGCTTTGGAGGTGGTCCAGAGGGCCGCTGAGGCCGACCCAGCGCTCCGGTCGATGATCTTCGCTCGCCTCGGCGCAACTGACCCCACGCGGCCTGCAAACGACGCGCCGGTGCGTCTGCCCCCCATCGAGGCCATGAACGCTGTTCAAGCGGCGGTCTTCGACAACTGGCCATCGGATCGGCGGGTCACGGGACGACCAAACCGCTATGGAATGGCGATCGAGATCTGGACCGCGCCGCCCGAGCGGATCAACGTCGCCCGGCGCGGCAATTATCAGCACAAGGTCAACGTTGCCCTGATGGACGCCAAGGCGATCAAAGCGTGGGTGAAGACGGTGGAGAAGACAAACGCAAAGCGCCTCAATCCGCTGAGCGTGGACTTCCTCGCGGGACTGGCCGAGGCCGCGACCATCATGGGGCCAGGTGAGTTTCTTGGCGTCTGCGCCGTGAAGACCCCCGGCGCCGGCCACGTCTATTTTGACCATCAGTGGGTTCACGTCCGGCTCGACGGCGAGGCAACCCGCGCGACGATATCGATCGACGGCGTTGGCCTGGTCCTCCCGACATTCTCCAGCACCGCGCCGAACGGCGACCAGCTGGGCGCCGGAGTTATCCTTCAGTCGCGGCTAGATAGGGCTGGTTTCTCGACCTCTTGGGCGACGCCGGAACACGAACACGCCAGCCTTGCCTTGGTGGCGTGAGATATCGTTTATCGAGGTCGATCTCTAGTCTAATTGGCGTACTAAAGACTAATTAGCTAGAGACGCATATCGAATATCGATACGCTCTCTTGGGCTAAGGGGCCCTTGGCCGTTTGCGCTCCGCGCCTACGCCGGACGCCGGGGCGGCGCCGTCGAGCAAGGCGAAATTTCGCTTCGCTCAGAAGAGACGCGCCCTGCGCGCTCCCGGCCTGCCGGGCTCATGATTGAAAAATTATGCCGTCGCCGAGCCGAAGAATTACTTCGTCGAAAACTCATCCAATTTGACGCGGCGAGACAGAACAAATTTGCCCGGCGAGACAGAACAATTTTGTCCGGTGAGGCGCCTTGAGATTGCGGGGTCGGCGCGTCTCGGCCGCAACGCGATCGGTTGCGCCAGTTCGGTTTGGGCGACATCGCGTCCCGATCTTCCGAGACCCGAGCCGTCACTGAAATAGATGAGCATGGGCCCCCTGGCAGCAATCGGCTCGAGAAGGCCAATTCGTTTGGTGCCTCCACAGCAGCCAGGCGCGGATGTCGGACCGCAGCCGTCCCGCGACCCCCCAACACGTGGCGTTCGGCGGCGCGACTAACCCTGCCGGAATACTGGGCCGTTTGCCGCAAGTTCGGCCAAAGTCCTTGAGTTCACGCAATAGGCCGGCGCGCTCTCTATGTTTGGGTGCGCAGACAACAGGCGCGCACAGGCGTCGGGCCGGTCACACAAGCTGCAGCGCAACTTAAGGCGTTCGATTTGGCCTTGGTCGATATGGTCGTCCTCGAGCGCCGCCTTCAAATCAATACCCAACGCATGGGCCATGCGCTCCATGAGGCCTCGATACACGGCGGGACGATCCAAGGAGTAGGAGTGCGCGCTCATGGTATTCGGCTCCTGCAATCATTTCCCTGTCTAGCTGCAAACCATAGTTCATCAATCGTGAAGTTCTGCCAAATACCGTCCAATCCTGATTTTCGTCGCAAAGCGTCGCCAGAAATGCAGTAATCGCCGGGCGATCGGGAATGGTGGAGCCCAAGGCACCCCGACGTGGTCAGTGTCTTCCTCCCGCCCGCGGCGTTGGCAAAGCTCACTGATCGCAGTGTCTGACCGATCTCTATCGAGCCGGTCCATATAATTGCGCCGGCGCAAGACAGGACCGGGCCGCATGCCCTACCGTCCGGCGGATGAACCCCAACCAGCATTTCCCGCAACTCCTGGCCGCCGCCGCTGCCGAGCCCGAACCGCAGCGCCTGCTGTTCGTCTTCGCCGGCGCCGAACTGCCCGACAACGCCACGCCGGAACAGAATGCACGCTTCCGGTCAGGGCGCGGTGGCGCGCTCGCGCCGCTGATGTGCGTCGACAAGGCACCGCGGGATCTGGCGGATTTCGCCGCCCTGGTCTCGGAGGCCGAGCGGGCCGGCCCCCCGTGGAGCGTGGTGTTCGCCGCCAGCCTTTCGGGACAGGCCGGCCGTCCGCCGGACAAGGCTCGCATTGACCTTGCTCTCGAGACCATGACCGCGGCCGTGCGCGACGGCCGGTTCGGTGGGTTCGCAGCCTACGGGCCTGAGGGCGAGTTCCTCGAAATCCGCTAGCCCGGCGGATTATACGCGGCCCTTCTGGCGGCCGTGGGTGTGACCGATCAGGGGGCGGGATGCATCGTTACGACTTTCTCGTCGTCGGCTCAGGGATTGCCGGATCCTCTATCGCCAGCGAACTGGCGGCGACGGCAAAGGTGCTCCTGATCGAACGAGAAGCTTGCCACGGCTACCACACCACGGGCCGCTCGGCGGCGATGTTCATCGAGTCCTATGGCAACGCCTGGATCAGACGCCTCACCGGAGCCAGCCGGGGCTTTTTCGATAACCCGCCTGACGGCTTCTGCAGCCATGCACTCCTCAAGCGACGAGGCAGTCTCACCATAGCCACGCGGGATCAGATTTCGGCCCTCGAGGCCCTTGCCGCGGACGTCAAGGCGACGGGCAGCGAGGTCCAGCAGATTGACGGTGAAGCGGCTCGGGCGCTGACGCCGATCCTGCGCCGCGACCGGGTCGCTCAGGCGGTATTTGAACCCAACTCCTGCGACATCGACACCCACGGCCTGCACGGCGGTTTCCTGCGTCTGGCCCGGGCCCGCGGAGCCGATGTGCGGCTCAACGCCGGCGTTGAAGGGATCGAGCGGCGGACGGCGGGATGGCGCATCTCCCTCGCCGCTGGCGCACCGGTGGAAGCCCGGGTGATAGTCAATGCGGCGGGCGCCTGGGCTGATGTGATCGCCGGGATGGCCGGCGTTCGACCGATGGGTCTGGAGCCCCGACGGCGCACTGCTGTTCTGATCGACCCGCCTGTCGGACTGCCGATGGACGGCTGGCCCACGGTGATGGATGTCGACGAAAGGTTCTACTTCAAACCGGAGTCAGGCAGCCTCCTCGCTTCCCCCGCGGACGAAACGCCGTCCGCCCCGGTGGACGCCGCACCGGAGGAAATCGACATCGCGGAGTGTATCGACCGTATCGAGTTGGCGACGACCCTCTGTGTGACCCAGGTTAGACGATCCTGGGCTGGTCTGAGGACCTTCGCTCCCGACCGGACACCCGTCTTCGGCTACGATCCGGATATCGCTGACTTCTTCTGGTTCGCTGGCCAGGGCGGCTACGGCATGCAGACCGCACCCGGAGCCGCCCGTCTGGGCGCCGCATTGGCCTTGGGGCAGGCAATACCGCCCGATCTTGGTGAACACGGTCTGGGACCAGCCCCCTTCTGTCCCTCACGGTTTCGGTGACCAACCGGGAAGCGGACGCTCCCGGCCTTTGACGGGGTTCGTCCGCGCGCTTGATGGATGCCAATTCGATTTGGCGACACAGGCTGTAAGTCCAGCGGACCGGCCCGGTCCGGGTAGAGAGGCAACCGACGTTCCGATGACCGCAGACCCGTCGCGCGAACTCGTCCGCACCTATTTTCCCGGCGCGCGATCCGAAAACGAACGCCGTCTGCGCAGCGAGATCGACGCCACCCTCGACCACTGGTTTCGCTGGCGCTCCGGCCGGTTCGAGGACAGCGCCTCGAACGACGCGCCGCCCGTCGCTGGTTCCTCCGCACGCGAGGGCGATTTGCTCGGCCAACGGTTGTTGACGCTCTGCGACGCCCTGACGGCGGAGACCCCGACCTTCTCCCCCCGCTACATCGCCCACATGAAGGCCGATCTGTCCCTGCCCGGTCTGCTCGGCTGGTTCGCGGCCATGCTGCACAATCCCAACAATAGTTCGCGCGACGCCAGCCGCGTCGGCAGTGTGATCGAGACCGAAGCCATCGCCGCCCTGGCCGGCATGCTGGGCTATGATCCCGCGCAGGCCCAGGGGCATTTCACTTCCGGCGGGACGGTGGCCAATTTCGAGGCGGTCTGGCGCGCGCGCTACCGACTGGACCATTGGCTGGCCCTCGCGCTGCATGTTTCCGAAGCGACCGGCGACCCACTCGACCCCTTCGCCGCGGCTCATATGGGCTGGAAGCAGTTCCGCAGCCTGCAGTCCGCTCACGCCGCGTCGGACGCGATCCTGAAATCCTGCAGCGCGGCGGCGTCCAATCCGGGGGATGTCTGGCGTCGGATCAGCCGGGCGTCAGGACGGGACTACCAGGGGCCCGTGATGCTGGTTCCCGGAAACCGGCACTATTCGTGGAGCAAATCGGCCAATGTCTTCGGTCTGGGCGGCGAGGCGATCTGGAGCGTGGCCCTGGACAAGGGCGGTCACCTGGATCTCGCCGATTTCGAACGTCAGGTGGACCGCGCCCAGGCTGATGGAAGACCGATCCTGATGGCCGTCGCCGTGGCCGGGGCCACCGAGACCGGGGCCATTGATCCGCTCGATCGCCTCTATGACCGGTTGGACCTGTGGCGAGCGGAGCGAGGTTGGCGCATCTGGCGCCACGTCGATGCGGCCTATGGTGGATTCCTACGGGCCATGCTGGACGGCCCCTCGGAAGCGGCCCTGGCCCCGGAGACGGCAGCCGCACTGCGGGCCATGGGACGCTCGGATTCGATCACCATCGACCCGCACAAGCTGGGCTATGTCCCCTATGCCTGCGGCGCTTTCCTGACGCCGGACGCTGAACATTACGCCGTGTCCGCCTTTGACGCCCCCTATCTGGACCGGCCGGAACTGGGCGATGGAAAATGGTCATCGACGCTGGAAGGATCGCGGTCGGCGGCCGGCGCCGCGGCGACCTGGCTGACGGCGGAAACCCTCGGCTTCGGCGCGGACGGCCTCGGGGCTTTGATGGCCACTACGATTGAGTCCCGCCAGGCTTTCGAAGCCGCCATAGAGGAAGCTGTCCCGGAAGCGCGTTTCCTGCCTGCCGACAGCAATATCGCCTGCTTCTCGCTGGCTCGCCCCGGCGAGGCGCTGAGCCTTTCCAACGCCCGCAGCCGGGCCGTCTTTGATCATTTCCAGAGATCGCCCCATTTCGCTGTGTCCAAGACGACCCTGGGGGCCGACAATGCCGCGCTGATCGTCGACCTGCTCGGCGGCCATGGCGGCTACGATGACCGATCCGAGGGGGATGCCGGGATGCTGGTGATCCGCTGCGTGTTCATGAATCCCTATTGGTCTGACCCGTCGGTGCGGCACGACCTGCTGCCGCGCTTCATCGAGGAGTTGCGCCAGGCCCTGGCCGACCCCGACGAAGCGAAGGCGGCATGAAATGGAGACGACCATGAGCCCTATCCTGTTCTTTGGCCGGGTCGGCGAGCGTCTGGGCCCGGAGGGGCGCCTGGAATTGCCCGTCGAGGGACTTCCGGTTCGGGAGATCCGTCGACTACTGGCCGAGCGCGACGAGGTCGCAGCGGACGCCCTGCTGCGGCCCGACGTCCGCGCGTCGGTTGATCTGGTCGTCGTCGGTGAGGACGCCCTCGCCCGCCCGGGGCAGGAGATCGCGTTCTTTTCCCTGTTTTCGGGGGGCTGAGTTGGCCCTCGACGTCAGGCTCATCAGCACAACCCTGTCCGCCCCTGCGGAGCTTGAGGCCTTTCTCGCCGGCCGCACGGTCGAGGGCGCCGTAGTGACGTTCACCGGCCTGGCCCGCGGCGCGGGCAAGGACGGCTCGGTCGTCGAGACCCTCACCCTGGATTGGTATCCCGGCATGACCGAGCGTTCGATGCAGGATATCGCCGAAGCCGCCGTGGCGCGCTTCCCGGTTACGGACCTGGTCGTGGTTCATCGATGCGGCGAGATCGTCCCCGGCGAGACCATCGTCTTCGTCGCCGCCGCCGCGGCCCATCGGCGCGAAGCTTTCGCAGCGGCGGACTATCTGATGGACAGGCTCAAGACCGAGGCCGCATTCTGGAAGCGCGAGACCGGCCCCTCCGGCACACGCTGGATCGAACCCGTAGACGAGGACCGCGCCGCCCTGGCGCGCTGGAAGGACGAGACCCCCTGATGGCCGGAAGAATTGACGAGACACTGCCGTTTCACCCGCTCAACATCGCGGTGCTGACCATCTCGGACACCCGCGATGAAACGACTGACACCTCGGGCGGCACGCTGGTCGAACGCCTGACCACGGCGGGCCATGTGCTGAAGGGGAAGGCCATCGTCCACGACGAGGTGGAGGCTATCCGCAGCCAGCTCAAGATCTGGATCCAGGACCCGGACGTGGACGTTGTCCTGACGACGGGCGGCACCGGCTTTTCACCCCGCGACGTGACGCCTGAGGCCGTGAAGCCGCTCTTCCGGCGCGAGCTCGAGGGCTTTTCTGTTGTGTTCCATCTGGCCAGCCTGGGCACCGTCGGTGTCGCGACCCTGCAATCACGGGCGCTCGCGGGACAGGCCGATGACACCTTCGTCTTCTGCGTGCCCGGCTCGACCGGAGCGTGCCGCGACGCCTGGGACCTGGTGCTGGCGGAAGAACTGGACAGCCGCTTCCGGCCCTGCTCCCTGGTCGGCCAGATCCCGCGCTTCCGGGGCATCTGCCCGTGAGCGCCCTGACACATCTGGATAGCGGTGGGCGTGTGCACATGGTCGATGTCGGCGACAAGGCGCCGACGGCCCGACGGGCCGTGGCGGAAGGCCGGGTCATGTGCGCGCCTGCGACCCTCGCCTTGGTCCGGGACGATCACGCACCGAAGGGCGCCGTTATCACCACCGCCGAACTGGCCGGGATCATGGGGGCCAAGCGCACGGCTGATCTGATCCCGCTGTGCCACCCGCTCGGCCTCGACAAGGTCTCCGTGAAGATCGATCTCGACGAGACGCTGCCGGGCTTCATCGTGACCGCGGAAGCGCGTGTCTCGGGTCCCACCGGCGTCGAGATGGAAGCCCTGACGGCCGTCTCGGTGGCCTGCCTCACCCTCTACGACATGCTCAAGGCGGCCGACCGCGGCATGGTCATCAGCCAGGTCCGGCTGTTGTCCAAATCCGGCGGACGATCAGGCGACTGGACTGCGTCGTGATCGATTTCGATACCGCCCTCGCCCTGGTCCTGACCGAGGCCCGCCCCCTCCCTTGCGAGACTGTGGCGCTGGAAGCTGCCGCTGAGCGGGTGCTGGCAGTCGATCTGCGGGCCCGCGGCGACGCCCCGCGCGCTGCAGTATCGGCGATGGACGGCTATGCGGTGCGAGACGCCGACCTTGCGAGATTGCCGGCCCGGCTTCCCATCACCACCGTCGCCTTCGCCGGTCGTGCCGACGTGCCAAGCTTGCCCACCGGAACCTGCGCCCGGGTCTTCACCGGAGGACCCGTGCCCCACGGGGCCGACAGGATCGTGGTCCAGGAGATTGTCGGCCGCGACGGCGATCTGGCCCTGTTCGAGGTCACGCCCGGACCGGGGAACAACATCCGCGCGGCCGGCTCCGATTTCCGGACCGGCGATACCCTGCTTCCGGCGGGGACGGTCCTCGGCTTTCGCGCCATGGTCGCCGCCGCCGCGGCAGATGTCGCCAACCTGTCGGTCGTACGCCGGCCGCGCATCGTCATCCTCGGCACCGGTGATGAACTGGCGGAGCCGGGACAGGCGCTCGAGACACCCGGCAGTATTCCGGAAAGCGTCTCATTCGGCGTCGCCGCCCTGGCGCGGCAATCTGGCGGCGAGGTGATTGATCGTCGTCGCCTCACCGATACGCCCGAACTGCTCGAGGCCGCCGCCCGCCGTGCGCTCGACGAGGCCGATCTGGTGGTGGTCACGGGCGGCGCATCTGTCGGGGAGAAGGACTACGCCCGCTCGATGTTCGCGCCCTTCGGGCTGGAACTGATCTTCTCCAAGGTCGCCATCAAGCCCGGCAAGCCGGTATGGTTCGGCCGGGCGGGCGGCGCCTTGGTGCTCGGTCTGCCCGGGAATCCGACGTCGGCGCTTGTGACGGCCCGCCTGTTCATGGCGTCGTTGGTCGCGGGTCTGGCGGGGAGAGATCCGGCCGCGCTGCTGAGCTGGCGGGACATGACCCTGACAGCGCCCCTCAAGTCCTGTGGAGATCGGGAGACCTTCGAGCGCGGCCGTCTGGTCGGAGGCGGCGTCGCGGGACTGGCTGTCCAGGATTCCGCGACCCAGATGGCCCTGGCGACAGCCGATGTGCTGATCCGGCGTCGCGCTGGCGATGCCGCCCTCAGCGCTGGCGACAGCGCCCTCGTTCTGGACTTCTGAACCGGCTCAGAGGAAGCGCTGGAACAGGATGTTGTTCTCCAGGTGGACGTGCTCGCGAAGGTCCATATCCAGCTTGCTGCAGCCGGCATACAGGGCCCGCCAGGTAGCGCAGGCCCCCTCCGGCGCGACGAAGTCGTCGGTCAGCTCCGCCATGAAGGCGAGCAACGCCCCAAGGTCCTCATGGTCCTGCATCATCCGGGCGATCGGATCACGCAGAACCTGACCCATGCCCCTGATCATGGCGGGAAACAGAACAGCTTCTTCCTTGTGTTGATGGTCTTCGAGGTCCTCGAACATGTCGGAGAGCAGGTTGGCGAGCCCGTGCGGACAGTCGGTCCGGTCCTGGTGAACCGACTCAACGCGCCGGGCCAATGCGATGACCGCGGGGAATTCGCGCCGGTGCACCTTATGATAGCGCTCAATGATGTGGGCGATCAGATCAGCGGTCTCGGCGGGCGCATGGACCCCCGGATTTTCCAGGGCGTGGAGTTCCGCCTCGAGGGCCGATAGATTCAGGCCGCGGCTCTCCGCTTCCTTCGCGAGCAAGGTATCGCCCTTGCAGCAGAAATCGATCTTGTGGCGGCGAAAGACCGCGGTGGCTCCCGGCAGGATGACAGCGATCTCGCCGACGGACAGATGTTCAAGCGCCATGTTCCGGAGTGTCCTTTCCGTTTCACGCGCCGATCCGCGGGCGCGCCTATGCGTCTTCCTAGGCCGCTAGAGCCGTCCGCCGCTTGATGTCGGTCAAGCCCTCCGTTGACGACGGTCCGGGTCCGCGACACACCTGTCGCCCTTCCACGCGCCGCAGGGAATCACCGAGTCTGGCCTCCACTTTTGAAGGGGTGCAGAGATGGCGTTCGACAGTCCGCTGGCCGGTGAAATCTGGAGCAGCAAATATCGTTTCCGGCCGCTCGATGGAGCGGGAGACGCGACCGTCGAGGCTACGTGGGACCGGGTCGCCGCCGCCCTAGCGGAAGCCGAACCGGTCAAGTCGCGCGGTCGGTGGCGCGCCCGCTTTCGGGAAGCACTTGAAGGCTACCGGTTCCTGCCGGCCGGACGAATTCTTGCCGGAGCCGGCACGGGACGTGCGGTGACCCTGTTCAACTGTTTCGTCATGGGGACCGTCCCTGACGATCTCGACGGCATTTTCCAGCATCTGCGGGAGGCTGCGGTCACCATGCAGCAGGGCGGCGGCGTGGGCATGGACTTCTCCACGGTTCGGCCCTCAGGCGCGCCGGTTCGTGGAGTCGGCGCGGAGGCCTCGGGCCCGCTCAGCTTCATGGACGTCTGGGACTCCATGTGCCGCACGATCATGTCAGCGGGTCAGAGACGCGGGGCGATGATGGGTTGCCTCCGGATTGACCATCCCGACATCGAGGCCTTCATCGACGCCAAACGGAACGCGGTCCGCTTTAGGAACTTCAATCTCTCGGTTCTGGTCCCCGATGCCTTCATGACCGCGCTGGACGCGGACGCCGACTGGCCGCTGGTGTTCGGCGGCGAGGTGCGGCGCACCGTCCGGGCGGCGGACCTGTGGAATCGTCTGATGCAGGCCACTTACGACGCCGCCGAGCCGGGGGTGATCTTCATCGACCGGGTGAACGCCGCCAACAACCTGGCCCATTGCGAGGTGATCGCGGCCTCCAATCCCTGCGGCGAACAGATGCTGCCGCCCTATGGGGCCTGTCTGCTAGGGTCGATCAATCTCGCCCGCCTCGTCTCCGCGCCGTTCGAATCCGGCGCGGCCATGGACGAGGTGGAGCTGGCGGCGCTCACCCGCACAGCCGTGCGGATGCTGGACAACGTCATCGACATCTCACGCTTCCCCCTGCCGGCCCAGGAAGCGGAAGCCCGCGCCAAGCGCCGCCTCGGCCTCGGCGTGACGGGGTTGGCCGACGCGCTGATCTTCTGCGGGGCCCGATATGGCGAGGACCGGGCCGTCGCCCTCACCGAACAATGGCTGGGCCTGATCCGGCGTGAGGCCTATCGCGCCTCGGCGGAATTGGCCGCCGAAAAGGGCGCCTTCCCCCTCTACGATCCGGCCATGCTTGAGCGGCCCAACCTGGCCAGCCTCGACCCCGAGACCCGCGAACTGATCGCGCGCCACGGTTTGAGAAACGGTTGTCTGACCTCAATCGCCCCGACCGGCACAACCTCTCTGCTGGCCGGGAACGTCTCGTCCGGCATCGAGCCGGTGTTCGCCTTCGCCTATACCCGCAAGGTGTTGCAGCCGGACGGCAGCAAGCGCGAGGAGGCGGTCGAGGACTACGCCCTGGCGCTCTGGAAGCGGCTCAAGGGGGCGGACGCCCCACTGGAAAACGCGCCGGGCGACGCCTTCGTCAGCGCCCAGACCCTGACCCCCGAGCATCACCTGCGGATGCAATCGGCGGCCCAGGCCCAGATCGACAGCTCCATCTCCAAGACCATCAACTGCCCGGAAGACATCGCCTTCGACGCCTTTTCCGACGTCTATCGCGAGGGCTACCGTCTCGGCTGCAAGGGCCTGACCACCTATCGGCCCAACGCCATCACCGGCTCGGTACTCAGCGTCGAAACGCCGCCCGCAAGCGATGCGGTTTCGACCGGGCCCGTCCTGACGCCGAGGCCAGCGCGGCTTGAGGGCGCGACCTACAAGGTGCGTTGGCCGCTGGACCCGCACGCGGTCTATGTGACGATAAACGACTCCGGCGACGAGGATGGCGGCGAACGTCGTCCGATGGAGATCTTCGTCAACTCCAAGAACATGGCTCACTATGCCTGGACGGTCGCCCTGACCCGGATGGTCTCGGCTGTCTTCCGCCGTGGTGGCGACGTCTCGTTTGTGGCGGAAGAGCTCAAGGCGGTGTTCGACCCCGGCGGCGGCGCCTGGATGGAGGGGCGCTATACGCCATCTCTTCCGGCGGCCATCGGCGCGGTGATCGAGCGTCACATGAACCTCTCGGCCGGCGACGCCTCCTTCGCTCCGGACGCCGCGCCCACACCCGAGCCCGCCCCTGCGACAGCGGCCGCTCCTGCCCCCTCGGCCTGTCCGCGATGCGGCACGCCGGGCCTTGTCCGGAAGGAGGGCTGCGATAGCTGCCTCGACTGCGGCTATTCCCGATGCGGATAGCGCCTCTGCGTCAACCGTCGTCGAGCCGTCGGTGGACCGAACTCCTGTATCGGACGCGACGGCCGTTGGAGGTCCTGCTGACGGCGTCGCTCCGGAGCGTCGCCCGGCGCCAGCCGGATGCGTTCGACCGACTGGGTCCGGTCCGCCAGGCCACCATCCGCATCGTCCCCGACCACCTGCCGGTCGCCTTCGAAATGCGGCCGAACGGTGCGGCCGGTTCTATCCGCGTAGTGCGGCCGGAGTCTGATGCGGCCGGGACCTCGGCCCGGATCAGCGGCCCGCTGCTGACGCTCCTCGCCCTGTTCGACGGACGGGGCGACGCCGATGGGGCCTTCTTCCAGCGCCGCATCGACGTCGACGGCGACACAGCGGCCATCCTCGCCCTTCACAATGCGCTGGAAGCTTCGGAGCTGACGATGGCCGACATCCTGAGTCTGCCTCGGGGGTTCGATCCGGCGCTGCAGACCGCGCTGGCCGTGGTTGGGCGCTGGCGTCAGGGCGAGGTCCGCCCATGACCGGCGCCACCGCGCCAGGGCTCGAGCTGGTCTGCCCCGCCGGCTCGCCCGCCATGCTGAAAGCGGCGATCGAGGCCGGCGCGGACAGCGTCTACTGCGGCTTCCGCGACGAGACCAATGCGCGCAACTTCCCCGGCCTGAACTTCTCTCCCCAGGAGTTGCAGGCGGCGACCGACTGGGCCCACGATCGCGGCGCTCGGGTTTTGCTGGCACTCAACACCTTCGCCCGGGCCGACGCCACCGACCTGTGGCGGGCCTCAGCCGATGCGGCGGCGGGAGCGGGCGTGGACGCCGTGATTGCCGCGGACCTGGCGGTGCTGTCGCACATGCGCGCCAACCATCCCGGCGTGCGACTTCACCTGTCGGTCCAGGCGGCGGCGGGCACCCCTGAGGCAATCGCCTTCTACGCTCGCGAATACGGCGTGAAGCGGGTGGTTCTGCCCCGCGTCCTCAGCGTCGAGGAAATCCGGAGCCTGACCCCGGAAATATCCGTCGAGACCGAGGCCTTCGTCTATGGCGGCCTGTGCGTGATGGCGGAAGGCCGCTGCGCCCTGTCGTCCTATGCCACTGGGCGGTCTCCGAACCTGTCCGGCGTATGTTCGCCCCCCGAGGCTGTAACCTTCACCGAAGATCGTGGGGAGCGCACGACGCGGCTATCGGGCTTCGCCATCGACCGGCTGCCGGCCGGCGAGGTGGGCGGATACCCGACCCTGTGCAAGGGCCGGTTCCGCGGCGCGGCCGGGGAGCCGGCCTATCTGTTCGAGGATCCGGTCAGCCTCAATGCCATGAGCCTGCTGGCCGGGCTGGCCCGGGCGGGGGTCACAGCCGTCAAGATCGAGGGGCGGCAAAGGGGTCGCGCCTATGTGGCGCGCGTCACCGCCGCCTTCCGGGCCGCCATCGACGCCATTGGACGCGGGGAATCTCCGGCTCCCTATGAGTCCCTGCTGGGCGACCTCGCCGAGGGTGCGCGCGAGACAACCGGCGCCTATCGGAAACGCTGGCGATGAGCGGGTTGATGGAACTGGCGATCGGACCTTTGCTGCTCAACTGGCCCGCCGAGCGGGTCGAGGCCTTCTATGCCCGGATCGCCGACGAGGCCCCGGTCGAAACGGTCTATCTCGGCGAGGTCGTCTGCGGAAAGCGACAGCCGTTGCTGCAGGACGTCCTGGCGCGGGCCGCCGAGCGGCTGGAAGCCGCGGGCAAGACAGTGATCTGGTCCACTCTCGCCCTTCCCTCCACGTCCCGGGAGCGGCGGCTGGCGGCAGAGCTGGGCGCGGATCCCGATCATCTGATCGAGGCCGGGGACATGTCAGCGGTCTGGAGCCGGGCCCCCGCGCCATTCGTCGCCGGCCCGCTGTTGAACGTCTACAACGCCCCTGCGGCGGCGGAGCTTGTGCGGATGGGCTGTGTGCGTCTGTGCGCCAACGTCGAACTTCCCCTGACCTCCATCGCCGAAATCGCGCAGGCCTGCCCGGAGCTCAAACTTGAGCTGTTCGCCTTCGGCCGTTTGCCGCTCGCCCTGTCGAGCCGCTGCGCCCAGGCCCGGATGGAGGGATTGCATCGGGACGCCTGCCGCTACGTCTGTGACCGACACCCCGATGGCATGGACGTCGCGACCATCGAGGGTCAGGACTTCCTGGCCATCAACGGCCTGCAGACCCTGTCCCACGGATGCCAGTTGGTTGATGTCGAGGTCGAGGCGCTGGAGCGGTCCGGCGTCTCGGTCCTGCGATTGTCGCCGCACAGCCTGGACATGGTCGCGGTATGTAACCTGTTCCGGGACTTCATCACCGGGCGGATTACGCCGCGGGAACTCGCCTTGAAGATCGAGCCCCTTGGGCCGCCCGGACCGCTGGTCAGCGGTTATCTGCACGGGACGGCGGGCGCCCGCTGGCGGTCTGCTGGGGTCGGGGCATGAACACGACCGAACTGGAGGCTCGGCGGGCGCGGATTGACCGGATCGACTCTATCCTTGTGCGCATCGTTGCTGCGCGCCAGCGCCAGGTCGCGGTCATCGCCGCGCTCAAAGCAGGGCAGGACAGCGTTCGGGATCCGGCCCGGATCGCCGCCATCCTCGCCCGGGTCCAATCGGCGGCGCGGCATTGCGGACTGGACGAAGCGATCGCGATTCCGGTCTGGCGCGAACTTCTCGAGCGCTCGGCCGAGTCTCAGCAGAAGCTTATGACGTGCGCCGAACGGGTAGATCGATCGCCTTGACGAAGGGCAGGCCGCAGCGGCCAGTTCGTCAACTGGGTCTGCGCTTCGGTCCTTTATGCAGACCGTATCCTTCGTCCCGGAGCCCCCATGAATACCGCCGCCGCCATTCGCGCCCATCGCGGTCCTGCCGTCTTCAGCGTCGGCCTGCGCCCCTTCTTCCTGTTCTCTGCGCTCTGGGCAGCCGTCGCCGCTCCGCTCTGGCTCTATGCCTTTCTCAGCGGCGGCCCTGTGGGGCTGAGCTGGCATGTCCACGAAATGTTGTTCGGCTACACGGGCGGGGTCGTCGTCGGCTTCCTCCTGACCGCCGTGCCCAACTGGACCGGTCGCCTGCCTGTGGTCGGGACGCCATTGGCCATTCTGTTCGGCCTCTGGGCGGCAGGGCGCGCCGCCATGTTGGCGATGGCCCTGAACGCGGATCTGGCGGCGGCGGCCTGGCCGTTGATCATCGACGGTCTGTTCCTGTTCGCCATGGCGGGTGTGGTGTGGCGCGAGGTGCTGGCGGGAAAGAACTGGCGCAATGTGCCGGTCGCGGTGATGGTCACCTTGTTCGCGCTCGCCAATGCCGGATTTCATCTGGAGGCGGGAGCCGGCGGCGTCACTGCCCTGTCCACCCGGCTGGGCCTTGCGGTCGTAGCTCTGTTGATCGCCGTCATCGGCGGTCGGGTCACCCCGAGTTTCACCCGGAACTGGCAGATTAAACGCGGCGGCCCGCTGCCAGCCGTCGCCGACCGGTTCGACGCCGTGACCCTGGCCGTCACTGCAGCGGGACTGATCGCCTGGAGCGTCGCCCCCGCCCATCCCGCGGCGGGTGCCCTGCTGCTAGCGGCGGGCACTCTGAATCTGGTGCGGCTGATCCGCTGGCGCGGCGCCGCCACGCTTGCTGAACCGCTCGTCTGGATCCTTCACCTCGGCTATCTGTGGCTTGCGGCGGGCCTCTTCCTCACGGGGTTGTCGGTCGCCGTGCCGGACCTGGTTCCTCCATCCGTCGGCGTCCACGCCCTGACTGCGGGTGCGATCGGTGTGATGACCCTCGCCATCATGACCCGCGCCAGCCGGGGCCACACCGGTCGCCCCCTGGCGGCCGGACGGGTTGAAGTTGTTATCTATGCCCTGGTCAACGCCGCGGCTCTAAGCCGGGTGGTGGGAGGCTTGTCGCCGACCCTCTATCAGCCGCTGTTGATCGTCTCGGCAGGGCTTTGGTCGGCGGCGTTCCTTGCGTTCGCGATCGGCTATGGTCCGATGCTGCTGTCGCCCCGCCCTGACCGCGCCTGATCGCAGTCAGGCGTAGCGGGCGGCGGCTGTCGCCTTGACCAGTGCGAACACGCGCTTTCCGGGAGCCAGGGCGAGTTGTTCGCTCGCTTGCCGGGTGACCAGCGCCTTCAATCTCAACTCTCCCGCCTCCAGCCGGACGAGAATACCGTCAGCCCGGACTTCCAGCGCGGCGACCTGCATCTGCAGCCGGTTCTGAAAGCTGGCGTCGACAGGGTCCGTCAGAGCGAGCGCCACATCGCGGGCATCGACGACGACTCGCAAACGATCGCCCGGCGACACGTCGAGGAGCGGTGCCAGAAACGAGGTTCCCGCCAGATCGATGCGGGTGGCGTTCCGTGCAGTGTCGTGGGTGGTGACCTGTCCGTCGAGAATGGACAGGGGGGCGCTCAGCCCGGCGGCGGTCTCGGCCTCCGGTCGGTCGAACGCCGCGTCCGGCGACTCTGCTCCCACGGCCTGGCCGTCGCCGACCAACACAACGCGATCCGCGAGACGGGCGACCTCATCCACCGCATGGCTGACATAGAGGATGGGCGGTCCCTCCCGAGCCAGCTGGTCCAGATAAGGCAGGATGTCGCCTCGACGGGCGCCGTCCAGCCCCGCCAGAGGCTCGTCGAGGATCAGCAGGCGGGGGCGGGTCAGCAGGGCCCGCCCGATCGCGACCCGGCGGGCCTCGCCGCCGGACAGCGCGTCCGGCCGGCGCTCCAGCAGGCTTTCGAGCCCCAACAGAGCCACGGCCTGATCAAGGGCGGGATCAGGGTCGCCCGACCGGCGGGGGCCATACAACAGGTTGTCGCGGACCGTCATGTGCGGAAACAGCCGCGCATCCTGGAATACATAGCCGATCCGTCGTTTCCAGACCGGGACCGACAGGCCTGTGTCAGAGTCGAGAAGCACCTCTCCGTCCAGCACGACGCGCCCGCGGATCGGACGGATCAGACCCGCGACCAGTTCGGCCACCGTGGTCTTGCCTGCCCCTGAGCGACCGAAAAGGCAGGTGATGCGGGCGTCGCTCGAGAAGGCGACATCCAGAGAGAAGTCGTCGAGGACGATATGCGCTGACACCTTCAGCATCACCGCACCCCTCCGACCCGCCGCGCGACGGAGCGTGCGCCCCATTCCGAAAGCACGAGGGCCCCGATCGACACGCCGACCGAGATCAGGATCAATCTCAACAGGGCCGCCTCGCCGTCGGGAAGCTGGGTCAGGCTGTAGATCGCGAGCGGCAGCGTACGGGTCTCTCCGGGTATGCTGGCCACGAAGGTGATGGTGGCGCCGAATTCACCGAGCGCCTTGGCGAACGCCAGCACCGTTCCGGCTGCAACGCCGGGCAAGGCGAGCGGCAGGGTAATGGTCAGGAACCGGACGATCGGCCCGGCGCCGAGGGTCCCGGCCGCGCTTTCGATCCGCGGATCGACCATGTCGAAGGACAGCCGCACAGCCCGGACCAGTAACGGGAAGCCCATGACCGCCGCGGCCAGCGCCGCTCCCGTCCAGTCGAAGGCGAACACAATCCCCATCGGCTCGAGCAAGCGACCAAGAGGGCCGCTCCGGCCGAAGAGCAATAGCAACGCATAACCGGTCACTACTGGCGGCAGGATCAGGGGCAGGTGGGTCAGGCCCGAAAGCAGTGCCTTGCCGGGGAAGCTGTAGCGCGACAGCAGATAGGCAAGGGCGACGCCCGGCGGCAGGCTGAACAGCGTCGCCGTCGCCGCAACCTTCAGCGACAGGCCGATGATCTGCTGTTCCTCGGGGCTGAGCGTGAACATCCGGGCTGCTCAGACTGGCGCCGGCGCGAAGCCGAAGCGCCGAAGCAGGGCCTGCCCGTCTGCGCCGCTCAGGAAGTCCAGAAAGGCCTTGGCCCCTGCAGGGTCCCCAGATCCGTCCTGGCGTTGAACCGGAGCCGCCGAATAGGTGATGGGCGGATGACTGGAGGCGGGAAAGGTCGCCACAACCCGCACCCGCGGCTCGGCGCGGGCGTCCGTCGAATAGACCACGCCGAGGGGAGTCTCGCCGCGCGCGACCAGAGCCAGCGCGGCGCGCACGTCGTCACCGGGAGCCAGCCGATCTTCGACTGACTCGTACAGGTTCAGACGGGTCAAGGCTTCGCGCGCGTAGCGACCGGCGGGCACATTGGCTTCGGCAATCGCCAGCCGGCCATCGCCAAGCCGAGCGGCTACGCCGTTTGGTGAGGCCAGATTGACGGAGGTGATGGAGGTCGTCGCCGGGACGATCAGCACCAGCCGGTTGGAGGCGAGCCGGCGTCGGGCCGCAGGCTCGATCAGGCCACGTTGTTCCAGCCAGTCCATCCAGAATTCGTCTGCCGAAACGAACAGGTCAGCGGGCGCACCCCGCTCGATTTGGCGGGCCAACAGCGCGCTGCCTGCGTAGCTGGCCCGAACGCTGCGGCCAGAATGGCGCTGGTAGTCGGTCATGGCCGCGTCCAACAACTCCCGGAGACTGGCCGCAGCGAACAGGTCGATCGGCGCGGGGCCGGCGCGGCGCGGCGCGCAGGCGACCAAGGCTGCGGCTGCCAGCAGCATCACCCCGTTTCGCCGTCCGATACCCCCCGCTTTCGTCATGGATCCGCGTCTCCTCCTGGGCCAGTCGGTCTGGTTCGCACCCACTGACTAGCATGGCCGGCTTCGTTGGCGGGACAGGGGGACGCCGTCGTCGTGCTTGATCTTCATCAAGGCCCGTCAAGCCTCGCGTCATAGGTTAGGGCGATGCGGTCCGATAGAAGTCCGCGTGAGTTCGCTCCGAGCGGTCTGACCTAAAGCGCATCCGCGCCACGGTCGGGCAGCCGGATCCGCAAGGATCGAGGGCGGCGGGAGAAATCCCTCCGCCTCCCGTGTTTGGAAAGGAGCTTCCATGGCGTTCGACGCCGCCAAGATTGCCGACGGTTTCGGCCGCCGGTTTCACTACCTTCGCCTCTCGGTGACGGAGGTCTGCAATTTCAGCTGCACCTACTGTTTGCCGAATGGCTGGAAGAAAACCGGGCCACTGTCGTTTCTGACAGTCGATGAGATCGGTCGTCTTGTGGCCGGCTTTTCCGAGCTGGGCCTTAGCAAGGTTCGTTTGACTGGTGGAGAACCCACCGTTCGGAAGGACTTCAACGCCATCATCGAGACGGTCGCGGCCGCGCCCGGCGTGGCAAAGGTCGCGATGACGACGAACGGCTGGAACCTGGCCCGTCACGCGACCGACTGGCGCACCTCGGGTCTCAGCCACATCAACGTCAGCATCGACTCGATCGACCCCGAGACGTTCCACCGGATCACCGGACACGACAAGCTGAACGAGGTCCTGACGGGTCTGGACCTGGCCTTGGCCGAAGGCTTCGCGGCCGTAAAGGTCAATGCTGTCCTGTTGCGCGAGACGGCCGAAGCCGGATTCGACGGCTGGGCGCGCTTCGTCCGTGATCGGCCCGTGGCCGTCCGGTTCATCGAACTGATGAAGACGACCGACAATGACGAGTATTTCGCCCGCCACCACGTGAAGGCCCAGGGCCTGCGCGACTGGCTGGATCGGAACGGATGGACCCCGACGGAGCGCGCCTTCGACGCGGGACCGGCGCTGGAGTATCGCCATCCCGACCACGCGGGAGCCATCGGCCTGATCGCACCCTATGCGCCGGGATTCTGCGACAGCTGCAATCGCCTGCGGGTCACCTCGAAGGGCAAGCTGCGCCTGTGCCTGTTTGGAGACGGCGGGGTCGATCTTCGTGAACTGCTCCAGGATGACGGCGACCGAGAGGCGCTGACGCAGCGCATCGTCTCGTCTCTTGGAGGCAAGTCAGCCGGCCATTCTCTCGCCCTGGGACATTCGGGCGACCTGCGGAACCTGGCCCAGCTCGGAGGCTGATCAGCCTAGAACTGAGCCGCAGGTGCGACCCCTTTGGGTGGCCCATCGCTCGCTCTCGGCCTTGCCGACGGCGCCCGTCGGCGGCGGCATGTGGTTGTCGATCAGCGGATGAGGGCGCGCCAGTCGTTCGAGGGCGTCCGGCCGGCCGAGACTGACCTCGGCGCCGTGTACGGCGACCCCGTAGCTGGACAGGCTGGCGAAGGCCCGGGAGAGGTTTTCAGGGGACATGCCTAGGAGAGAAGCCAGCACTCGCTTCTCATGGGGCAGGACGATCGGATCGCGCATTCCCTGACGGACGCGCTGGGTGATCAGATAGTTGGCCAGCCGTTCGACGCCGCCGCGAAGCTTCTGGTTTTTAACAGCCCGCACAAGGCCGCGGTAACAGCCGGACAATTCCTGCGCCACCGCGAAGCTGAAGTCGGCGTCCTGTCGCATGGTGCGGCGAAGGGCTTCTCCCGACAGCATCAGTATCTCGGACCGTTCCAGCGTCCGCGCCGACATCAAGGCGTCGGCATCCAGGACGACAGCTGCCAGGATGAAGGTGGAGACGGGACGCAGTAGCGCCAGGGTGGTCTCTTTCTCTTTCCAGGAACCTTGGAGTTCGACCGCCCCGTCAAGCAGCACATAGAGGAAGTCGACGGTGTCGCCCTCCATCAGCAGGGTCGTGCCCGCCGGAAAACGCTGTAGGAAGGCACCGGCGGTGACGTCTCTGAAGACTTCCGGCGAAGCCCGGGAAAACAGCGGCAGCGCTCTGACACGGTCCAGATCGGCGGCGCGCATGGTCATCAGTTATGTTCCCCGTACGATTCGAGAGTGAGGCTCTGGCGTGATCGCCCTGCCGGGTGCGACCGTGACCTACAACTAGGGCATCACTTGACAAATATCAATCAACGCAGATGATTTTGCAAAATACGCAGCCGTATATTTTCGTTTTACTGAAGTTTTCTTGTATCCGGACACGCCTGAGCCAATTCCACCAACAGTTCAATTGATAACCGTCAAATAGCGCCAGCCAAGCGCGCGCTAAGTCTCATGGAACGACAGCCGACAAGCGGCGACGTTCTATGGAGCAGGCTAGGTGGTATCCGCCTCCGAAACATCAGCGCCGGGCGCGACGTCCGCCCTTTGGATCAGCACCTTCGCCTTCACGGCGTGCTTTGCGGTGTGGACGATCTTTTCGATCATCGGGGTCCAGATCAAGGCTGACCTCAGCCTGTCAGAAGCGCAGTTTGGTCTGCTGGTCGGAACCCCCATTCTGACCGGCTCGCTGGTGCGTGTGTTCCTCGGCGTCTGGACCGAGCAGTTCGGCGGCCGGCGGGTCAGTCTAATCGTCATGACGCTGGCTGCCGCGGCGACTTTCCTTCTTTCCTACGCTGAAACCTACCCCCAGTTTCTGGTCGCGGCCCTGGGCGTCGGCATGGCGGGCGGGGCCTTTGCGGTCGGCGTCGCCTATGTCTCAAAATTCTTCCCCGCCGGCCGGCAAGGCACTGCCCTGGGTATCTTCGGCGCGGGCAATGTCGGCGCGGCGGTGACCAAGTTCGCGGCGCCCTTCGTCATGCTGGCGCTGGGCTGGGAAGCCGTGGCGCAGGTCTGGGCCGTGGGCCTCCTCCTCATCGCCCTCGCGGCCTTTTTCCTGACCCGCGACGAGCCCCAGCTGATCGAGCGCCGTCGGACGGGGCAGAAGCCTGTGGCGGCCTGGATGCAACTGGAGCCGCTGAAAGATCTCAGGGTCTGGCGGTTCGCCCTCTACTATTTCTTCGTGTTCGGCGGGTTCGTCGCGCTCGCCCTCTGGCTCCCTCACTATCTGACCGGGGCCTATGGCGTAGGCATCGGCGTCGCCGGCATGCTGGCCGCCGCCTATTCGATCCCCGGTTCGCTATTCCGGGTGTTCGGGGGCTGGCTCTCCGACAGGATCGGTGCCCGGAAGGTCATGTATCTGACCTTCATCATCAGCGTCGTCTGCGCCTTCATCCTGGCCTATCCGGCGACCTCCTATGTGGTCGACGGTATCGACGGGCCGATCCGCTTCCGCCTGGCGATGAGCCTGCCCGCCTTCACCGTAGTGGTTTTCGTGCTCGGCTTCGCCATGAGCCTCGGCAAGGCCGCCGTCTACAAACACATCCCCGTCTACTACCCCGACCACGTCGGCTCGGTCGGCGGGCTGGTCGGGATGATCGGCGGTCTCGGCGGTTTCATCCTGCCCATCACGTTTGGCGTCCTGAATGACCTGACCGGCGTCTGGACCAGCTGTTTCATGCTGCTGTTCCTGCTGGTGCTCACAGCCCTCGTCTGGATGCATTTCGCCGTCCGTCGGATGGAGCGCCACCGCTCCCCGATGCTGGCGACCCTCCCCGAATTCCCCGAGCTCGCCGGCATCGGCCCCGACAAGGCTGCCGCGATCTCACCCACCGGTTCGCACTAGAGAAAGACGCGGATGTCTCGTTCCATCCTTACTGACTGGCGTCCCGAAGACCCAGAATTCTGGTCCACGACCGGCAAGGCGATCGCGCGCCGCAATCTCTGGATCTCGGTGCCGAACCTCCTCCTAGCCTTCTCGGTGTGGATGGTCTGGTCCATGGTGGTAGCCAAGCTCGGGCTGATCGGATTCAAGTTTACCACCGATCAGCTGTTCTGGCTGACCGCCCTTCCGGCCCTCTCGGGTGCGACACTCCGCATTTTCTACAGTTTCATGGTGCCGATTTTCGGCGGCCGTCGCTGGACGGCTCTGTCGACCCTGTCCCTAGTCGTCCCGGCGCTCGGCATCGGGCTGGCGGTCCAGAACCCCGACACGCCCTACTGGGTGTTCGTCACACTGGCCCTGCTCTGCGGGCTCGGCGGCGGCAATTTCGCATCGTCGATGTCGAACATCGCCTTCTTCTTCCCCAAGGCGGAGAAGGGCAATGCGCTCGCCATCAACGCCGGGTTCGGCAACCTCGGCGTCAGCGTCATGCAGTTCCTTGTGCCCGTGGTGATCACCCTTGGCCTGTTCGCGCCCGTCATCGGCGCGCCCCAGATCGCCGTGGACAAGGGTGTCGAAAGCCAGATGTGGCTTCAGAACGCCGGCTTCGTCTGGATTCCCTTCCTGCTCGCGTCCGCCGTCGCGGCCTGGTTTGGCATGAACGACCTCAGCTCGGCCAAGGCTTCCTTCGCGGCACAGTCAGTGATCTTCAAGCGCAAGCACAACTGGCTGATGTGCTGGCTCTATGTGGGCACCTTCGGCTCATTCATCGGCTTTTCGGCCGCCTTCCCCCTGCTGACCAAAACCCTGTTTCCGGAGGTGAACGCGCTGCAGTTCGCCTTCCTGGGCCCGCTGGTCGGGGCGGCCTCGCGCGCCCTCACCGGATGGGTGTCCGACCGCTGGGGCGGCGAGAATGTCACCCAGGTCGTCTTCGGCGCCCTCATGGTCGGCGTGCTAGCGGTGCTCTACAGCGTCGGCGGCTTCGGGGCTGAACCGTCGTTCGTGCTGTTCTTCGCCGCCTTCCTCTGGCTGTTCTTCTGGACCGGGGTGGGCAACGCCTCCACCTTCCAGATGATTCCCGCGATTGTGCGGATCGACATGCCGCGGCTGATGCCGCAGGCGACCGCTGTGGTGCGTCTCAAGGCGTCCGAGATGGAGGCCGCCGCGATCATCGGCTTCTCCTCCGCCATCGGCGCCTATGGCGGCTTCTTCATCCCCATGGCGTTCGGCGACTCCATGCGCGCCACCGGCGGTCCCGAGACCGCCCTCTATACCTTCCTCGCCTTCTACCTGAGCTGCGCGATCGTGAACTGGGTCTTCTACGCCCGAAAGCGCTCGATGCTGCATTCCCCCTCGACCACCACAGAACCGGCGGCCTGATCATGAGCCATACCCTCGATCGTCTCGCATTCTTCACGCGCAAGACCGAACTGTTCTCCGACCGCCACGGCGTCATGAACGACGACGACCGCAGCTGGGAGGAGGCGTACCGGGACCGCTGGCGTCACGACAAGATCGTGCGCTCGACCCACGGCGTGAACTGCACCGGCTCCTGCTCGTGGAAGATCTACGTCAAGGGCGGAATCGTCACCTGGGAGACCCAGCAGACCGACTATCCCCGTACCCGGCCGGACCTTCCCAACCACGAGCCGCGCGGCTGCGCCCGTGGGGCCAGCTACAGCTGGTATCTCTATTCGGCCAACCGGGTGAAATATCCGCTGGTGCGCTCCCGTCTGCTGCGGGTGTGGCGCAAGGCGCGCGAAACCATGGAGCCGGTCGCGGCCTGGGCCTCGATCCAGAACGATCCCGCCGCTCGCAAGTCCTACACCAGCATGCGCGGGGCCGGCGGCTTTGTGCGGGGCACCTGGGACGAGATCACCGAGATCATCGCCGCGGCCAACGCCCATACGGTCAAACGCTGGGGCCCCGATCGCGTGTTCGGCTTCTCGCCGATCCCGGCCATGTCGATGATCTCCTACGCCGCCGGTGCCCGCTATCTGCAGCTGCTAGGCGGGGTAACCGGCTCCTTCTACGACTGGTACTGCGACCTGCCGCCCGCCTCGCCCCAGACCTGGGGTGAGCAGACCGACGTGGCCGAGAGCGCCGACTGGTACAACTCCAGCTTCATGCTGTTGTGGGGCTCCAACGTTCCGCAGACCCGCACGCCGGACGCCCATTTCTACACCGAGGCCCGCTACCGCGGCGCCAAGTCCGTCGTCATCTGCCCCGATTATTCGGAAGCCTCGAAATTCTCGGACCTGTGGCTGCCGGTCAAACAAGGGACCGACGCGGCCTTGGCCATGGCCTTCGGTCACGTGATCCTCAAGGAGTATCACGTCGACAAGCAGGTCCCGTATTTCCGCGACTACCTGCGCCAGTACAGCGACCTTCCCATGCTGGTCCGCCTGGTCCCCCAGGAGGGCGGCTATGTGCCCGAACGCCTGGTGCGGGCGTCGGATTTCGTCGGCGACCTCGAACAGGCCAACAACTCCGACTGGAAGACCGTCGCCATCGACGAGGCCACCGGCGAGATCGTCGTGCCCAACGGCTCGATCGGCTTTCGCTGGGGCGAGGACGGCCGCTGGAACCTTGAAGAGCGGGACGCCACTGGTCGCGAGACCACGCTGAAGCTCGGCCTCAAGGACGTGCATGACGAAGTGGCCGGCGTCCGCTTCCCCTATTTCGCCAATACCGCCAGCAATGGCTTCGCCTCCACAGACCACCCCGATGTCCTGACCCGCAACGTGCCGGTCCGGCGCGTGATGCTGAAGGACGGCGAGGCGCTGGTGGCCTGCGTCTACGACCTGTTCCTGGCCAATTACGGCGTCGACCAGGGTTTCGGCGGCGATTGCATGCCGGAGTCGTTCGACGACCTGCAGCCCTATTCGCCGGCCTGGGCCGAGGCCATCACCTCGGTCCCGCGCGATCAGATCATCGCCACGGCTCGCGGCTTCGCCACCAACGCCGAAAAGACCAACGGCAAGTCGATGGTGATCATCGGCGCGGCGATGAACCACTGGTTCCACATGGACATGAACTACCGCGGCGTCATCAACATGCTGGTGATGTGCGGTTGCGTAGGCCAGTCCGGAGGCGGCTGGGCCCACTATGTCGGACAGGAGAAACTACGGCCTCAAACCGGCTGGGCTCCCCTGGCCTTCGCCACCGACTGGATCCGTCCGCCCCGCCAGCAGAACTCGACCTCGTTCTTCTACGCCCACTCCGACCAGTGGCGTTACGAGACCGTCGGCATCGAGGAACTGTTGTCGCCCACGGCTCCCGCGGGGCCGTGGAAGGCCTCGATGATCGACTTCAACGTCCGGGCCGAGCGGATGGGCTGGCTGCCCTCCGCCCCGGCGCTGAAGACCAATTCGCTGGATGTGGCCAAGGCGGCTGAAGCGGCCGGAGTCGACCCCAAGGCCTACACGCTGGATGGGCTGAAGGACCGCTCGATCGAACTGTCCTGCATGGACCCCGATGACCCGGCCAACTGGCCACGCAATATGTTCATCTGGCGTTCGAACCTGTTGGGCTCCTCGGGGAAGGGCCACGAGTATTTCCTTAAACACCTGCTCGGCGCCTCGCACGGCGTCCAGGGCAAGGATCTGGGCCAGACCGGTCAGGTGAAGCCCGTCGACGTGGTCTGGCACGACGACGCGCCGGAGGGGAAACTCGACCTGCTGGTGACCCTCGATTTCCGCATGTCGACCACGGCAGTCTATTCCGACATCGTTCTGCCGACCGCCACCTGGTACGAGAAGAACGACCTCAACACATCCGACATGCACCCCTTCATCCACCCGCTATCCGCGGCTGTGGATCCGGCCTGGGAATCGAAATCGGACTGGCAGATCTTCAAGGCCATCGCCAAGAAATTCTCGGCTGTCGCTCCGGAGGTCCTCGGCATCGAGAAGGACGTTGTCCTTACGCCGATGCAGCACGACAGTCCCGCTGAGATGGCCCAGCCTTTCGAGGTGAAGGACTGGTATCTCGGCGAGTGCGAGGCGATCCCGGGCAAGACCATGCCGCAGATCACCGTGGTCGAGCGCGACTATCCCAACCTCTACAAGCAGTTCACGGCGCTCGGGCCACTGCTCGACAAGGTCGGCAACGGCGGCAAGGGCCTGGCCTGGAAGACCGGTCATGAGGTCGATCTGCTGCGCGAGTTGAACGGCGCCGTGCTCGAGCCCGGCCTGACCGAGGGCATGCCCAGCATCGATACCGACATTGACGCCTGCGAGACCATCCTGATGCTGGCGCCGGAGACCAACGGTGAGGTCGCGGTCAAGGCCTGGGAGGCGCTGGAGAAACAAACCGGTCGCGAGCACGCCCACCTGGCCCTGCCCAAGGAGGACGAGAAGATCCGCTTCCGCGATCTGCTCGCCCAGCCGCGCAAGATCATCTCATCGCCCATCTGGTCGGGCATTGAGAGCGAGAAGGTCTGCTACACCGCCGGCTACACTAATGTGCATGAGCTGATCCCCTGGCGGACGCTCACCGGCCGCCAGCAGCTCTACCAGGATCACCTGTGGATGCGGGCGTTCGGCGAGGCGCTGTGCGTCTACAAGCCGCCGATCGACCTGAAGACGACGCATGTGAAGGGCCTCAAGCCCAACGGCGAGACCGAGATCGTCCTCAACTTCATCACCCCGCACCAGAAGTGGGGCATTCACTCCACCTATTCCGATAACCTCCTGATGCTGACGCTCAACCGCGGCGGGCCGGTGGTCTGGATCTCGGAGACGGACGCCCGCAAGGCCGGTATCGTCGACAACGACTGGATCGAGGTTTTCAACGCCAACGGGGCCCTGACGGCCCGGGCCGTAGTCTCCCAGCGGATCCGTGAAGGCACGACCTTCATGTACCACGCCCAGGAGAAGATCGTGAACACGCCGGGGTCGGAGATCACCGGCCGGCGCGGCGGCATCCATAACTCGGTCACCCGCACCGTGCTCAAGCCGACCCACATGATCGGCGGCTACGCCCAGCTGTCCTACGGCTTCAACTACTACGGAACCGTGGGCTCGAACCGGGACGAGTTCATCGTTCTGCGCAAGATGAAAACGGTCGATTGGCTTGATGAGCCGCTCGAGCACAAGGAGTTCGGCCAATGAAGATCCGTGCACAGATCGGCATGGTGCTGAACCTCGACAAATGCATCGGCTGTCACACCTGTTCGGTGACCTGCAAGAACGTCTGGACCAGCCGCAAGGGCGTCGAATACGCCTGGTTCAACAACGTCGAGACCAAGCCGGGCATCGGCTATCCCAAGGAGTGGGAGAACCAGAAAAAATGGAACGGCGGCTGGCGGCGCAAGGCCAACGGCAAGATAGAGCCGCGCATGGGCGCCAAATGGCGCATCCTGGCCAAGATCTTCGCCAACCCCGACCTGCCAGAGATCGACGACTATTACGAACCTTTCGACTTCGACTACGGTCACCTGCAGACGGCGCCGGAGATGAAGCATTTCCCCACCGCCCGGCCGCGTTCGCAGATCACCGGCAAGCGGATGGAGAAGATCGAATGGGGCCCCAACTGGGAGGAAATCCTCGGTGGGGAGTTCGCCAAACGGTCTGAGGACGCCAATTTCGAGGGCATCCAGAAGGAGATCTACGGCCAGTTCGAAAACACCTTCATGATGTACCTGCCGAGGCTGTGCGAGCACTGCCTCAACCC
>DDSO01000051.1 GCA_002343425.1 Brevundimonas sp. UBA2388
CTTGGTCGAGCGCGGGGCGCCGAAGGACTTCTGGATCACGACGTTGCGGCCCTTGGGACCCAGGGTCACCTTGACGGCGTTGGCGAGAACATTGACGCCGCGCAGCATCTTTTCGCGCGCGTCGGTGGAGAACATAACCTGTTTGGCAGCCATCGGGCAGCTCCTTGGAAAAGTGGTTAGTGGTTAGTGGTTAGTGATTGAGGGGATTAGCCGCGGCGCCAGGACCAGAACCGGTCGCGCCAGCCACTAATCACTCATCACTAATCACCCGGTTCAGCTCAGGACGCCGAGAACGTCCGACTCTTTCATGATGATCAGGTCTTCGCCTTCCAGCTTGACCTCGGTGCCCGACCATTTGCCGAACAGGATGCGGTCGCCGGCCTTCAGGTCCATGGCGACGTGCTTGCCGTCTTCATCGCGGGCGCCGGGGCCGACGGCGACGACTTCGCCTTCCTGGGGCTTTTCCTTGGCCGAGTCGGGGATGATGATCCCGCCCTTGGTCTTGGATTCCTCTTCCACGCGCTTTACCAGCACGCGGTCGCCGAGCGGACGAAACGCCATTTGTCTGTCTCCCAAAGTTTGTATCAAGCCTCGGCGCGGCCGATTGGCAGCCAACGGGTCCGAGTGCTAACGCGAGCGGCAAGTAGGGGGGCGCAGGGCCCCCGTCAAGCGCGGCGGGACAGGATTTCCGGTGGTTTTCAGTCCGCCGCGGCCGCCAGGGTCCAGCCGGCCTCGACCTGCCGCGCGAACAGCGGCCGGGCGCCCCTGACCCGGGTGCGCCAGTCCCGGCCGCGCCCGTCCTGCCCCAGCAGTTCGCCCAGCTCCGTCCGGACCCGGTCCCGCGCCTCGTCCGCGCGGCCCTGCCGGATCAGGAAGCCGGCGTATTGCCAGGTGCCGTCCAGGGCGTCGGCATGGGCCGGCGGCAGGCGGGTCGAGGCGATGACGCCGGCCCGCCGGTACAGGGCCTCGGCCTCGTCAGCGCGGCCCAGCCGGTCCAGCACGGCGGCGTAGCCCTCGATCGATTCCAGCAGATCCGGGCTGTCCGGCCCGACCCCGGCCTCATAGGTCGCCAGCCCCACGCGGAACGGATCCTCCGCCTCGGCCCAGCGGCCCTGGTCGGACAGGGCGTAGCCCAGATTGGCCCGCACCACGCCCGTGAACGGATGATCCGGTCCCACGATCTCCAGCGCCAGGTCCAGCGCCCGCCGGAACGCCTGCTCCGCCCCGACACCGTCGCCCGTCACATGCAGGAACCAGCCGTGGTTCACCAGGCACTGGGCCAGCAGCACCTTCTCGCCCGACAGTTCCGCGATCGCCACCGCCCGCGCATACAGGGGCGCCGCCTGATGCCCCCGGCCCGTCCGGCGCAGCGAATTGCCGAGGTTCGAAAGCACGATGGCCAGATGGCGGTCGGTCGGGCCGTACAGCACCTCATACATGCCCAGCACCTGCCGGTAGATCGGATCCGCCTCGGCGTGCCGGCCCTGGGCGGTCAGGGCGTTGGCGACCAGATTCAGACTGTCGGCGGTCTTCTCATGCACCGCGCCCAGATGCGCGCGCCGCAGCGCCAGACTGGCCCGCGCCGCCGCCTCCGCCTCCTCATTGCGGCCGAGGAAGTCAAAGGCCCGCGCGCGATCATAGGTCAGGGTCGCCTGCTCGACGGGGTCGGGCGTCGCCCCCCTCTCGAGCAGGGCCAGCGCCCGTTCGATATCGGCCAGGGCGCCGTTGTAGTCCCCCTGCTCGATCTTCAACCGCGCCCGCACCGCCAGCGGCCGGCCGAGCTGCGACGCGTCCCGCCCCAGCCGGGTCTCGAGCGCCTCGACGGCGGCGGCGATGGCGGCCTCGGCGCCCGGCAGGTCGCCGGCGGCGAACCGCTCATTGGTCAGGGCGATCAGGGCGACCGCCGCCCTCCCGGCGTCCGGCTCGCTGGCCAGGATCGCGGCCACGGGGTCCATCGTCGACGGCGCGGAGACCCGGACGTCAGCAGGCGGCGGCGGCGGAGGAGGCGGTGGTGGAGGTGGCGGCGGCGCGGGCGCGGTCACCGGCGGCGGCTGCTGCGGCGGCCGGTCCTGGGCCGTGGCGCACGAGGTCGTCGCCGCCAGAGCCAGTACGATCACGCCACTCCGCAACAGCCCCGTCACCGACGTCTCCCCTGTTCGATACCCATGTTCGGCTGACGGAACCGCCCTTGGCAAGGCTCTTTGCGGATGAACGCCGGATGAACGGCGACCTTGCGGCCCGTTCAGACGCCCCGCGCTACCTCTGTGGTCAAGCTTGGCAATCCGCCGCGCAACCACGAAGGGGTCCGACCATGAAGACGTTTTCGCAGCCTGCCATCGCCGCGCCGGCCCTGATCGGCGCCATGGCCCTCAGCCTGATGGCCGCCAGCCCGGCCGACGCCCAGAGCCGCCATCGCGACCGTGATCGCGACAACGATCGCACGGAAGATGTCCTGATCGGCGCCGCCATCGGCGCCCTCGCCGGCGCCCTGATCGGTGATGGCGACGGCTCCTATATCGCCGGCGGAGCCCTGGCCGGCGCCGCGCTCGGCGCCAGCTCAAACAACGGCGGCGACTGCGACTACTATCGCGGCGGCCGCTGCTACCGGAACCAGGGCCACTGGGAGCGCGAGCACGGCATCAACAGCCGCGACCGGTACGATCGCTATGACCGCCGGGACGACCGCCGTGATTACCGCCGCGACCGCCGCGACGACCGCCGCTATGACCGCGACTATCGCTATGAGCGTCGGTGGTAGTCAGACGTCCTGGCCGGTCGGGCAGGGTTTGACCTGACGTGGTCGAAAAAGGCGGCCCCCGGTAACGGAGGCCGCCTTTTCAATGCTCTCGTCATCCCCCGGTCTTCGCGGCGCTCGCTGGAGGATGACGAAAGCCGGCAAATCACACCATCAACCGCTTCAACAGCTCCGCTGTCGACGGATCCAGCCCGGCCGACGGTTCCCCCGCCGCGACATCGGCCAGAACGGCCTTCGCCAGGGCCTTGCCCAGTTCGACGCCCCACTGGTCGAAGCTGTTGATGTCCTGAATCACCCCCTCGACGAAGGTCTTGTGCTCATAGAGGGCGATCAGGGCCCCGACCGCCTCGGGCGACAGGGCGTCCATCAGGATGGTGGTCGAGGGCCGGTCGCCCGGGAAGGTCTTGTGCGGGGCCAGCCGGTCCGCTTCGGCCTCATCGGCGCCCGCCGCGATCAGCTCGGCGCGGGCCTCGGCCTCCGTCTTGCCGATCATCAGGGCCTGGGCCTGGGCCAGGGCGTTGGACCACAGGGGCGCATCGCCCTCGCGCGCATCCATGGCGGCGTCGGTGGTATGGCCGACGACGATGAACTCCGCCGGAACGACCATCGGCCCCTGATGGATTTGCTGGAAGAAGGCATGCTGGCCGTTGGTGCCGGGCTCGCCGAAGACGATCGGGCTGGTGGCGGTGTCGACGGGCGAACCGTCGCGCTTCACCCGTTTCCCGTTCGACTCCATCTCGAGCTGCTGCAGGAAGGCCGGCAACCGGCGCAGGCCGTGGGCATAGGGGGCCACCGTCCGGGCCATGCGGCCGCGCCCCTCGACATTGTAGATCTGGGCGAGGGCCAGCAGCACCGGGGCGTTGCGCTCCAGATCGGCGGCGAGGAAATGCGCGTCCATGGCCCGGGCGCCGTTCAGCACGCGTTCGAACACATCCCAGCCCAGGGCCACCGCCACCGACAGGCTGACCGCCGACCACAGGGAATAACGGCCGCCGACCCAGTCGCGGAAGCCGAAGGTCCGGCCGCAGCCCCAGGCTTCCGCCTTGTCCGGCGCCGCCGTCACCCCGATCAGATGGTGCACCATCCGCTTCGGCGACAGGCTCTCGGCCAGCCAGGCCTTGGCCAGTTCGGCATTGGCCAGGGTCTCCTGTGTGGTGAAGGTCTTGGAGACCACCACGACCAGCGTCGTCGCAGGGTCCAGGCCGGACAGGGCCTCGCCCATCTCGCGCGGATCGACATTGGCCACGAACCTCAGGTCGATGACCGGCTCCAGCGGCCGCAGGGCGTCCCACAGAAGGCGCGGTCCCAGGTCCGATCCGCCGATGCCGATATGGACGATGGCCGTGAACGGCAGCTTGGTCCCGCCGGTCTCGGCGCCCGAGCCGATGTCGACGGCGAAGGCGGCCATGGCATTGCGGGATTCAACGACCTCGGCGGAGACGGGCTCGCCCAGGGCGCGGAAGTCGGCGTCGTCCGCGGCCCGCAGCGCCGGATGCAGCACCGCCCGGCCCTCGGTGTTGTTCACCGCCTCGCCGCCGAACAGGGCGTTGCGCCGCCCCTCGACATCGCAGGTGCGGGCGAGATCCAGCGCGGCCTCGAACCCCTCGGCGCTCCAGGCCTGTTTCGACAGGTCCAGATAAAGGCCCGCGGCCTCCACCCCCATGCGGTCAATACGGCCGGGATCGGTCGCGAACTGGTGGACGATGCGGCCGTCGGCGTCCTTGCGGGCGACGCCGCGAAGCATGTCGAGGGCCTGGGTGCGGGCAGTCATCGGGCAAGCTCGAAATTCGGAAAGGTAAACCCTCGTTTACGGGTCGGGCGTAAGCCGGTTCAACGCCGAATCCGCGATTCGGCCAACTATATGAGGTTAGCCATGTCCTGCGGCGTCGCCCTGGCCGTCTCCCTGCTGCTCTCCGACCCCAGTGTGGCCCTCGCCGCGGCCCTGCCGCCGCCGGCCGCTGATGCCCCGGTGTCGGTGGCGGATGAGCCGCTGTTCGCCGAGATCGTGACCCGGTCGAGCGCCATGCGCGGCATCGTCAGCACATGGCTTGCAGCCGGCGCGGCGGACAATGCGGCGTTCGGCGTCAGTCCCGAGTTTGAACTGCTGCAGCGCGGAACCGCCCTCCTGGCCGAACGGGACATGCAGGCCCATCTGGTCCTCAAGGAACGCGGTACGGACGGCGATCTGAAATGCATCCTTCGCGGCATTGCCGAGGACATGCCGCTGAAAGTCGCTGCTGTCGCCGCCGCCACCACCCCCGCCGAACGCCGCGTCGCCCTCGAAGAACTCCACTACCTCCTGAACGACAACGTCGAAGTCATCACCGCCCCGCCCCAGCCGGAGGTGTAACTCGGTTCCTTCTCCCTGTGGGAGAAGGTGGCCCGTAGGGCCGGATGTGGGTCGGCTGTATCCCTCGGCGTAAGCCGCCGCACCGGTCGCGCCACGGCCTTCGCCGAATGCCCTCACCCGACCCACACCCTTTCGCGCCGCCAATCGCTACGCTCTTGGGCGCTCAAGCCCTCTCCCAATGGGAGAGGGATCACGGCCAGCCTGGCTGCATCCCGGCTCCCTTCGTGCCCTTTGTGATCCCTTCGTGTCCTTCGTGATGAACCTCCCGGCCGTCGCCCCCTGACCCCGCTGTCCGAACACGACCGATTCTGACGCAGCCGCGCCCCACCCTGCGTCCATGTACGAGCGACCCGCCCGAAAAGTCCGGTCCGAAGACACCTGGTGGGCGGTCCGCCGGGCCTGGGAGGCGGGCGAGACCGCGGCCGCTCTGGCCCAGCGGTATGATGTCGGCCTGGCCAACCTGTGGCGACGCCGGGCATCGGAGGGCTGGAAACGGCGCGTGACCGCCGATCCGGATCCGGAGCCGCCGGAGGGTTGGGACCGCTACGCCCGGCGCAAACAGGCCGGGTTCGAATACCAGTTGGAGGAGACGCGGCTGCTGGCGGTCAAACTGGCCGAGGCGATGCAGGGCGGGCCGCTGGAGCAGGTTCCGGTCTGGCACCTCGGCTTCGTGCTGGAGTGGCGGGCGGAGAACCTCCCGCCCGGGACAGCGGCGAACGACCGTGCCTGGGCGGTCCGGCACGGCTGGACCGAGGCCTTCTGGAGCGAATCGGGGTGGCTGCACCCCCTGTCCTATCTCGACGAGGTGACCCTGCAGGCCAACCGCGACGCCTGGCGCGAGGACGCCGGCCTCCCGCCGGGGGCGGCGGAGGCGTGGCCCTGCTGAGGCGGCAGATCTGACCCTTCTCCCATTGGGTCGAGGCTGATCGCATGCGATCAGCCGAGGGGTGGCGCGCAGCGCCGGATGTGGGTCGGCTCTATCCCTCGGCGTAAGCCGCCGCTCCCGACAGCGACACGGCTTACGCCGACGGCCGCCACCCGACCCACACCCTTTCGCGCATCCGATCGCTACGCTCCCGGGCGCTCAAGCCCTCTCCCAACGGGAGAGGGAATTAAGTCCCCACCGTCTCCGGATATTTCACCGCGCACCCGTACGGCGTTGCGAACGGCGTCCGGACCGCGCGCCCGGCCTCCAGATCATCCAGCGCCGCGCGGACGAAATTGTTCGCGCCTTCCAGATCCTCGGGCTTGTTGGTCGGCCGGTCGTCGATCCCGCCGACGAAGCGCAGCACACCCTCGCCGTCGATCACCCGCATGTCGGGCGTGGTCTTGGCGTCATACAGCTTGCCGACCTGACCGGTCGGGTCGAGCAGCAGATGGGTCGCCGCGCCGTTGGTGCGCGTGCGCCATTGGCGCGCAGCCTCGCCCTCGACATGGCCCTGCGTCCCCGGCGCCGACGAGATGATGGTCAGCCAGACCACGCCATCGGCGACGGCCTCGCGCTGCAGGGCCTGCATCGCGCCGGTGTAGTGTTTCTTCACATAGGGGCAGCCCTCATTGGTCCACTCCAGGACCACGGTCCGCCCACGGAAATCGGCCAGCGACCGCTGCGTCCCGTCGGCGTCGACGAGGGTGAAGTTCGGGGCGGGTTGGCCGGCGACGGGCGCGCCCGCCGGCGTCGCCGGGGCGGGCGCTTCGGCCTTCTCGGGCGCAGCAGCCTGGGGTTGGCAGGCGGCGACGAACAGGGCGGCGAAGGCGACGGCGGTCAGGCGTTTCATGACGAACTCCTTCAGGATTCGGCGGCCTTGAGGGCGTCGATGACGACCCCTTCGGTAAGAAGCTGGGGCAGGATGCGCGGCTCGGGCGATCCCGGCGAATACAGCAGATACAGGGGTACGCCCGACCGGCCGTGGCGCTGCAACTCGGCGGTGATGGCGTCGTCGCGCCGGGTCCAGTCCCCGACCAGATAGACGGCGTTGCCCTGCGCCATGGCGTTCTTCAGCCCTGCCGAGCTCAGGGACGTCCGCTCGTTGATCTTGCAGGTCACGCACCAGTCGGCGGTGAAATTGACCAGCACCGGACGGCCCTCCGCCAGCGCCGCCTCGACCGCCGTCGCCGACCAGGGCGCGCTCGTCGGGCCCGCGCCCTCAACGGCGGCCGCCGGACCGGCCGCGGGCGCCGGAGCGCGCGCCGCCAGGATCAGGGCCGCCCCGGCCAGCAGCAGGGCCGCGACGCCGGCCGTCAGATGGAACACCCCGCGCCGCCCGAAACCCCGTTCGGCCTGTCCGCAACCGACAAGCCACAGGCCCAGCGCCAGCAGCAGGCCGGCGACGAACAGCAGGCCCAGCGCCTCGGCCCCGGTCTGGCGGCTGAACACCCAGGCCAGCCACAGGGCGGTCGCATACATGGGGAAGGCCAGCAGGTTCTTGAGCCGCTCCATCCACGGTCCGGGTCGCGGCAGTCTGGCCAGCAGGCCGGGTGTCAGGCTGACGGCGACGAAGGGCAGGGCGAGACCGAGGCCAAGACCCAGGAACACCAGCAGCGCCATCGGCCAGGGCATGACCAGCGCCGCGCCCAGCGCGAAGGCCATGAAGGGGGCGGTGCAGGGCGCGGCCACGATCACGGCCAGCGCGCCCGTGAAGAAGGCGCCGAGCCCGCCGGGCAGGCGCGCCAGCGGTCCGGACCCGGCCCCCTGCAGTCCGCCGCCGATGTGGAAGACGCTGGACAGGTTCAGGGCCACGGCCAGCATCAGCAAGGCCAGGCCGGCGGTCACCGGCGGCGACTGCAACTGGAAGCCCCAGCCGACCGCCTCGCCCGCCGCCCGTAACGCCAGCAGCCCGCCGGCCAGCAGCAGGAAGGTGGTCAGCACCCCGGCGAGGAAGGCCAGTCCATCGCGGCGGGCGTGGCGAACGTCATGGGCCGAGGCCGCCAGCGAGGCCGCCTTCATCGCCAGGATCGGGAAGACGCAGGGCATCAGATTGAGGATCAGCCCGCCGAGGATGGCGAACAGCACGGCCCGGGCGAGGGTCGCCAGACCTGTTCCGGAGTCTCCGCCCGACGCTGCGGGCGTCGCATCGGCCGCGATGGCCAACGCGCCGGACCCGGTCGTTCCGGCCGGGGCCACGCCTTGCCCGGCCCGGATTTCCCAGGCGCCGTGCGCCGTGACCAGCACGCCGCCGACCGGGCCCGTCAGGCCCGCCGCCCGTGTCTCGCCGCCCGGCTGCAGCCTCAGCGTCAGCCCCTGTGGGCCCCACTCGCCGGTCTGGGGGGCGGGATGGTCGATGACCCCGCCCTCGAACGGGAAGAAATAGCTGGGACCCGGATCGCGCCCGGCCAGCGGTCCGCCCGCCGCGCCCAGCGTCAGCACGCCGTTTTCCAGCACGATCCGGGCCTCGATGCCGGCCGGCCCTGGCGCATTCTCCAGCACGCGGGTGATCGCGGCGCCGTGGCGCGGGTCGAGCGGCGCGGAGCCCTCGCGGACCGGCAGCTCCAGTCTCAGGGTCAGTTCGTCCGGTACGCACATCTCGGCGCTGCAGACGAGGAACAGCGCCCTGACCGTCAGGGGCAGGGACGTCCCGGGCCGCGCCGAGGCCGGAACCTCGACCGGAACCGGCAGATAGACCACGCCGGAATAGCCGTAGTTCATCAGGCCCGAAATGCGCTGCCGCTCGGGCACCGGCCAGACGATGTCGCCGGCGCGCACGCCCCCGGGCAAGGTCCAGGTCAGGGTCGTGGCGCCCCCGGAATCGCCGGGATTGCGCCAATAGGTGTGCCAGTCCGGCTTGATGGTCTGTTTGACCGCCACCACAGCCGTCGATCCCGGCGCGGCCCAGGCTGACATGGGGACCAGTTCGGCCTCGATCCGCTCGGTGCGCTGCGGTCCGACGGCCGTGGTCTGACCCGCGGTCTGGGCCATGGCCGGCACGGGCCACAGGCACAGGGCCAGCAGGATCAGCACTCGAACGAAAAGGTTCACGCGGCCTCCGGAGACGGTTGCGGCGACCTTAGCCGCCCGGAGCCGTCTCCGTCACCGCCTGCGTCAGCGACGCGGCGTCGCGCCAACGGGGTGTGGGCTCAGCGCGGGACCGCCTCGATCAGCACCTCAGTGCGGCGCCGCATGGGCTCGCGCAAGCCGGCGTCGGTCACGGAGCCCTCGTCGCCGACGGCCTCGACCTCGAAGGCCGGCGCTGGCCAGCCCGCCGCCGTCAGCGCCTCGGCCACCGCCTGGGCCCGGCGCTCGGACAGGCTCAGGTTCGCCGTCGCCCCGCCGCGCGCGTCGGAGAGGCCGATGACCTGCACCTTGCGGATGTCGCAGCCCTGCAGCTGCGCCGCCTCCATCCCGATCGCCTGTCGCGCCGCGTCGGTCAGTCGCGCCTCGCTATCCGCGAAATAAACCTCGAACCGCTTGGTCGTGCACGGCGACGGCTCCGTCACCACGGCGCTCCGGTCCATGAACCGGGTCACCCCGCACCCGGACAGCCCCACCGCAACCGCCAGCCCCGCAAACCCGATCAACCGCTTCATGTCCAACCCCTCACAGCTCATGAAAAGGGCGGCCCGCCTCGCGACGAACCGCCCTGAACGTTCATTCAGTCAGCGTACGCCTAGTAACGACGCTGGCCATTTTCCCAGTAGCACTCGTCCTGACGACCGTCGTAGCAATAGTAGTAGCGGTTCTGGCTGTCGCGGTAGCGCTGCTGATTGGCCCGGTCCTGCTGCGAACCGCGTACTGCGCCCGCTACGCCGCCGACCACAGCGCCGATGGCAGCGCCGCGTCCGGCGTTTCCGTCGCCGACGTTATTGCCGATGATCGCGCCAGCGACCGCGCCGATTCCGGCGCCGATAGCGCCTTGTCTCGTCGCTTGGCTGGGGTTGCCGTATTCGTCTGTCGCGCAGGCGCTGACCAGAAGACCGGCGCCGGCGATCGCGATGATTGCCTTGTTCATGGATATTTCCTTCATCCCTCGGGTTCGCCCCACGGGTGAGAACGCTGGAATAAGCGTTGCGGTTCCCGCGGTATGATAGAGGTTAAGTCTGTATTAGGCTTCAGTCGATGTCGCGCGGAGGGTGTGGCCTCGATTTTCTGGGTTGAGACGGGGGTTTCGTATGCGTTTTTCTGAACCGGTCCGCATGGCGGACGACGGCGAGCACAGTCCGGTATGGGCCCGCACCAAGCGGCGGTCGGGCGGCAATCCGCTGGTCGGGATCATTGTCACCCTGCTGGCGCTGTTCGGCGTTCTGACGGCTGTGCTGGGCATCAAGGAGCAGTCGCTGGCTGAGGGTGGCGCCATGATGGACGGCTGGATCACCAAGGGCGTCTCCACGGTTCGGGGCGAAGCTCCCCGGGTCGCTGACGAAGCCGCCGACGCCGCCGGAGCCGCCGCTGAGAAAGCCGGCGACGTCGCCCAGGCTGGAGCCGCGGCCGCTTCCGACGAGATGAAGAAGCAATAGTCACGCTTTGGCGCTCCCGATCGGAACATCGTTCCGGTCGGGACGTTCGGGCGGCATGACTGATACTGTGACGCCAGTGAGTGATTTCACGACGCCGGCAGAGACACCGACCGTTGAAACCTATGTCCTGACCCCGCACGTCGCGCTGGGGCGGGTCATCATGCTGGTCAATCCCTTGTCCGGCGGAGTCGGACCCAATGCGGCCGACGAAGCGGCAGCCATCATTGCGGACTACGCCTTGGAGGCCACGGTCGTCACGCTGGAGGGCGGGCAGTTTGACGCTCAGGTCCAACAGGCGCTCGATGCCCGACCCGACGTGCTTCTCGTTCTGGCTGGAGACGGCACGGCCGGGACGATCGCCTCGCGCGCCGGCCCGAACGGACCGCTGGTCGCGCCGTTGCCGGGCGGCACCATGAACATGCTGCCCCGGGCGCTGTACGGCACCGCCGACTGGAAGATCGCCCTCAGGCGTGCGCTTGAAGAGGGCGCGCCGCAGCGGGTCGCCGGCGGCGAGGTCACCGACGGACGTTTCCGCCAGGCCTTTTACTGTGCCGCCATCCTCGGGGCGCCGGCCCTCTGGGCGCCGGCCCGCGAGGCCGTGCGGGAGGGCAAGTTCGGACTGGCCTGGGCCTACGGTCGCCGGGCGCTCAAACGCGCTTTCTCCGGCCGCCTGCGCTTCTCTCTCGACGGTCGCGCCGACCGACGCGCCGAGGCGCTTGTTCTGATCAGCCCGATGATCTCCAAGGCGATGGACGAGCATACCGGGCTGGAGGCCGCCGCCATGAACCCTGCAGACGCGCTCCAGGCCTTCCGTCTCGCTGCCCACGCTGTGTTTGACGACTGGCGCCAGGACCCGGCCGTGACCACCAAGGCGATCCAGCACGCGACCATCCGCGCGCGGTCGCGGATTCCGGCCGTGATCGACGGCGAACCCGCCCTTTTGCGCCATGAAGCCAAGGTTCGCTTCATCCGGACGGCCTTCCGCGCCTTGGCGCCCAATCCGCCGGCCGCGGAGGACGGCGTCTAGTGGGGCGCATCCTCCAGTTCTCGGACATCCATTTCGGCTGTGAGCACACGCACGCCTGCGCCGCCGCGCTCGAATATGCCCACGCCACGGCGCACGACTTGGTGCTGATCACGGGCGACATCACCCAGCAGGGTCTGTCTCACGAGTTCGAGGCGGCCGGTCGCTGGATCGCCAGCATGCCGGACCCCCGGTTCGTCATCGTCGGCAACCATGATGTCCCCTACTGGAGCCTGCTCGCGCGGGTGTTCAGTCCGTGGAAGGCGTTTGAGCGCGCGACCGGCCATCCCGCCCACGATCATCAGTTCCTCAGCCCGAATCTGATGGTGCGGGGCGTCGTCACCGCGCGCGGCTGGCAGGCCCGGGCCAACTGGTCCAAGGGCGTCATCGACCTGGATCAGACCCGCAAGGCGGCCGAGGCTCTGCGTCAGGCGCCCGTCGGGGCGTTGCGGGTTCTGGCCTGTCACCATCCGTTGGTCGAGATGATCGGCGCGCCGATGACCGGCGAGGTGAAGCGCGGCGAAGCGGCCGCCCTCATCTTCGCCGAGGCCGGGGTCGATCTGATCACCACGGGCCACGTCCATGTCCCGTTCGCCCTGCCGATAAGCCTCGGCGACCACTGTTCCTATGCCGTGGGTTGCGGAACCTTGTCGCACCGCGAACGCGGCTCGCCGCCCAGTTTCAATCAGATCGACTGGGACGCGCACCACATCACGGTCACCGCGATGGCGTGGACGGGCGACCGCTTCGAGCCGGACCAGACATGGAAACTGCCACGCCGTCAGGACACGCGCCGCACGGCCACCGCGCCGGATCCCAATCAGGCGGGACAAATGGAAAAGGCCGCGGTCTGATCGACCACGGCCTCCTGGTTTCCATGCCTTCGATCGCGCGTCAGCGTCGCCGCCGGCTGGCGTGGGACTTTTCGGTGAACGCCGCCGCCACCATGGTGGCCAGCGCCGGGTTTCGCAGGAATATCCAGCCGCCGGCCAGCGCTGCGACGGTGCCAAGGATAGGTCTCTGGCGGAACAACATATAGGCGCGCCGACCCAGGCCGGACACGTCTTCCTCGTCTTCCTCGTCTTCCGCTTCACTGCGGGCGACGAAGGTCAGAGCGACTGCGAGGGCCACCACGGCGAAGAGCAGGAAGGTTATCGCCGCGGCGGCGAGCGGGGGGACGACGAGCATCAGGCCGTAGAAGACGGCCGCGCCCAGCGCCAGAACGGCCACCAGAGCGGCACCCGCCGCGACCGAAGCCGCGACGGCCTTCTTGACCAGACCTCTGGCCATGCCTCCGCCGAACATCAGCGCCGACGACCGGCGAGCAGAAGTCCCAGCACGACGCCGACGCCGAGCGCGATGGCGGTCGACTGCATCGGACGCTCCTGCACCCGTTCGACCAGATAGCGTTGCGCCTCGTCGAAACGTTCGCTGGCCTCGTCGTAATATTCCTGACCCCGCACGCGGGCGGTGTCGTAATAGCCGCGGGCCCGCTCGCGCAGGACGTCGGCTTCCTCCCGGAGGCGGGTCTCGGCTTCCGCTGCCTTGGCGCGCAGGCGGGCCTCCGCCGCCGTCGCCTTTTCACGCAGCCGTGCCTTCTCTTCGGCACCCAGCACCTTGAGGTCGTCCTTCAGTGTATTGATGTCGTTCTTCACGGCTGTCCGTGCTGCCTTGGTCGTGGCCATTGTGCGCGCTCCGCGTTGCAAGCTTGACGGTTAGATAGAGAACCCTGAGCCGGAACGCCACTGTCCGGTGACGGTTCCCGCATTGCAGCATCAGCCGGTGGTGGCGAAGTGGCGCATCCGGGCATAGACAGGGCGAATGACTGACTGGCTGTTCACACCCGCGCCGACCGCCTCCCTGCCCATTGACGGCAGGACCGAGCGCTTTCCTGTTCGTCGCATCCTGTGCGTCGGCCAGAACTACGCCGCCCACGCGCGTGAGATGGGTCAGGCCCGCGCCGAGCCGTTCTTCTTCACCAAGCCGGCCGATGCGGTCGTCGTCGACGGCGCCGATCCGGTCTTCCCGACGGCGACCGCCAACCTGCATCACGAGGTTGAGCTGGTCTGCGCCATCGGGGCGGACGGCGAGATCGCCGGCTGGGCGGTCGGCTGCGACCTCACCCGCCGCGATCTGCAGGCGGCCGCCAAGGAAAAGGGCCGGCCCTGGGATGCGGCCAAGGGGTTCGACCAGTCCGCGCCCTGCGGCACCCTGACCCTTGGCGCCCTGCCCGATCCCGCTGCGCCGATCGCCCTGTCGGTCAACGGCGAGGCCCGCCAATCCGGCCGGCTCGACGACATGGTCTGGAATCCGGCGGAAATTCTCGGGAAGGCGCGGGAGCTTTGGGACGTACAACCCGGCGACCTGATCTTCACCGGCACGCCCGAGGGCGTCGGTCCGCTCCAGCCCGGCGATCGCGTCGAAGCGACCGTCGGCGGGCTGCAACCCCTCACCTTCACGGTGCTTCCGCGATGATCCTGCACGGCTATTGGCGCTCGGGCGCCGCCTACCGGACCCGTATCGCGCTCGCCCTGAAGGGGCTGGCCTATGATCAGCAGGGCATCGACCTGCGGACCGGCGCGCAACGATCCGGGGCCTTCGTCGCTCTCAATCCGCAAGGCATGGTGCCGGCGCTGGAGGTGGAAGGCGCTGTATTGACCCAGAGTCCCGCCATCCTCGAATGGCTGGAGGAGACCCATCCCGTGCCGGCGTTGCTGCCGGCGGACGCCTTTGACCGCGCCCAAGTCCGCGCCATGGCGGCCCTCATCGGCTGCGACATTCATCCGTTGAACAATCTGCGCGTCGGCAAGGCCCTGCGCGAGACCTTCGGCGCCGATCAGGCCGCCGTCGATTCCTGGGCCGCCCGCTGGATCCTGCCCGGCTTCGAGGCCCTGGAAGCGCTGGTCGCTCGCCACGGAGCCGGCTGGTGTTTCGGCGCCGCTCCGACCCTGGCCGACTGCTATCTGATCCCGCAGATCTATTCGGCGCGTCGGTTCAATGTGCCGCTCGAGGCTTTTCCGCGCCTCTTGGCCATCGATGCCGTGGCTGCCGCTCATCCCGCCTTCATCGCCGCCCATCCGGACGCGCAGCCCGACGCGGACTGAGGCTCAGCCGAGGAACCGGTCCACTGCGGCCATGAACCGCGTCGGCTGGTCGATCATGACCATGTGCTCGGCGCCCTCGATCGGTACAAAGGCGGCCGGGGCGCGCAGCCGCGCGTAGGCGCCGCGGAACAGGCTGTCGGTGCGGCTTCGAGGCGAGTTCCCGTCCGCGCTCCAGCCGTAGACCACGGTCACCGGAGCCGTGATGTCGGGCAGGCGACGGCGCAGGTCGACCGTCATCACCTCATACAGGGACTGGGCCAGAACCCTGCGGTCTCCGCCCTGCCAGCCCAGTGTTCCGAAGACGGCGTCTGTCGCCCCGCCCAGTTCCAGCCCCATCTCCCGGCCGCGCGAGCGCAGCGCTTCGTCACCCAGGAAATGGATCGCCTGATAGGCCAGTTGGGCGATCGGCTCGACGTCGCCGACCGTGGCCTGCGGGCTGATCAGGGCGGGAAAGAAGGGTGAGGAGTCCACGACCATGACCCGACCGATGCGAGCCCCCGCGTCGGCCGCGACACGTAGCCCGACCTGGCCGCCCATGGAGTGGCCGATCAGGGCCGGCCGCTCGAGGCCCTGTTCCGCGATGTAGCGCCGCACTTCGGCCGCGACCGCCGCCATGACCGCCCCGCTGGCGTTGGCTCCCGCAGGCAGATCCCCGAAGCCGCGAACCGAGATCAGGTGGAGCCGTCGTTTGCCGGCCAGCCGGTCCGCCACGCCGCGCCACACCTCGGCGGTCGAAGCCAGTCCGGGGATCAGCAGTACATCGGCACCTCGCCCGCGCGTCGACACCGCGATCCGCCGCGAGCTGAAGGCGGTCTGCGCCCGGCCGCGTGAGGCGGAGCCCGCCGTCAAGGCGGAGGCCGCCAGCCCCGTCAGTATCTGTCGTCTGTGTTGCATGCCGCCTTCATGTCGCGCCTGTCGTCGCGGCAGCGTGCTTGCCGATTGCGGCACGACGATGAAGGGACCGGATCCGCGCGCTCGAGACGCAGTCGGATATGAACCCTAGCCCTGGGCGGGTCGAAGGCCTTCGACCGCGGCCCGCTGGACCACCGGGCGGCGTTCGCCGCCGGCAGCCCGGATGCGGTCGATACGGGCCTTCTCGGCGCGGAACGCCGTCAGATCGGCGCCGGCCAGAACCGTGCCTTCAGTGGTGCGCACGCCGGCCGGATTGATCCGCTGGCCGCCCCGCCAGATTTCATAGTGCAGGTGCGGACCGGTCGAAGCGCCGGTCGAACCGACATAGGCGACGATCTGGCCCTGACGCACGCGCTGTCCGGCGCGCATGCCGGAGGCGTAGCGCGAAAGGTGGCCGTAGCCGGTCTCCAGCCCGTTCGAGTGGCGGATGCGAAGCCAGTTGCCGTAACCGCCCCAGCGGCGCGCCTCGACGACGACGCCGTCCGCGGGGGCCACAACCGGCGTGCCGCTGGCGGCCGCGAAGTCGATGCCCTGGTGCATCTTGCGATAGCCCGCGATCGGGTGGCGGCGGAAGCCGAACGAGGAAGAGACGCGGAAGCCCCGTTCCAGCGGCGTGCGCATGAAGGCCGAACGCGTGTTCTTGCCGGTTGCGTCGAAATACTGGGCCTCGCGTGCGCCTTCGGGCTGGAAGCGATAGAAGGCCACCCCCTTCAGTTCGGCATACAGCAGGCCGTCGGTTCCGATGGTGCGACCGTTCTCCGTGACGGTGCGGCCGAAGACGTAGGTGAACTCGTCATTGGCGCGGATGTCGCGGTCCATGTCGAACCGGTGCGAGAACAGGCGGCCGGCGGCGCGCGCGACATCGGCGGGGGCGCCTTCGCGACGGGCAGTCCGTATCAGCGAGCCCTCGACCTTGCCCGTCAGGACCACGGTCTCGTGAGTGACCTTCTCTTCCAGCGCCCGAAGACGCAGAGCGCCGTCGAAGCTGCGCGACACGGTCAGCTGGGTGGCCGGGCCCGTTCGCATGGTCAGGCCGATCAGGCGGGCCTCGCCCCGGCCGCCGCGCGGCTGGGAAATGGCGGTCTCGAAACGCTGGCCGACGCGCATGGCGTTAACGTCCACGGCGTTCGACAGGGTGGCAGCGACGGCCGAGGCTTCTTCCGGCGCGATGCCGGTGCGGCGCACGGCCTGTTCGAAGGTTTCCCCGCGCCGGATCTGGACGGGGATGGCTTCCGGCGTGGTCAAACCGGCGGGCATGCCGGCCGCGGCGAAGGCCTGATCAGCCAGGACAGCGATCTGATTCTGGGTGAGAGGCGGAGCCTCTTCCGCTTTCGCGGGTTGGTACACACGACCTGCAAGCAGCGCCACCGAGATCGCGGCCACCGCCGTCAGGGCGTGGGGCGCGATGCGCATCGGTTGGCGACGTGGATCGAACTGAGCCATCGGTCCCCGGGAAACAACGACGCCGGACGGCGCCAAAGCCACTGGTAGCAAGGATCGCGCCGAAGCAGCCCCCCGCGCGAGACAGGCCGTATAGCCCGTCCGTCCCATCATGGGAAGATGGTTCGTTACAGCGCGTTAACCGGAGCCGTAGTCGTCGGTAAAGCTTGCGTGAACCATGAGACTATCGTGGAGAAACCACTGTGTATTCGCCGCGTTTGGACGATGAATTGACTCATCCCTGCGGCAAACTGTCCCGAACTGACCCAAGCGACATTCAAAGTGGCCTATACGCCACTCGGCCGTGTTGTGACGGACACGCTCATATTGCTGACCCGGAGAAATCCTTTGCTCACTGGCCTTTCCACCCGAGCGTCCGTCCCGATATGACCGATCGATGACCGCTGCCATCGATCCCGCTCCGCCTCCCGTGCGGCCCGTGCGCACACGCGGTCCCCGTGTCCGGCTGATTGCAGGCGTCGTCGTCGGCGTCCTGCTGGTTCTGACGGCTCTGCTCTACCTCAACCGGCGCGCGGCGACACGGCAGGTGCTGATCGGCTGGCTGGAACAGCAGGGCATTGAAGCCGATATGACGGTCGAGCGGCTTGAGCTCGACGGCCTGGTGGCCAGTGTCCGTATCGGCGATGCTGCCAATCCCGATGTGGTCGTCGAACGCGTCGAGGTCGACTACGCCCTCGGCGCGCCCTGGTCTGCGGGAGGGCTGGGCCTGACGCCCACGCGCATCCGTCTGGTTCGTCCCGTAGTGCGTGCCAGCGTCCGCAACGGCAAACTCACCCTTGGCTCACTGGACCCGCTGGTGGAGCGCTTCACCGGTCGGCCGCCACGGCCCGACAGTCGTGGTCCGCTGGTTGTGGTCGAGCGCGCGCAGGTCCGGCTCGACACCGACTACGGCCCTGCCAACATCTTCGGTGACGCCCGGATCGACGACGGCAAGCTGATGCGTCTGACCGCCCGAATGCCGGCATCGGCCTTCAAGAGCGGCGACGCCGAGGCGAGGGGTCTCGAGGCCGCGGTCGATCTGACCACAACGGGGGATCGCGTCGCCCTGCGGTTCTCCACAGTTACCGAACACGCGAGCCTGCCCGGCTTCAGCGGAGAGGAGGCCCGACTGACCCTGGCTGGCGACCTGCCCTATCCCGACCTCAAGAGCCGGCGCGGCGATGGACAGGCGAGGATAGACCTGCGTGGAGCGGCGGTCCGTATCGTATCCGGCGACGCCTCGGCTCGCGACGCCGACCTGCATCTGACCTTCAACGGCCAGACGACTGGCTGGATCGAGACCTTCCGTATCGACGGGACCAGCACGGCCGATCTTCGCGTCGCCCGGATTGAAAGCCCCGAAACCTCGGCGACGACGGCGCGCCTGCGATTGACCGACGCACGGACCGTGATGGCGCGTGACCCGCGCGGCCTGAACTGGGCGGTGGACGGCGGCGCGGTGCTGACCGCCGCGCGGACGTCGGGGACCGGGCTGGACGGCGCCGGTATCACCCTGTCTTCCAGCCGGCTGGCAATGGGCGGACGCGGCGCGGCGATTGAAGCGGCAGGACCCGTCACCCTCTCGGCGGAGCGGCTGGGCTGGAACGACCTGACCCTGTCCGGCGTGCAGGGCGCGACCGATTTCGACCTGGTCTCGGACGGCGGCTTGCGGCTCACAGCCACGGGCGCCTTTCGATCCGCTCGCGGCGCCTGGCCCCTGTTCGGCGCGCCGGTCGACGACGATGTGCCGGAACTGGCGGGGATGAAGCGCGCCCTGTCGGCCTTTGCCGTCGACGTACCCGGCTTCGATCTGAGCACCGGCCATTCGGGAACCCGTCTCTCCCTGACCCGCCCCGCGACCTTGCGTCCGGCCAACGGCGGCCTTCTCACGCTGAGGCCTGCGGCGACCCCGATCTTCTCGGCAGCACGCGGCCAGGCCGGCGGGGGCGCCCTGTCGCTGACGACGACCCGCGGACAGGGCCTGCCCGAGGCCGCCTTTGCCATCCCGGCCTGGCGGCTGACGTCTTCGGGGTTCACCGCCACACTGGATGGCCGCGCCGCCCTGGATTTCGGTCTGGCCCGCGGGATCACGATCCAGACCCGGGGCGAGTTGAGCTCCTCCGGCAGCCGCCTCGCCTATGTCGCCGCCCGCTGCATTCCCCTGACCCTGGAACGGCTCGAACTCGATGAGAGCGATGTCGTCGACTTGGCCGGCGACATCTGTCCCGTCGACCGTCCGCTGGTCAGCGTCGCCGACGGTCACTGGCGAGCCGAGGGCGCCTTGCGCGGCCTCGACGCTTCGGCCCCCTTCCTTGCGCTGAACTTCCGTGAGGCGGAGGGCGGCTTCACCGCCACCGGCGGTCCTGGCGGCCTAGGTCTTGAGGCTCGCATCGCTCGGGCCACGGTCGTTGACGCCACTACGCCCCTTCGCTTCAGCCCGCTGACCGCAACTGGCTCCGCGCGCCTCGCCGACGAAGACTGGTCCGGAGCCTTCGATCTGGCGCATGGCCATACTGTGCTGGGTCGCCTCGCTCTGACCCACGACGGGTCAGGCGGCTCGGGCGGACTGACCATCGACGCCCCTTCCATCGTTTTCGTCGAAGGCGGCCTCCAGCCTTCCGATCTCAGCCCTCTGGCCGAATTCATCGGACCGCCTGCATCGGGCTCGGTCGCCTTCAACGGTTCCATCGGCTGGCTGGCCGGAGCAGAAGGGACAAGCTCGGGCACGCTGACCATCCCGGGCCTCGACTTCACCAGTCCCGCCGGTCCGGTGAAGGGCCTGAGCGGAACCATCGACTTCATCAATCTGGCGCCATTGACCGCCGCCCCGGGTCAACGGCTCTCCGCCGACCTCCTGGAGTCGGTCGTCCCCCTGACCGACATCGAGCTGACCTTCGGTCTCGACAAGGCTGCGGTGACTGTCGAGGGCGGCGATCTGGCCGTTGCCGGCGGCTATGTCCGGGTCGAGCCCTTCGCCGTACCTCTGGACCCGAACCAGCCGATCACCGGCGTCATCGTGCTTGAGAACGTCCAGTTGGGTCAGGTGATCGCCGGTTCCGGCTTCGGCGACAAGGTCAACCTCGACGCCGTGGTCTCGGGTCGTTTGCCCTTCACCTCCGACCGGGTGAACGGCATTCGCATCGCCGGTGGCTCGCTGGCGGCGGTCCAGCCCGGCCGACTGTCTATCGCCCGCGAGGCGCTAAGCGGCCTCGAGGCCGGCGGCGGCGGAGAGGGCGTCCCCCCGAACACCGTGCAGGATCTGGCCTACCAGGCGATGGAGAACCTTTCGTTCGATATTCTCTCCGCCGAGGTCAACAGTCTCGACGAGGGCCGCATCGGGGTGCTGTTCCGCATCCGCGGTCGTCACGATCCTCCGCTACGCCAGGAGTTGCGCATACCCCTCGCCGAATTCATCAGCCGGGAATTCCTCAACCGGACCCTGCCCCTTCCGTCCGGGACCGGGATCGACCTGACTCTCGACACCACTCTCAACCTCAACCAGTTGATCGGTGATCTGCTGGAGCTCAACCGCGCCCGCGACGGACGACCGTCGGCTGAAGCGGCCGCTCCGCCGGAGAGCCTACCGCCTGACACGCCGTGATCAGGCCTTTTTCGCCGTTCAGAACCCGTTCACGCTCAATCGCGTTAGATCGCCGTCGATTGAAGACCGGAGACCACCGCTCATGACTCGGCCCCAGACCCGGACGCGCACCCGCCTCGCCCTGCTCGGCCTCATCGCCGCAGTCGGCCTCGGCGGCTGTACGCCCACCGTCCGGCTGCAGGTCGATCCGATCCAGATCTACGCGAAACTCGATGCCGATGTTCGCGTGCGCCTCGACCGGGAGCTTCAGGACCTCCTCGTCGAAAATCCCAACCTGTTCTGATGCGAAAGTTGACCCAGATGTCTTTCCGCAAGTTCTTCGTCGTCGCCGCGGCCGTCGCGGCTCTCGGCGTCGCCGCGGGCGCGGCCTTCGCCCAGACCTCCGCCCAGAAGTCGATGATCGACGCCGCCAAGGTGCAAGGCACGGTCGGCGAACAGGCTGACGGCTATCTCGGCTTCCGCGTCCCGGCATCCGACGCCGCCCTGACCGAGGCGGTCCAGGCGACCAATGCAGCCCGCCGCGAAGCCTATGCGCGCAGCGCGCAGGCGGCCGGCGACGGGGCGACGACCGAGGCCGCCGCGGCCCGGATGTTCCAGACGCAGCTCTTGCCGCGGATCAGCACCGGCCAGTGGTACCGCAACGCCCAGGGCCAGTGGGTCCAGCGCTGACCGCGCGCCGCCTGCTGCTGAAACTCCTTGCCGTCACCGGCGTCGCTGTTGTGTCGACGGCCGCTGTCAGTCTTGCCTGGGCCGCCATCGGTGGCGGTCCGCTGGGCGTTCACGGGCTGATCGCCCTGTCGCTCGGCGTGTTCGGCACGGTCGGACTAACCTGGGGCCTGATGGCTCTGGCCTTCAAGTCCAGCCGCGAAGGCTGGGACGACCGGCCCGACGATCCCGACAAGCCTTGAGCCGCCGCGCGTGCCGCGCGATAGGTCGGGAATGACCGACGCCGCCAATCCCTCCGAGATCACCTACGCCGGCTATCTGGCGCTCGACGACCTGCTCGCCGCCCAGCATCCGCTGTCGGATGAGCATGACGAGATGCTGTTCGTCATCATCCATCAGACCAAGGAGCTGTGGCTCAAGCAGATACTGCATGAAGTGACGCTGGCCCAGGCCCTGGTGCGCGGCGGCGACCTCGTTCCGGCCTACAAATGCCTGGCCCGCGTCAGCCGCATCCAGGCGGTGATGACCATGAGCTGGGACATCCTGGCCACGATGACCCCGGCCGATTATCTGCGCTTTCGCGGTGTTCTGGGGTCCTCGTCAGGTTTCCAGAGCGACCAGTTCCGGCGCTTCGAGTATATGCTGGGGCTGAAGGACGAGCGCTTCCTGCGCTTCCACGTCGAACGCCCCGCGGCCCACGCCGCGCTTCAGGCCGCCCTCATCGCTCCCAGCCTCTATGACGACACGCTCTCGCAGTTGGCTGTCGCAGGCCTGCCGATCCCCGTCGCGGTGCTGAACCGTGAGGTCAGCAAGCCCTATGAGCCGTCCGAAGAGGTCGAGGCTGCGTGGCTCGAGGTCTATCGGGACACCGCCCGCTGGTGGCCCTTCTACCAGCTGGCCGAGAAGCTCGTGGACCTCGATGACGCCCTGCTGACCTGGCGGCACAAACACGTTGTAACAGTCGAACGCATCATCGGGCGGCGTCGCGGCACGGGCGGCACCGAGGGAGTGGCCTATCTGACCGAGACCCTGCAGCGCCGCTGTTTCCCCGAGCTCTGGTCGCTGCGCACGAAATTGTAGAACGGCGAAGCTGAAACCTTTTCAGGCTCTACAACGCTTTCAGGTCTCCTCCCGGAAACTGTGAAAGGCCTGACCATGACCACTCCCAACGACCACGACATCCGCGTTCTCAACAGCCTGATCGAGACCACGATCGACAGTGCTGACGGCTATCGCGAAGCCGCCAAGGAAACCGACAAGCCCAACTACCGGTCGCTGTTCGAGGCCCGCAGCTTCGAACGCCAGCAGGTGGCCGCCGATCTGCAGGGCACGGTCCGCAATCTGGGTGGTGAGCCTGAGGACGACGGGTCGATCCTCGCCAAGGCGCATCGGGCCTTTCTGGACGTCAAACATGCCCTGTTGCGCGACGAGCAGGCGGTCGTGAACTCGGTCGAGAACGGCGAGGACTTCATCAAGGGCAAGTTCGAGAAGGCGCTTGAGGACTCGGACGTCTCCGCCACGACCCGCGAGACCATCCGCCGGGCCTGGACGACGGTGAAGGACGGTCACGACCAGATGCGCGATCTCAAGCACAGCCTGGACGGTCAGAAAGACGCGGACGGGCGGCTCTACCCGAACTAGGGTCCCGGCCCTGACAGAAAAGGCCCCGGCGGTTGCGCCGGGGCCTTTGTAATTTCGGCGAAACGAAGCGGCTTATGCTTCGGTTTCGTCGGCCTTCTGGGCCGTGCCGGTTTCCGGGACCACGACGCCCTTGACCGGACGCACGGTCTGCTTCTCGGCGATCCGGGCCGACTTGCCGCGACGGTCGCGCAGGTAATAGAGCTTGGCGCGCCGGACGACGCCGCGGCGCTTGACCTCGATGGCGTCGATGTTCGGCGACATCAGCGGGAAGACGCGCTCGACGCCCTCGCCGAAGCTGATCTTTCGCACGGTGAAATTCTCGTTGATCCCGCCGCCGGCGCGGGCGATGCAGACGCCCTCGAAGGCCTGGATGCGTTCGCGCTCGCCTTCCTTGATCTTGACCATGACGCGCAGCGTGTCGCCGGGCTGGAAGTCGGGGATGGCGCGTTGGGCGACCAGGCGGGCTTTTTCTTCGGCTTCGATCGTCTGAAGGATGTTCATTCTATTCTCCTCGAGCTTTTGCGCTCTTTACCTGTGATTTGGCGGGCTCAAGTCCCGCATTTGTCTTTCCCTGATACGCCGCCCAGAGGTCTGGCCGTCGTTCCCGGGTCGTCTCTCGCCGCTGCTCTTCGCGCCATGCGGCGACCTTTTTATGGTCGCCCGACAGAAGCACCTCGGGTATCTCCAGCCCCTCGAACGTCCGCGGTCGCGTGTACTGCGGATGCTCCAGAAGGCCGTCCTCAAAGCTCTCCGAACTCAGGCTTTCGGCCTGGCCCAGCACTCCGGGGATCAGTCGTACGCACGCCTCGATCACCACCATAGCCGCCGCCTCGCCGCCGGCGAGCACCGCGTCCCCGACGGAGACCTCCTCGAACCCGCGCGCGTCGAGCACGCGCTGGTCCACCCCCTCGAACCGGCCGCACAGCACCGTAATGCCGTCGGCCTTGGCCCATTCCTTGACGCGCGCCTGGGTCAGGGGCCGACCCCGGGCGCTCATGTACAAAAGCGGCCGGGGCGGGCCGGAAACGCTGTCGAGCGCCCTGGCCACCACGTCCGCTTTCAGCACGGCTCCCGGCCCGCCACCCGCGGGGGTGTCGTCCAGGAAGCCGCGCGTATCTGTGGAAAAGGCCCGAATGTCAACCGTATCAAGGCTCCAGAGCCCGCGCTCACGCCACGCCGTGCCAATCAGCGAGACGCCGAGCGGCCCCGGAAACGCCTCGGGGAACATGGTCAGGACGGTGGCGGTGAAGGGCATGGCGGCGGCTCATACAGGAAAGCCGGGCGGGCGGCGAGGCGGCGCCGTCCGACCCGCGCCTTGACCCGGCCCCCGCCGCCGTTCCAACTCGCCCGGCGACGTCGCGAGGGTCCATGCGTATTCTGCTTCTGCTGTTCCTGCTCGGCGCCTTCCGCGCCTGCGCCAGCGCCGGGCCTGCCGCCGATCCGGTCCTTCCCGCCCTGGATCCGGGCGCCCCGGTCGTCGAGGCGCAGATGCCGTTGCGGCTTCTGCGGGACGAGGGCCAGAACCCCCGGATGGGCGCGCCGGAGCTTGTGGCCGGCAGCTATGCCGAAGACTCCCCTTTCAGCATCAGCTTCGACTTCCACAGCGAGGGGCTCACGCTAGGGCCGCCCAAGGGGGTGGGGATGACCGTCCGCTTCGGCGACTACTGCCGGGACCGGCCCGGCTGGCTCCAGGCCGTGCTGATCGGGCCCTCGGGCCAGAGCTGGCGCGGCCACCGCGTCCCGGTCCCGGCGGGCCCCGACCGGCATCAGGACTGGAGCTCCGGCTATGTCGATGCGCCCGACCTGCTGGCGGCCATGGCCCCGGGCGGCCGGTTCACCCTGGCGCTGCAGGACGACGAGGGGCGGCTCTGGAATGAGGTGAAGATCGATGTCCTCGCCCCGGAGCGCCGCGCGCAGCTCTATGCCGAAAACCTCGCCGCCTTCCGGAACGCCGAGGCGGCGACGACCCCGGAGGCCTCGGAGATGCTCGTGGCCGTCCAGCTGGAGCGGCCCCCGCTGCCGTCGCCGCCGCGGCCCTGCCCCGCGGCGTCCTAGCAGGCCTGCCCGGCCGCCCAGCCCGACGACCAGGCCCACTGGAAATTGTAGCCGCCGAGCCAGCCGGTGATGTCGGCGGCCTCGCCGATGACATAGAGGCCGGGGACGGACGTGGCCTCCATGGTCTGCTGGTCCAGCTGGTCGGTGGCGATGCCGCCCAGGGTGACCTCGGCGGTGCGGTAGCCTTCGGAGCCGACGGGCTTGACGGTCCAGGCGTTCACGGCGGCGTCGAGGCGGCGCAGGGTCTTGTCGCCGACCTCGGCCAGCTTGCCCTTGACGCCTTCGCGGTCGCAGACGCTTTCGGCGAGGCGGCGGGGGATCAGATGGCCCAGCGCCGTGTGGACCATCTGTTTGCCGTTCTCCTCCTTGGCGGCCTTGAGGCGGGCGTAGAGGTCCTCGCCGGGGGCCATGGCGACGGTGATGGGCTCGCCCTCGCGCCAGTAGCTCGAAATCTGGAGGATGGCGGGGCCCGACAGGCCGCGGTGGGTGAACAGCATGGCCTCGGCGAAGCGGGTGCCGCCGCCCTTGACCACGGCGTCGACCGCGACCCCGGCGAGGGGTTTCAGCGTCTCCAGCAGGCCGGCCTCGAAGGTCAGGGGGACCAGGGCCGGGCGGGTGTCGGTGACGCGCAGGCCGAACTGGCGGGCGACGTCATAGGCCCAGCCGGTGGCCCCCATCTTCGGGATCGACTTGCCGCCGGTGGCCAGGACCAGCGACCGGCTGCGGACCACAGTCCCGTCCGACAGGGCGGCCTCAAAGCCGTCGGCCACGCGCTCGACCCGATCGACCGAGACGCCGAGCGACAGCACCACGCCCGCCGCCCGCATGTCGTCGGTGAGCATGCGGATGATCTGTTTGGCGCTGTCGTCGCAGAACAGCTGGCCGAGGGTCTTTTCGTGCCAGGCGATGCCGGCGCGGTCGACGCGTTTGACGAAGTCGTGCTGGCTGAACCGCTTCAGGGCCGAGGTGGCGAACCGCGGGTTCTCGCCGAGGAAATTCGCGGGGCTGGTCCCGGTGTTGGTGAAATTGCAGCGCCCGCCGCCGGAGATGCGGATCTTCTCG